>CAZKTE010000020.1:0-26008 GCA_964555625.1 uncultured Isosphaeraceae bacterium | reverse complement strand
AATGGGCCGGAGTGGACTCGAACCACCGACCTCGCCCTTATCAGGGGCGCGCTCTAGCCAGCTGAGCTACCAGCCCGAAGTCGCGAAGTATACAGACCCCCGCCGTCGGTCAGGGACACGGGCCCCATGCGCCGATGACCGCGAGGAGGTCGGTGACGTCTACGCTGCCACTGCCGTCGATGTCCTCGTCGCAGCTGCTGCAGGGTCCCCACGCTCCAATGACCGCCAGCACGTCGGAGACGTTCACGTTGCCGTCGCCGGTGACGTCCTCCGGGCAAGGTGTTGCGCAGGGACTGTCATCGCAGGTGGTGTTGTCACCGAGATAGGTGCCCCCGCCAGCATTGCAGTTTGCCTCGGCGATAACGAAACAGTGGCCCTGGTAGCAGCAGGCGCCCGTGGCGCCCGGGCAGAGGCTGTTTCGCGCTGCGGCGAAGTCGGAGGCGTCTACGCGGGTACCCCGATTGGTGCAGTTGTCGTTGCTGCAGTGGGTCACCACGGCGATGATCTGGCCCTCGTGGACCGAGTTCGACCCGCTCTGGCCGTAGGTGGTGTCCATGTCCCAGGAGTAGTCCTGGCTGTTGACGGCATTGATCGTGCCGCTGGTCGTCTGCTGGACGCCACTCCGCTCGCACTGGCTGTCCTGGCCATAGCCGTGCGTTTCGACGGTGTCCCCGTTCTCGGCTGGCCCCGACGCGATGGGAATCATCATGCCGTACTTCTCGTAGGGCAACAGCCCCTCGGAGTTGACGCCGGGCAGGAGCACCCCCCAGTCGTCTCCCACTCCGGCGTTCTCGTAGATCCAGTCGACGATAGGGAACTGGTCCGCCACCGGCGGCTGGTTAGTCGAGCAGTCAGGATTGGACGGGGGTACGTTGAACAGCATCAACTGGCCCTGCGAGACGCAGTGACCAGCCGTGACGATGCAGCTGTTCGTGCTGTAGATCGTCGCGCTGCAGCCGTTGGACAATCGGCCTGAGTGGTTCTCGAAGGAAGGAACGCGATCGTCATTGCCGCAGATGCCGCACGACCCCCGTGCCGCGGCCCCAGCCTCGTAGGTCACCGAGTGGATCTGCACGCGATCGGCGTACGTCCCCGGGGCGGAGATGAGCTCGAGTTCGATCGTGTCGCCGTTGAAGTATGCCGACGTCTCGCTCCACTGCGCGATCGAGACGCCATCGTGCAACTGGGTCTCGCCGTCATGCAGGGAGGTGATACGCAGCGTGCTGCCGTGTGACAGGACCACATCGTCGAACCAGATGCGCATCCACGCCGCGCCATCGACGTGCACGCGGTAGGTCCACGTCGGACTTGCCTTGGCCGATCGATTCACGATCGCACCAGAGTCGATGCGCATGTCCAGAATCTGGGCAGTCGGCGCCATGAGCGTCGAACTTCCGTCGGCCTCGACCTGGTTCTCGAAGACCGTTGGCGGGATTGCCAGGGCCGGAGCCGCCGCGGTGAACGCAACGATGGCCAGTGGGAAGGGCGGCCTTACGGACATGGGCCCCACGCGGCGATGATGGCCAGCAGGTCGGTGACGTTCACGACGCCGTCGTCGTTGGTGTCGGCCGAGCAGCCGTCACAGTCACCCCACGCGGCGATCACCGCAAGCAGGTCCGTCACATCCACGCTGCCGCTGCCGTCGACGTCGCCCTCACACGGGTTGGGATCACAGACGCCGCTGTCGCAGGTCGTGCCCTCGCCCATCCAGGTGCCGCCCCCGGCGTTGCAGTTGGACTCGTAGATGTCCACACAAGTGCCGCTGCTTCCAATGCAGCATGCGCCGGTGATGCCCTCGCTGAGGATCTTGAAGACCTCGCCTCCGAGGTCGCAGATGTAGATCTCGCCGTTGGCGTCCTCGCCGAAGCCGCTGATTGAGGTGATCGACTGCGATCCAGAGGGATCAAGCTCGCTGGTGCGATCTTGGTAGTCGGTCACGCTTCCACCCTCGTAACGGAAGGACCAGATCTTGTTGGTGCAGTAGTCAGCGAAGAAGTAGGTGCCCTGCAGGCTCGGGATCGCCGAGCCGCGGTAGATCGCGCCACCGCTGACCGAACAGCCGCTGCCGTGGCCATACGCCCAGACCGGGAAGGTCATCGTGGACGAATTTGGGCAACCGCTGGTGTTGTAGGAGTTGTTGCCCTCGTAGCAGCGCCAGCCGTAGTTCTCGCCGCCGTCGGAATTGCCCGGCTGGACGTCGATCTCCTCGTAGGCGTTCTGGCCTACGTCGGCGATCCAGAGGTCGCCGGTCTTGTCATCGAAGTCGCAGCGCCAGGGGTTGCGCAGTCCGTATGCCCAGATCTCGTCGTCGCCGGTCACGCCGACGAATGGGTTGTCGGCGGGGATTGCGTAGGGCGAGCCGCCGTCGACGTCGATGCGCAGCATCTTGCCGAGCTTCTGACTGGTGATGTCCTGGGCGCGATTGCCCGGGTCGCCAGCGCTGCCACCGTCACCGGTACCTATGTAGAGATAGCCGTCGATGGGGCTGAAGCCCAGCCAGCCACCGTTGTGGTTCGAGTAGGGCTGGCTGATGGTCATGATCGTGTAGCCGCTGCTCGAGTTGGCGACGTCCGGATCGCTCGAGACGCTGTAGCGACGAATGGTCGTACTGCCACTGCTGGCCGTGTAGTTGACGTAGAAGTAGCCGTTGGATGCGTAGTTGGGGTGGAACGCGAGACCTAGGAGCCCCTGCTCGCTGCTTGTGCTCACGCCGGTGACGCTCAGAAATGGCGTCGCGTTGACCGAGCCCGTGTTGAGGTTGAGGATCTTGATGCGACCGGTGCTGCCGCTGCGCTGCTCGACGATGAACAGGCGGGACGTGTCACCCGGCGCATGCGTGACCATCACTGGTCGCGCAAGGCCGCTGGCGACGCGCTCGGTCATGAGGCCCACTGCGCCACGGTCGGCGTTGGCCGATCGCGGGTCCTGCCCGGTATGGGCGACCTGCGGTCCGCGCTGCGGAGCGGGTCGGTGTTGGATGGCTCGATCCGCGGCGGCCATGGAGAGGCCGGCGAGTGCGATGGTCAGCGTGGTTCGTGCGAGCATTGGCGGGGGCTCCCTTTCCTCGTCTCTTCAATGTCGGCTTTCGGCGGGGGCTCCTTGCCCACTCGATGCAGCCTGGCATTCATTGGTTCGCACGGGGACCGTCCAAGGTTGCCCAGAGGGGGTCCCATAAGCGATACAGGCCCTCCATGGCCAGTCCCGTGAGGGTACCACGGGCAGGCCATCGGGCAAGGGTCAACCCCCCGCTTGGCCCTCCGCGAGCCACCGACGCACCCCCGAGAGGTTCATCGAGAGCAGATGACCGCCCATGTAGCGCGTGAATTCATCGCCGCTGACGCCCTGGGCGGCCATCCGTTCGCCCATCCACGCGCGGTAGGCGTCGAGGTCATCGCTCGCTCGAATCCACGCAACCTGCTCGGTGAGTTCTCCTCGCAGCGCCTCGAGATGTGCGGCAGGATCCGCAATTGCGCCAAAGTGCGTCAGGAGCAACCGGTCGAAATCTGCCCCATCGATGCGGTCGATGGTTGCGCGCCACAGGTCGAGGTCGAATTCCGGCGGCGGCATGGGAAGCGAGATCGGATCACCCTCGACGGGCAGGATCATCGCCGCCGCGTCACCGGCGAAGCACGCGCGGCCATCGGCGAGTTCTACTGCGAACGCGTGGTGATGCCGCGCGTGTCCCGGCGTCTCCATGGCAACCAACTCGGTGCCGCCGACCTCGAGGCGATCACCGTCTCGGACCGCCCGGACTTGGTCGTGCGGCACCGGCCGCAGCTGACCCCACAGGCGGTCCATGTCATCGCCGTAGATGCGAGTTGCGCTTGCGGTGAGCCGAGTGGGGTCTATGAGGTGGGGGGCACCGAACTCGTGAACGTGGATCGTCGCGCCATGCTCGGCCATGTGACCTGCTGCGCCGGCGTGATCGAGGTGAATGTGCGTGACGACCACGTCGGTGATGTCACGCGGCGCCAGCCCACGCTCGGCGAGCGCGGCAACAAGCGAGCCGAACGTGCTTGCCGGGCCACACTCGATCATCGCCGCATGATGGTCGTCGCGGAGCAGCCAGCACCCGATGGCAGCGGGCAGTCCGAGGTAGTCAAGGTCGAGGATCTCCGCGGTCGCCGTCACCGCGGTTCCGAGCCGACGACGACGCTGAAGCCGGCGTCGGTCCATCCCTCGATGCCGCCGCGGAGGGTGCGGACATCCTTGACGCCGCGCTTCATGAGCTCCTTGCTCATGGCGATCGCCAGAGCGTCGTTCCAGGTCTCACCGTAGATGATGACCGTCTTGAACTCATCGAGGATCCAGAGTTGATCGTGGAGGCGCTCCATTGGGAGACTCACGGCGCCCGACACGTGCCCGGCTTGGTACTTCCAGTTGGTGCGAGGGTCCACGAGGACCGCGTCGCCGCCGGTTCCGAAGAGCGATCCGTCGCCACTTCGCACGAGCGCCTCGGCGTCCGCCGCGCCGATGTGAGCCAGGTAGCGGTCGCTGATGCCGGTACTGCAGCCGCCTATGGCCATCGTCAGGCCGCATGCAGACAGAATCCTTGCAAGGCATACGATCATGGCGGCAGAATAGCGACCGGCCTTAGGCGTTGTGCTCGCCAATCGCTCCCCTGCAGGCAATGCTTCCCACACTGCTCATCACGGCCCTCGCAACCCTCGACGGCTCGCACGCCGAGGCTGCCGTGACCTGTGACGTTGGCTGGGTTGGGCCAGGCCAAACTTGCCACGCCGTGGTGTCGCTGGACATTGACGACGGCTGGCACCTCTACTGGATCAATCCCGGCGCAAGCGGCGCCGCGACGCGGATCGAGATCGATGCCCCCGATGGGTGGACCGTCGGCGAGCCGAGGTACCCGCGGCCGCGGACATTCACTGGCCCCGAGGGCGTGACCTTCGGGTATGTCCAGCAGGCGGCGATCTTCGTGCCGCTGACGGCGCCGGCGGAACTCACCGAGGGACGTGCGAAGATCACTGTCGATGTGGACTGGCTCGCGTGCAGGCGCCTGTGCGTCATGGGCCGCAAGCAGATGACGCTCGAGGTGGGCACGGAAGTCGAAGGCGACGGACCGCCCCGCCGCGACCTGCGCATCGAGCGGTGGCGAGGCTTGCTACCTTCGCCGCTGGCGACCCTGGAGGGCGCCGTTGCCTCGATCTCAGACGACCGGCTTCACATCCTCGCCCCAGACGGCGGCGAGACCATGGAATTCCTGCCCATTGACCGCCCTGGCGTGCGGTTCGGCGTGGAGCAGCGGACCGCCACGGGCGGCTGGATTGAAATCCGTGTACCGTTGGACCTCGCGCCGGAGAACGCGGGGGGCCAGGAGCTGGTCGTCGAGGGGCTGCTCATCCGCGGCCGCAAGACCACTGACCCCTGCTGGACCATTCGGATACCGGTGAAGGAAGCGGTGACGCCAGAGTCGCCGGAAACAGAAGGAGCCTGACATGTGGCGGATCGCACTTGCATCGACGACGCTGACGCTGGCGGCACTTGCCGCACCGGATGAGGACAAGAAGCCCGATGTGGCAACCGTCGGTGAGGCGGCGCCGGCGTTCGAATTGACCGACCAGTCAGGCAACAAGCACTCGCTTGCCAAGTACAAGGGCCGCATCGTCGTACTCGAATGGTTCAACGAGCAATGCCCTTACTGCATGGGGGTCTGGAAGTCCGGGCTCGTCCAGGAGACGATCAAGGACCTGAAGGAGGTTGACGAGGACATCGTCTGGCTGGCGATCAACTCCACCGCGAATCGCCCCAAGGAGGCTGTGCTCGAGACTGGTAAGAAGTTCCTCGAGGATCTCGAGGCGAAGGTCCCAATGCTCATGGATTACGACGGGACCGTCGGCCACGTCTACGCTGCCAAGACGACGCCACACGTGTATGTGATCGATGCCGAGGGCGTGCTTCGCTACCAGGGTGCCATCAGCGACGACAGTCGCATGCGCGAAGGTGAGAAGGCCCAGACGCACGTACTTCGTGTCGTCAAGCAGATCACCGCCGATGAGAAGGTGTCACCCGAGTACGTGAAGCCCTGGGGGTGTTCGGTCAAGTATGCCAGAAGCCGCCGGGGCGGCGGCGGAGGCCGCGGACGTGCCGGCCGGCTCGACAGCGGCCCCTGATCAGGTCAGGCTCACTGGCATGATGACATAGACGAAGTCGCTTCCGACGCGGAAGACGCCGGGCTTGTCGCCGCGCTTCATCTCGAAGGTGATCTCATCTGCGCCCACGACCTTCAGCGCATCGACGATGTACGCCGGGTTGAACCCGATCTCGAGCGGCTCACCGTCAAATCCATCGAGTGGGATCTCGACCTCGGCTTCGCCCATCTCGGGCGAGCGGCTCGTTACCAGCAGGCGACCATCGCCGAAGACCATGCGAACACCACGCGAGTCCTCGCTGGTGAGCAGCGCGGCGCGGCGAATGCCTCGCTCCAGCGCATCGGTGGAGAGCGTCACCTTGCGATCGAGATCCTTGGGGATCACGTCCTCGAACGGTGGGAAGGTGCCCTCGACAAGGTTGCTCGTCAATACCGAAACGCCTCCTGCCTCATCCTCGATCCTGAAGACGACGCGGCCCTCCTCGAGGGTAACTGACACGGTGGCATCGCCATCCGTGAGCAGTCGTCGCAGCAGGGTCATGGCCTTGACCGGAACGATGCAGTTGCGTTCGCCGCTTCCGCCCTCGCAGGAGCCGGTGGCGACTGCGAGGCGATGGCCGTTGGTGGCGACCATTCGCAGGTCGTTGTCACTCTGGTGGAGGAGTACGCCGTTGATCGCGTATCGACTGTGATCGGTGGCGGCTGCGAAGATCGTCCGCTCTACGAGGCCGTGCAGCGATGCGGCGCTGATCGTGAAGGAGGGCCCCTCCTCGCTGGTGTCCTGGATCTCCGGGGCGTCGGCGATCGGGAATCCGAACACCTTGAACCTCGAATCCGAGGATCGCACATGCAGTGCGTCGCCGTCCTCGGAGAGCGTCAGCGTCGCGTCCTGGCAACTGCGAGCGATCTGGGAGAACTTGTCGGCTGGAATCAGGGCCTCTCCGTCGGCCTCAAGGTCCACCTGCTGAAGGGCCAGGGAGAGGGAAACCTCCTGGTCGGTGGCCGCCAGCGAGAGTCGACCGTCAGCGGCAGAGAGCCGCACGCACTGGAGGACTGGCGTGGGGGTACGCCCGGCGATCACGCCCGTCACCAGCCCCATGGCGTCCACCAGGGCGTCTCGATCGCACACGACCTTCATGCTGCTTGCCTGCTTCACCGTCATGGTCTCATCCCTCTTTCGGTCACTCCCCTCGGGAGCCCGAGTGTAGCAGGACAAGGGGTTCACCCTGAACTTGGCTGCGTCGTCGCAGGGTTCCAACTTGCCGCGGACACCTCCTCGCGGGATACTGGCGACCTCAGGACTCGCCGTGCCCCCCTGACACCCCCAGCAGGACGGAAACATCAGATGACGTTCGAGGTCGGAATACACGCCAAGGCGATCAAGCTCGACACGCTGGCCCTGCGCATGTGCGCCGAGGCTGGCAGCGGACACCCCACGACCGCGATGAGCCTCGGTCACATCGTCTCCGTACTCATGTACGACGTCATGCGATGGCTGCCCTCGCATCCGGAGTATCCAACATCGGACCGCCTGGTCCTCAGCGAGGGACACGCGGTGCCCATCGTCTACGCGGCGCTCGCCGACGTGGGCGCGACGGTCAACTTCGGCAGCGAGCCGGGCACACTGACCGAGGCGCACCTCGACGACCTGCGGGAAGACGCATCTCCGCTGGACGGACACCCCAATCCGCGTGAAGGCGTTGCCTTCTTCGATGCAGCGACAGGGTCGCTCGGCCAGGGCTTGTCTGTTGCTGCTGGCCTTGGTGTTGCCGCCGTCGGAGACGGACTCGACCGCCGCATCTACTGCATCATCGGTGACGGCGAGGCGCGCGAGGGACAGATTACCGAGGCGCTGGACTTCATCGTCGACGCGGGTCTCCGAAATGTCCTGCCGATCTTCAATTGCAATGCCTATGGGCAGGCGGCCGCAGTCAGCGCACAACAGTCACCTGAGCGACTCACCGCGAGACTTGAGGCTGCCGGCTACGAGGTGGCGTCAGTTGACGGACACGCGCCAGCGCAGATCAAGGAAGCGCTTGATCGATTCGCCGAGGAGGGTCGCAGTACGCCCATGGCGATCGTCGCGACAACCGTCAAGGGCTGGGGCGTCCCTTCCATGCAGGGCGACAACTGGCACGGCAAGCCCGCCGCCGGCGAGATGCTCGAGCAGGCGCTGGCGGAGCTCGCCGCGACCGGCGAGTCCCTGGCGGTGTCGACCGCGACCGCCGAGATGACGATATCGCCGCCGCCGGACTGGTCCGGCAGCGAGCCGACGGTGTCCGAGGCGCCGAGCTTCCCCGAGGCGATGGAGCGATGGGGCATGGGCGATGTGCTCAAGACTGGCAGGATGGCGACGCGGCGGGCCTACGGCTTGGCGCTGCAAGCGATCGGCCATGCCGACAGCCGTGTCTGGGCCGTCGATGCCGACGTGAGCAATTCCACATTCGCGTGCTGGTTCGCCGCCGACGAGGCGCTGGCGGATCGATTCGTCGAGTGCAAGATTGGCGAGCAGAACATGGTCAGTGTCGGCGCGGGGCTGTCTGCAGCCGGGAAGATTCCGTTCTGCTCATCCTTCGCGAAGTTCATCACGCGCGCCTACGACCAGATCGAGATGGCCATCAACAGCGGCGCAAACATCAAGATCGTCGGCTCGCACTCGGGCATATCGCTCGCGGCCGACGGCCCGAGCCAGATGTCGCTGCCGGACATAGCGTGGTTCAGGAGCTTCGCGACGATGCGCGACCACGGCGGCCAGCCGGGCTGCTGGGTACTCCAGCCCGCCGACGCTTGGGCGGCCTACGCCCTGACGATGGAAATGGCCGAGTGCGAGGGCTGCTGCTACATGCGGACCCACCGGCCGGACGTCGAGATGATCTACGACGAACAGACACGATTCGAGCTCGGCGGCATGCAGGTGCTCACCAGCGGCCGCGATCTACTCATCGTGTCTGCCGGGTACATGATCCACGAGTGCAACGCGGCGATCGAGGAACTCGATCGGCAGGGCATCGACGCCTCGTTGCTCGATCTCTACTGCCTTCCGTTCGACGAGGAACAACTGCTCGACATCGCCAACGAGAACGGCGGAAATGTCCTCGTCGTTGAGGACAACTACGGCGCATCGCTCGGGTCGGCCGTGGCCGATGCCTGCACCGGGGCGGGCGATGCGTTCACAATTACGCAACTTCACGTACGCCGCATTCCGAAGTCGGCTCGCTCGACCGAGGATGTGCTCCGCCAGTGCGGGGTGCACTTCTCGGACATCGCGCATGCTGCCGCCTCGATGCTCGGCGTCGTCACTACCTGAAACACACTCGAGACTGGCACGGTGCCGGATCGGAGATCACAGAATGGTCAGCAAGAAACTACACACGCTCCTCAACGAGCAGATCGGCAATGAACTCGGTGCCGAGCTGCAGTACTTGGCAATGGCCTGCTGGGCCGACCGCGAGAACTTTCCCGGCATCGCCGGGTGGTTCCGCTCGCAGGCCAGCGAGGAGCACGAGCACGCAATGAAGATCCTCGGCTGGATGCAGGAGTGGGATCTGGATGTGTCCATCACGGGCACGTCAGCACCGACGACCTCGTTTGATGGGCTCGAGTCGGTCTTCGATGACGCCTTGGGCCATGAGCAGCAGGTCACCGCGCAGATCAACGAGATCTACGCGATGTCCGGATCGGAGTCTGCGTGGCCGGTGCAGGTCGCCTTCCAGTGGTTCGTGAGCGAGCAGGTCGAGGAGGAAGTCAACGCCCGCGACAACCTGGCGCGCATTCGCCAGGTGGGTGACAACCCTGCGGCGATGCTCTCCTTCGACCGGCACCTCGCTCGCTGAGGCCAGCGATTCCCGTGTGCCCAGCATCTGCCCGGCGCAATCGACTCGGATCGCACCTGTCGATCGCCGGCGGCATGGTCAATGCGCTCGATCGCGCTCGCGCACTGCGGTTGGATTGCGTGCAGGTCTTCACTCGCAACCAGCGGCAGTGGCGTGCGCCGCCGCTGCGCGCGGAGGACCTCGAAGCATGGTGGAGCCGGCTGTCGCAGATGGGGTGGGACGACGCGGAAGACGGCGATCGGGTCATCAGCCACAACAGTTACCTCGTGAACCTCGCATCGCCGGATCGGGCGGCGCGGGGCCGCTCGATCACGCTGCAGCGTGACGAGATGGAACGCTGCGAGGCGCTTGGTATTCCACTTCTGGTGGCCCACCCCGGTGCGAGGCTGGGCAAGCCGCGGCTGCGAGGCCAGGCCAATGATCTCAGCGGCCCGATCTCGCGAGCGGAGCGTGCCGGCCTGCGTCGCATCGGGGCATCACTCGATCGCCTGCACCGCGATCTCCCCGGATACCGCGTCGTGACATGTCTGGAGACCACCGTCGGTTCGGGAACCAACCTCGGCTATGACTTCCGGCACCTTGCAGCCGTTCGCGAGCAGGTGCGGGAGCCCCATCGAGTGGGCTTCTGCTTCGACACCTGCCATGTGACGGCCGCCGGGTACGACATGAGCACCCCGGGCGCTGCAAGGGAGGTTCTCGAGTCCTTTGACGCCTCCTGCGGCCTTGAGCACCTGCGGGCTGTGCACCTCAACGACTCGATCGGGGCGCTGGGATCGCGCCTCGACCGCCACGCCCACATCGGCGAGGGGACCTGTGGACGCAGCTGCTTTGCGGCTCTCCTAGGAAATCGAGCCCTTGCGAGGGTGCCGATGGTCCTTGAGACGGCCAAGGAAGACGACGTCTCCGGCCGGCCCATGGATCGCGTAAACATCACGCGACTTCGGCGGATGGCGAGGGCTCGATTGCCGAGCCGATAGCGGCTTGCATGTACCCTCTGCGTGCCATGTCCTGCCGCGTTGCACTCCCGGCCCTGCTCCTTGTCGTGGCGACCCTTGGCTGCAGCGGACCACCGCAGGCCACGGGGCCCATTGGACCGGTCGTTGAGCCCTCGGCAGCGGCCCTGAGCGCATCCCAGCAGGAGACCTTGGACGCCGCGTCCGCCGCGCACGATGCGGGCGAGTACGCAGATGCCATGGCGCTCTTCCGTGAGGTGCTCTCGGAGAACCCCATCGCCGTCGATGCGCACGTGGGCATCGGGCAGATCTACCTCTCGGCAGGTCATTGGAGCCAGGCCGAGCCGGCATTCGCGCGGGCGGCGAAGTTGTCGCCGCGGGACTTCGGCGCCCAGTACGGCCACGGCGTGGCGCTGCAGATGATGCAGCGATTTGTCGAGGCAGTGCGGGCCTACCACCGCGCACTGACAATCGAGCCGGAGAACGTCGGGGCAAACCTGAATCTCGCAACGACCTACCTGCAGATGGGCCGCCCCCGAAGTGCCCAGGTATTCGCGCAGCGCGCAGTCGACCTCGGCGACGGTGGTTCGCAAGCCTTCATCACGCTCGGTGCGACGCTGCAACTTCTGGGCCAGGAAGATCGGGCGCTCGAGCAGTACATCGCGGCAGCCGAGGCCATGTCCGACCCCTCGCCGCCCCTGATGCGAAACATCATGCACCTCCTCTCTCGCCAGAAGCGATATACCGAGGTGGCGAACACCGCCGAGCAACTGGTTCGCATTGACCCCACCACCGACGCCTACGAGCGGCTCGGATGGGCGAGGTTTCGCCTCGGAGAGTACGAACCGTCGGCGAGGGCCTACCGGATGGCCGTCGAATACAACGATGAGAACTGGCGGGCGCTCAACGGCGTGGGCGTCAACGCACTCAATGCGTGGCTGCTGAGCGACCGCAGCGTATTCGACGCCTACGAGGAGGCGCGGTGGGCGTTTCGTCGCTCGCTGGAGACGCGCCCCGATCAGCCCAAGGTCATTACGCTGGTGCTCCGCTACGGACTCTGAGCATGCCCGACGCGAGCCTCCTGGAATCATTTGACACCCCTGCCGCGGGGCTGATCATCGAGCACGTGCACGAGGAGTTCACCTCGGTCTGCCCGAAGACCGGCCACCCGGACTTTGCTCGGATCACGGTTCGGTACCTGCCTGACGCCTGCTGCATCGAGCTCAAGAGCCTCAAGCTCTACTACCACACCTTCCGGGACGAGGGCATCTTCTACGAGGCCGTCACCGATCGCATCTGCCGCGACCTAGTGGAGGCACTCTCGCCGTCCTGGCTGCAGGTGATCAGCGAGTGGCGCGGGCGCGGTGGCATCCACAGCCGCATTCTCGCCGACCATGGCGACGTGCCGGCGCAGTGGGCGCGCGGGTGACCATGGAACTGCTCCTGGCCACTTCCAATCCACACAAGGTGGAGGAGATCGCAGCCATTCTCAAGCCTGCCGGATGGCGCATCAGCGGACTCGACGCGCTCGAGGAACTGCCGCCAGAACCCGAGGAGGACGGTGAGACGTTCGCGGAGAACGCCCGAATCAAGGCCGTCGCATATGCCCGATACACGGGCCGCCGTTGCCTGGCGGACGACTCGGGGCTCGTAGTCGATGCGATTGATGGCCAGCCGGGGGTGTACTCCGCGAGGTTTGCAGGCGAAGGCGACACGCGAAGTGCCAGGGACGCGGCCAACAACAAGCGGCTGCTTGCGATGTTGGCGGACGTGCCTCCGCAGCGGCGCGCGGCGCGATTCGTCTGCGCCATGTGTGTGGCGGATGCCGATGGCACGATCGTCGCGGAGACCGAGGGCACCTTCGAGGGCGTCATCATCGACGATCCGCGCGGCGAGAACGGGTTCGGCTATGACCCGCTGCTCTACCTGCCAGAGGAGGGGCGCACGAGCGCCGAGTTGTCGGCACCTGAGAAGAATGCGCGGTCCCACCGCGGCGCTGCGGCGCGCGCGATGGTGGCGGTCCTCGCTGACTGAGGAGTCAGAACCGAATCTGGCCGCCGAGGAAGAGCCCTTGGAGCCCGGCGTCCCAGGTGTAGTCTCCGTCCTCGCCTTCGATCTCGTCTAGGCGGTAGCCGACGTAGAGCGAAAGCCCACTTCGGCACTCAAGGGCGATCCCGGTCCGCACTGTCACGGCGCTTCCGCCATCATCTCCGAGCACCGCGCCCACGAGCACCGCGGAGTCGATCGAGAGCGACTGCATCCAGCCCATGCGATCGGCGGTGTTCCAGCCGAGGTCCACGCGAAGGCCAGCCTGCAGGATGGTCCAGGCATGATCCTGCTCGACTACTTCGCCGAGCGTGTCGTTTCGAAGATCCAGATCGATGTCGATGAGCCGCGCGGAGACGAGCGGCGCGAAGGTGAGCACGGCATCCCCGCCCCGCGGATAGGGCTGCCAGTAGTCCCAGGCAGCCTCTAGCGAGAGGTCGCGCATGGCGACGTCGGCCGACCACGCGTCGCCGATGCTCAAGGCCATTCCGCCGAACGCATCCGCCGTGGCGATCGTTCCGCTGCCGCTGACGGCGAACTCGTAGGCCGAGAGCCGCAGGGTCAGTTGCTCGACTGGCCGCAGCTCGAACTCCCCGAGCACCGTCGTCTCATGCGAGTGCAGGTCGATCTCGGTCTCTAGGTCAAGTTCCCCGCCACCGTCCTGCACGAAGCCAGAGAGCCGCGGGATCCAGGCGCCAATCCGCACGAAGGCGGGTTGCTCGACGAGGTTGGTCGCCGGCGCGTCGGCGGCCGCGGCCAGAAGAAGCGCAGCGAGCATCATCGCTCGATCACCCTGCCGCTGCCGGCCACGATGTCACCAATGATGACCGGTTCCTCTCCGAGATCCGTGAGTTGCTGCACGATCGAGTCGGCGAAGGCCGGTCGCACCACCAGGCAGTAGCCGATGCCCATGTTGAAGACATGTCGCATCTCGGCGTCCTCTATGCCGCCGGCCTCCTGAAGGAAGGAGAACACCGCCGGCACCCGCCAGCGATCAAGGTGCACGTGCGCATCGACGTCCCCGGGCAGGCAGCGCGCGAGGTTGCCCGCGAGTCCGCCGCCCGTGACGTGAGCCATGCCCGAGACGACCCGCTTGACCGTGTAGTGGGCCAGCAGGTGCAGGATCGACGAGACGTAGATCCGCGTTGGCTCAAGGAGCACCTCTCCCAGCGTGGAGTCGGTGTCGACTGACCCGACCGGGACCCCCAGATCCAACGACGCCTCCCTGATGACGCGACGCACCAGCGAGTAGCCGTTGGAGTGCACGCCGCTGGAGGCCAGGCCGATCACGACGTCACCAGGCTCGACGCGCATCGGGTCGATGGCCCGCGAGAGCTCGACGACGCCGACGGCGAATCCGGCAATGTCGAAGTCACCTTCTGCGTAGATGTCGGGCATCTCTGCGCACTCGCCGCCTAGGAGCGCGCACCCGGCCTGCTCGCAGCCGCTTGCGACGCCCGAGATGATGCGGGCCGTCACATCCGGGTCCTGGGCATGGAGCCCGAGGTAGTCCAGGAAGAACAGTGGTTCGGCACCCTGGACGATCATGTCGTTGACATTCATGGCCACGCAGTCGACGCCGATCGTGTCGAGGATGCCCAGCTCGGCGGCGAGCTTGACCTTTGTCCCCACTCCATCAGTGCAGGCCACCAGGACCGGGTCGCGGAAGTTTCGCTGGAACAGGCGCTCGTTAAAGTCGAGGCGAAACATCCCGGCGAACCCGCCATGCTCGCCTATGACGCGCGGGCCATGGGTCCGTCGCATCATCGCGGCGATCATGTCCACAAGCCGGTCGCCGGCTTCGATGTTCACGCCCGAGTCGGCGTAGGTCAGCGGTGTGCGTGGCGTGGCAGCCATGGGGGAAAGTGTAGTTGGTCGCCGCTGGCCGGCGATGCTGGCGGAGACTATGCTGCGTCGCCCCGCGGGGAGGCTGCGCATGTCCATTCTCGTCGACGGCTCCACACGTGTCATCTGTCAAGGCATCACCGGCACAGCCGGGGCCTTCCATACGCGCGGCTGCCTCGACTACGGCACGGCGATGGTCGGTGGCGTGACGCCCGGCAAGGGCGGTCAGCAGGATGCCAATGGCCTGCCAATCTTCGATACCGTCGCCGAAGCGGTCTCCGAGACGGCGCCGGACGCCTCCATGATCTTCGTGCCGCCGCGGTCTGCCCCTGACGCCATCCTCGAGGCGGCGGACGCGGGCATCAAGGTCATCTGCGCGATCACCGAGGGAATCCCGGTTTCCGACATGATGCGAGTGCGAGCCACACTCGCCGGGCGAGACGTGGTTCTGGTCGGCCCCAACTGCCCGGGCATCATCACGCCCGGCCGCCTCGTGTCCGGCGACGGGCCGACAGCCTCGTTTTCCGGCGGGTGCAAGATCGGCATCATGCCCGGGTACATCCACACTGCTCCGGTCGACGCGTCAAGCGGCCGCTCGGTGGGAATCATCAGCCGCAGCGGCACCCTTACCTACGAGGCCGTCTGGCAGACGAGTTTGCTGGGCATCGGACAGACGACCTGCGTGGGGATAGGGGGCGATCCGGTGAAGGGGGCGAATTTCATCGACCTGCTGGAGCAGTTCGACGCCGATGAGGAAACCGATGGCGTCGTCCTCATTGGTGAGATCGGCGGGAGCGACGAGACAGACGCCGGTCACTGGATCGCCTCATCGATGTCAAAGCCAGTGGTGGCCTTCATCGCCGGCGTCACGGCACCGCCCGGGAAGCGGATGGGGCATGCCGGGGCCATCATCGGGGGCAGCGACGACACGGCCGAGGCGAAGATGCATGCCCTGCGTGGCTGTGGCGTCACGGTCGCCGAGAGCCCGGCGGCCATCGGGTCCTCCACAGCCGAGGCCCTGGGCGTGATGAGATAGTCCTGCTGACGAGACCCCCTTCGCTGCTATGCTGCAGTGCGAATCCCATGGAGGGGACCCGGTGACAACCATCAAGGATCGATACGAGGCAGTCTGCCAACGCGTCAACGCTGCTGCGGCGCGGGCCGAGGTGGACCCCTCTGGCATTCATGTCGTTGCGGTGACAAAGCACGCATCGATGGAACAGGTCCGCGACCTGATTGAGCTGGGCCACGTTGACTTCGGCGAGAACCGTCTTCAGCACTTCACGCAGATCGCCGCGCAGGTCGACGAGTACATCGAGCGTCGCCGCGAGTTGGGGGAACCGGACCTCGAGTCACCGATCCGCTGGCACTTCATCGGACACCTGCAGCGCAACAAGGTGCGCCGCATCATTCCTATGGCGAGGATGATCCATTCGCTGGACTCGCTTCGGCTCGCAGAGGAGATCCAGGTGATCGCTGAGAAGCGAGATCAGGTGGTTGAGGTGCTCATCCAGGCCAACATCTCCGGCGAGAGAGGCAAGCACGGGATCGCCCCGGCGGCCCTCGGGCACATCCTCGAGCAACTCGACACCATGATCAACATTCGTCCCCGCGGGATGATGTGCATGGCGCCGGCGTCCACGGACCCCGAGACGGTGCGGCCGGTCTTCGAGCGATGCCGTGAGATCTTCGACGAGTTGTGCGAGGAGCCGCGTACCAGCGAGGCATTCAACGTGCTCTCGATGGGCATGAGCGGCGACTTCGAAGTCGCTATCGAGTGCGGCGCAAACGTGGTGCGGGTGGGATCGGCGATCTTCGGTGGCCAGGAAGGCGCTTCCTCGGAGCCCGAGGAGGCGACGACCGGCGCCTGATCATCAGGCCAGGTCGGCCGAGATCTCGAACGCAAGCTGCTCAAGGGATCGTGCAAGGTCGACGCTCGACACCGCCACGCCGTCGGGCACGCTGAGGTAGACCGGCGCGAAGTTCAGGATGCCGCTGATGCCAGCGGCCACGAGCATGTCGGCGACCTGCTGCGCTCCCTCCGCCGGCACGGCGATGATGGCAAGCGAGATGTTCATCGCGGGCAATCTCGACTGGATGTCGCTGACGGGGAGCACCTGGTGGCCTGCCACCGTGTTTCCGACCACGGCGGGATCGGCATCGAAGACTGCGGCAACACGAAACCCGCGGTCGCCGAATCGTGGATAGCGGGTGACGGCGGTGCCGATGTTGCCCGCCCCGACGACGACTACGTTCCATTGGCGATCTGTACCCATGATGCGACGAAGTTCTGCTCGCAGGGCCGTGATGTCGTACCCCACGCCTGGGCGTCCGAACTGTCCGAAGGTGGAAAGGTCCTTGCGTACCTGCGCATCGGTCAAATCGAGCGCAGCGCCAAGACCGGTGGAGTTGATGGTCGATTTCCCCTGCTCGAGCAACGACTCGAGCTCGCGCAGGTAGAGGCTCAGACGCCGCGCGGTGGGCTTCGGGATGCGCGGCTGGTCGGCCACGGCTGGCGAGTATAGGAGTCGCGTCGCGATACCCTGTAGGGATGCACATCGAGCGGATTCTCGATCGCGATGCGACGATGTTTAGCTTCGAGTTCTTCCCACCTGGCAGCGACCAGGGGTGGAAATCGCTCAAGGACCGACTTCATCGATTCGAATCCATGTCGCCCTCGTTCGTCTCCGTGACGTACGGGGCGGGTGGCAATACGCGCGATCGAACGCATGAGCTCGTGCTGCATCTGGCGACCGACACCTCTCTCGACCCCATCCCACACTTGACCTGCGTCGGGCACGATGCAGGTGAGATCGACGAGATCCTCTCTGCCTACACGGGTGCCGGCATCGACAACATCCTTGCGCTCCGGGGCGATGCGCCACTGTCAGGGGCTACGGCCAAAGGCGACTTCGACCACGCCATCGATCTGGTACGGCAGATCCGCAACTTCGAGGGACACTCGTTCGGGATAGGTGCCGCGGGTTTCCCAGAGGGCCATCCGGACACCCCCAACCGGCTGCTGCACATGGAGCACCTGAAGGCGAAGGTTGATGCGGGCGTGGACTGGCTCTGCACGCAGCTCTTCTTTGACAACGCTGCATTCTACGATTGGTCAGAGCAGTGCGAACTCGTGGGAATCAACGTTCCGTTGATCCCGGGGATCATGCCTATCACCTCGATGGCGGGCATGCGTCGTATGGCAGAACTCGCCGCCGGATGCAACATTCCCGCCAAGCTCCAGAAGCGACTGCAGCGGTTTCAGGACGACGATGCCTCGGTGCGGCAGGTGGGCATCCAGTGGGCAACGGAGCAGTGCGCCGACCTGCTGGACAATGGCGCGCGAGGCCTGCACTTCTACACGCTCAATCGCAGTGAGGCCACCGAGGAGATCTGGAAGGCGCTGGGTGCGCCCAGCGGTGAGCGATTGCGGTCGTCGGGGCAATCGTAGGTATGCTCTTGGGGATGCGACGACGCCTCTATGTGCTTGCAGCGACCATCTCGCCGCTTCTGAGCGCTGCCTCCGCCGTGGCTGCCCAGACCGGCGTGCCGCCAGACCCCTCCCTGCGCAAGGGCCCGGCCGCCTGGATGGGCTTCGGCATGATGTTCGTGCTGTTTGGCGTGGTCGTCGCAATCAGCCTGATGCCTTCCAAGCGTGGACACCAGGACTGATCTGCAGCACCTGCTGGTAGGATGGCCGCATGCGGCGCACGGTTGATTCCGTCATGGTTCAGCAGCGCGCGGAGTCATTCACCCGACGGTCGATCAAGACGGATTCGAAGGCACAGGGACTCCGCCTGGCGCTGTCAATGATCGATCTCACAACGCTTGAGGGGAGGGACTCACCCGAGAAGGTGCGATCCCTGTGTCGCAAGGCCATTTCGCCACACGACTCCCCAGTCGATCCCCCGCTTCCCTCCGTGGCCGCTGTCTGCGTCTACCCGAGCCTGGTGCGAGAGGCGTGCTCGTCGCTCGCTGGGAGCGGCGTGCGGGTTGCGTCTGTGGCGACGGGGTTTCCCAGCGGCCAGTTCCCGCTGGAGGTGCGGCTCGACGATGTCCGCCGCGCTGTACATGACGGGGCGGACGAGATCGACATGGTGATCAACCGCGGCGCGTTTCTCAGCGGGAGACTGGACGCCGTCGAGGACGAGATTCGACAGGTCCGGGAGGCCTGTGGTGCCGCGCACTTGAAGATCATTCTCGAGACCGGGGAACTCGAGACGCTTGACAATGTCCGCACCGCGGCGGAACTCGCCATCCGCGGCGCGTCGGCCGCCGGCCCAGTCGACGACGGGACGGTCTTCATCAAGACCTCCACGGGCAAGGTGAAGCCCGCGGCGACGATGGCCGTGTCGCTGGTGATGCTCGACGTTATCCGCGACTGGTGGCTTGAGACGGGAACCAGGGTGGGCATGAAGCCGGCTGGGGGCATCAGTTCGGCGAAGGCGGCGTTGCACTACCTGGTCATGGTCAAGGAGACCCTCGGCGACGCATGGCTGGACCCATGCCTCTTTCGGTTCGGGGCATCGAGCCTCGCCAACGACCTCCTGCGACAGATAATCAAGCAACTGACGGGCACCTACGCGGCCAGCTACGATTTCAGCGAGGCATGATGCATGACGCGCGCCAAGTCCACGCCTGAGCAGGATCCACGACCGCAGTCGCAGCCGGAGACGGTCTGGGACTACAGCGCCGCGCCGGAGTCCTGTGGCGTCGAGCTGGCTGATCGCAACAAGCTCTACATCGGCGGGAAGTTCGTGTCGCCCAAGTCTCGCACGTGGTTTGCGACGGCCAACCCGGCCACCGAGGCGCACCTTGGAGACGTGGCCTCTTCGGGCAAGGGAGACGTTGACGCTGCGGTGGCCGCAGCGCGTGCCGCGCTGCCGCGATGGTCACGGATTCCCGGTCGTGAGCGTGCCAAGTACCTCTTCCGGATCGCCAGGCGAATTCAGGAGCGGGCCCGCGAGCTCGCGGTGCTCGAGACGCTCGACGGCGGGAAGCCCATCCGCGAGGCGAGAGACGTGGACATCCCGCTCGCAGCGCAGCACTTCTTTTACCACGCCGGCTGGGCGGACAAGCTCCAGTACGCCTTCCCCGGCCGCACGCCGCGGCCGGTGGGCGTCTGCGGGCAGATCATCCCGTGGCACTTCCCATTGATGATGGCAGCCTGGAAGATCGCTCCTGCCCTTGGCCGTGGGAACACCTGCGTGCTCAAGCCCGCCGAGACCACGTCGCTTACGGCGCTGCGACTGGCGGAGATTCTCCAGGAAGTGGAGTTGCCGCCGGGCGTCGTGAACATCATCACGGGTGCTGGCGAAACCGGTCGCATGCTCGCCGAGCACCGCGGCACGCAGAAGGTCGCCTTCACGGGGTCGACCGAGGTTGGAAAGCTGCTGGCGGCGGGGGCCGCGGGCACCGGAAAGAGGCTCTCCTTGGAACTCGGCGGCAAGAGCCCGAACATCATCTTCGCCGATGCGGCGATCGACCAGGCGATAGAGGGCATCATCCAGGGCATCTACTTCAATCAGGGCCACGTCTGTTGCGCCGGATCCCGGCTCTTCGTGGAGGAGTCAATCGTTGACGAGGTCGTGGAGAAGCTCACCCATCGCATGCGATCGCTTCGGGTGGGCGATCCGATGGACAAGAACACCGACATCGGCGCCATCAACTCCCGCTCGCAGCTCGAGACGATCCAGTCGTTCGTCGCTACCGGCGTCGACGAGGGAGCTGAGTTGCACGAGGTGCATGACGGGGATCTCCCCTCGCAGGGCTACTGGTGCAACCCCTGCTTCTTCACGGGCGTGCAGCCGAGCCATGTGATCGCCCGAGATGAGATCTTCGGCCCGGTTCTGGCGGTCATGACCTTCCGCACGCCCGAGGAGGCGCTGCAGCGGGCAAACAACTCGCCCTATGGCCTTGCGGCCGGGATCTGGACCGACAAGGGCTCGAAGGTCTTCGAGCTCGCGCGTCGCCTCGATGCTGGCGTGATCTGGTGCAACACCTACAACCGCTTTGACGCGGCGAGTCCTTTCGGCGGCTTCAAGGAGTCGGGGTTCGGCCGCGAGGGCGGCCTGCAGGGACTTCGGTCCTACGTGGAGTTTGCCTGACCATGGCACGGCTGGCGGTTGCCAAGACGTACAAGCTCTTCATCGGAGGCGGATTCCCGCGCACCGAGTCAGGCCGATCCCTGGCCATCATGGACCGTCGCGGCAGGGTGGCTGCGCACATCTGTCGCGCCAGCCGCAAGGACTTTCGGAATGCCGTGGAGGCGGCGGAGGCCGCCCAGGAAGGGTGGCAGAGCGCATCGGCGTACCTGCGAGGCCAAGTCATCTACCGCATGGCGGAGATGCTTGAGGGACGCCGCGAGGAGTTCGCCGCCGCGATCTCCACGACGTGCGAGTTGACGCCGGCGGCGGCACGCCAGGAGGTCGACGCATCAGTCGATCGCCTCGTGCACATGGCTGGATGGGCCGACAAGTTCCAGCAGGTACTTGGGACCCACAACCCGGTCTCGGGTCCCTACTACAACTTCACCATCCCGCAACCCACCGGAGTGGTCACCGTCGTGTCACCCGATGTGCCCGCATTGCTGGGATTGGTCACGTTGATTGCCGCGCCGCTTTGTTCTGGGAACACGATCGTGGCGATCGCCTCGGAGTCCCACCCGCTCTGCGGTGCGATCCTCGGCGAGGTCTGCCAGACATCGGATGTGCCTGCGGGCGTGATCAACTTGTTGACGGGAAAGCACTCGGAGCTGCTTGAGCACGTGGCCTCCCACCGGCAGGTCGCGGCGATCGCGGGCGCGAATCTCCGGAAGAAGGATCGCACGTTGCTGGAGGCGGGCGCGGCGGAGAATCTCAAGCGCGTCCGTATCCTGACGATCGATGACGATGCATGGCCAAGCGACCAGGCGGTTGCGTCGCCATGGGCCATTGAACCCTTCGTCGAGATGAAGACGATCTGGCATCCCTCGGCGTGCTGAGCCCGTCAGGGCGCCACGTCGATGCGCATCTCGTCGGTCATCGCACCAACATCCCCGGGCGGCTGGAACTGCGCGTGCAACACGAGTACGTCCGGGAGATGGCTCTGGTCCGAGAGATCAATGCGCACGATGTATGTGCGAGTGACGTCGTCGAATCGTTCACTGTTGGTGGCGAGGTCCGCGAGGTCTACGGCGTGGCGTGAGAACTTCCGAAGCTCGCTGGTACTGGTGATGTGCAGTGTCAGGAGTCCAACGCCGCGGCAGGCGTATCCATTTACGTCGCGCAATTCGATGCGAGCCTCTATGCCGCGTGCCTGGCCGTCGGGCATGGTGCGAAATCGGGTCAGCGGATGGACCCGCATGGTTGCCGGCCCCCAGGGCCAGGCTTCCAATGAGGTACCCGCCGTTGCAGTGACGCCTGGGCTGCACGCGGTGCCCAGGCAGAGCGCGGCCACGGCCAGGAAGGCCGTGGCGATTCCGAGAGTGTGGGAGTGACGTGGCGGATGGTGCCGGATCAACCGCTGATCTCGTCGATCATCCGGTCAACGGCAACCTGCAACTTCTCGTCCGTGAGATACGTGCCGTCGACGAGTGCCGCCCGGATCGCCTCGATCCGATCCTGACGCACGTCGGGCATGTCGCGCAACTGTTCGATCAACCGTGCCTGCTCGCTGAGCTCGACGCGATCGGCCTCACCTGCCGCAATGGTCGCCGGGGCTTCCACCCCTTCACGCGGCACTACCTCTACCGGTGCAGCCTGCTGCAGCGGTCCCACCACCGTGTTTCCAATTGCTGATACGTCTGGCATTGACACCTAGCTCCTTGGCACCCAGAGCGGATGCCGATGTTCCTCAAGTCCTGGCCCCTCAGGCCCGCGCCTTCCACCCTTGCGTGATCGCTTCCCGGCACCACCATGCCCCTCCGGCTGGGAATCCAGCGCCACGCAATGGTTTTATCGAACATGGCCCCAGCGTTGCTTGAACATTGGGTCTTCTTTGCCAGTTTCCGTAAAGTCCGATAGGAACCTCCCTTGCGCGGCCAGGGACGCCCAATTGGAACCAGATCGCCGGAGGCTAGGATGTCGCCCGTGCCCCTCCCCTCTCCAGCACGATGGCTGCCTGCGCTGGCCTTGCTGCTGGTGTCTGGATGCAGCGACGGAGGCCCGCCCATTCGCTCCACATCTCCAGTGGGCATTGACCTGTCCTCTCTGGATCTGGGCGACGGGTACGAGGCGCCTGATCGGGCCGCTGTGGGTCCTGGGAAGGGCTCTTGGGCCATTGCGCTGGCGACATTCACAGGAGATGGGCACATGGACACTGCCCGACAGATGCAGGTGCAGTTGGCGGCACAATCCCCCGCCCTCGCATCCGGTTTGGCGGTCCGCGAGCGACGAAGTGGCGCTGTCCTGGTCTACGGAGCATATGAGGGTGCCGATGACCCGCGGGCCCGACCAGACATGGACTTCCTGCGGTCACTGCGCGGCGGCGGGGGCCGAGCCATCTTCCCCCAGGTCATGCTCGTGCGATTCCGTGCGCCGCGGTCCATGGGACGCCTGCATCCCAACGACCTGTGGTCCGCGCGACTGGCCTACCCGCAGGTGGACCCCCTCTACTCCTTGGACGTGGCCATCTGGGGTGACTTCGAGAGCGGTCTCTGGCCGGCGGACCGTCGACACGCCGCCTCCGAGCAGCATGCCGCGGGCCTGCGGAGGCGAGGATACGAGGCGTGGTTCTACCACGATGACGACCGAGGCTTCAGCTCGGTCACCGTCGGTCTCTTCGATCGTCGTGCCATTGACGCCGAGACGGGCTTCTACAGCGACGAGGTTGAGGCTGTGCTGGCGTCATTCCCGGAGCGGTTGATCAATGGCGAGCCGCTCATGGAGAGCCGAAACGCCGCCAACCCGACGCAGCGATCACCACAACAGCCGCGGCTCATCGAGGTTCCATTCGAGTAGACCCTATGTGTCGAGGGCCTCGATCACGCTGTAGCGATCGAGGTTGATCACGGTGCGCTCACCGTCATCGAGTTGAAGTTCGAGACGATCGAGCCAGAGGCGATCCTGCTTTGATCCGGCGTACCACGACCCGGTCGGCGCTTGGCGGCAGCGGATCACGACTCCCTCGACCGTCTGTGTCCAGGTGCGATCGCGAAGGGGAGTCTGCACGGTTACACGCACCCGCGTGCCGGCACTTGGTGCCTCGATCTTCAGCATGGCCCGTGATTGTAGCCTTCAGCGCGCCGTGTCGGCTGCAGCCAGGGGCGAAGGGCCCAGCACCACGAGCGTCGAGGCGCCGTCGAGGCCGTCTTCGAGCCACGCGTTGACCTCCTCGAGCGTCGCGGCCTCGACCTCGTCACGCATGGCGGCAAGGGATCGCCCCTGCCCGAGCGTGAACACGTCGGAGGCAAGACTGCGTGCACGGGCACGCGAGGACTCGCCATGCATCACGACTGAGCTTCGAAGCCGCGCGATGGCACGATCAAACTCCTCGCGATCGATTCCCTGTCGCATGCGATCGATCTCCTCGAGGCACACGGCGACGGTCTCATCTGCGCGGTCCGGTGTCGTTCCGGCATGCCAGCGGATCTGCCCGTGGTCCCGTGTTGCGGCATGACCGGCGCCGACGCTGTAACAGAGCGAACGTTTCTGCCGCACCTGCGTGAACAGCCGGCTGCTGCTGCCGCCGCCAAGTACGGTGGCCGCGATGCGCGCCGCCATTCGATGCGGGCTGCCCGCGTCTGGGGCGACGATGGCACCGGCAAGGTGCGACTGGCTGGTGTCCTGTTCCACGTGGTGGGTGCCATGTTCGGCTGGGCCCAGCGACTCAGGGTCGGTTGCGGCGCCCTCCCATGAGCCAAGCGATGCCTCCAGGGTGTCGGCGAGCTGCTCCTGCTTCAGGTCTCCGGCCAGGGAGAGGATGGAGCCTCCGGGGCGACACCCACGGGCATGAGCATCTCGGACTCGTTCCAACGTGCATGTCCGCAGGTCAGGCAGTTGGCCGTACCCGCTGCGATTGAGGGGTGGCGGGAGATGCCGGCGGTCCAGCTCAATGCCTACAGCGAGGGCGGGATCGTCGGAAAGGGAGGCAAGAGACTGCTCACAGAGGGCGAGGCACGCGGGCAGAGCATCGGGGGAGAGGCTGGGCAGGCGAACCATGTCGATCAGCAGCGGCAGGGCCTCGTCCAGGTGCGAGCCAAGCAGGGTGGCGCCCAGTCGCAGAAATCGCACGCCGGCAGTGGTCGTACATCGCACGCCCAGGCGTTCCATCGCATGGGCATGCTCCCTGGCATCCCGATCGCCTGCGCCGCGCAGCATGATCTCAGCGAGCACAGTTGCATCACCGTCGTGGCCGATACCGTCGCACGCGGCGCCCGCCGGAACGAGCCACTGCACCGCTACTGCGCGCGTATCAGTCATGGCCTCCACCACGACGCGCAGGCCGTTGTCCAGCTTCCAGTGTTTGATGCCGCTCATGTGCTGCGAAGCATACATTCGTGCCGCCAACGCAAGAATTACAACACCCGCATCATTTTTTTCAACGCGACGATTGCGCACCAAATTTGCGCGCGTCGCAGTCAACTCGAATGTTTCTTGCGCGCAGCACCAACGCGCAATGCGCAAAATAAAGTGTGCCCACACAGGCTAAGTGGTGCAAAAATCGCCATTTGCGCGTCGTGCGTAGGGCGCATGGTCACGCGTGGCGCTGTGCGCAGCGATGTTTGCGCGCATGCGCATCACGCATTGCGCATGCGTACGCGTGCGCGCATGAGTTGCGCGCGGAATAAAATCGCGCGCAAACACTTTCGGCTATGCGCCAATCGAGGTACAACGCTTCGAAGCGGCAATGCCGCAAGTGATTCGCATACGCGACACACTCAACGCGAAGGTGTAACCAAGGAGGTCATCAATGGCCAAGAAGAAGAAGCGCACAACGCGCAAGAAGGCGACCCGTAAGAAGGCCGCCAAGAGGACCACAAGGAAGAAGGCGACCCGTAAGAAGGCTGCCAAGCGAAGCACACGCAAGAAGGCCACACGCAAGAAGGCCACTCGCAAGAAGGCGACCCGTAAGAAGGCCACTCGCAAGAAGGCGACCCGCAAGAAGGCCACGCGCAAGAAGGCGACTCGCAAGAAGGCCACTCGCAAGAAGGCGACTCGCAAGAAGGCCACTCGCAAGAAGGCGACCCGCAAGAAGGCCACTCGCAAGAAGGCCACTCGCAAGAAGGCGACTCGCAAGAAGGCGAC
>CAZKTE010000019.1:0-27019 GCA_964555625.1 uncultured Isosphaeraceae bacterium | reverse complement strand
GGTTGGCGGCTGAGCCATGAGTCGCCATAGAGCACGGTGTCGGTCTCGCGAGAGAGAATGGAGCGTGGGTGGTCATTTCGCTGCTTCATGCCTTCCAGCGCCGAGTCCTTGGTGATCTGCAGTCGCGACTCCTGGAATCGGGGGTCGCGGACCATCTCGACAAACAGCGGCAGGCTCTCTTCAAGGTTCGTCGAGAGGCTGTTGAGCGACGCCGACGAAGTAGTACCACCACCGGATGCGCTCGCCCTTGCAGCGAGGAAGTCAAGTTCCTCGTCCAACTCCTCAGCGGTCATGGACCCAGTGCCGCCGGCGCGAAGCTGGCTGGCCATGATGCCCGAGAGTCCCACCTTGCCCGGCGGGTCGAGGTAGGCGCCGCCCCGAAACACCAGGGAGATGTTGATCAGCGGGAGCTCGCGGTCCTCGGTGATGTAGACCGGGACGCCATTTGCCAGCTCCACGCGGTAGTCAGCCGCCGCCGGCGGGCTGAAGGCATAGTCGGGAAACACCAGCGCATCAGGATGGGCCGGGATATCGGCCCCCAGGGCCGCCGTGAGTGTTGTTGCCAGGAGCAAGATCATTGGTCGTTCTCCAACCGGAAGGTCATTGGTCGTCGCCTGCGCGAACTGAGTCGATGCGGGCCTGCAGCGCCGCAATGACATACTCGATCATCGGCCGCTCCTCATCCGACACAGAGCCAGAGGTCGCGTTCAAGATGCCATGGATCTGGATCAGGTCCGAGAGGGGCTTACCCTCGAGGTTTGCGAGCATCTGGTCGGCCTGGGCCATTTGTTGCGGCGTCAGCTCAGCCTCGCCCACTGCTGGGGAGGCGGGAACCTCCTCGATGGGCGATGGCTCGATCTCAGGCTCCGGCGCCGCCGGCTCGTCTGCGGTCGGGGTGTCGGTGGATCCCAGTTCCACAATGCGCTGCTCGACCCAGTTGAGGATGTAGTCGAATGCGGGCTTCATCTCCTCGGGCACCATGGCTGCCTGCGGCGCCATCTGCTGCAGAGCCATGTTCAATTCCATGACGCCGAGCGGTTCGAGTTGCGAGATCGCCTGCTGCACCATCATCTGGGACTGCGGGTCGAGGCCAGCCAACGCGTCGTCGACCTCCGGCGCATCCTCGCTGCGGTAGTACAGCGCGATAGATAGATTCTCGGGCGTGAAGTAGGTGTTGGCGACACGCTGGATGTCCTCGGGCGTCACGGCCAGCAGCCGCGGCGGCGCCTCGTTGAGGAAGTTCCAGTCGCCCATCGCCTCAAGGAAGCCGAGTTGGATCATGAGCAGGAAGTTGCTGGTCAATGATCGATACTGGTCTGCGATGACCTGGTTCTTGATCTTCTGCAGCTCCCGGTCACCGACGGGCTCCTCCTGGAGCCGCGTCAACTCGTCGTACCAGCCCGCCTCAAGGTCCTCGGGTGTGGCGTCGCCCTTCACGGCGGCGGTGAAGGAGAACATGCCAGCGTGCTTTCGGAGGTTCTCAATGGGCCCGGCGGCCGAGGCGCTGCTGGCGACCTCTGAGCCTTCGACCATGGACTTGTAGAGACGGCCCGTGCGGCCATTGAGCAACGCGGCCATGACCGAGAGCGGCGCGGCGTCCTTGTGCATCATGGGGGGGGCGTGGTAGCGAATCTTGATCTGCGACTGCGCATCAACTTCTCCAGATAGCCGCTGCTGAGCCTTCTGGTCAGGCTCGATGGTGACGATCGGCGGCACCGGCGTGCTGCCACGCTCCAGGCGGCCGAAGTAGGTCTCAATGAGCGCCCGGATCGCTTCCGGGTCGAAGTCGCCCACGACGACACCGACGAGGTTATTCGGGCGGTAGTAGATGTCGAAGTACCGCTGTGCTTCTTCGAGCGTGTAACTATTGAGGTCGCTGGGCCACCCGATCACAGGCCAGGAGTAGGGGGATCCTTGCCAGAAGAGCGCCTCGAACTGTTCGTCGAACTCACCGGTCGGCGAGGACTCGGTGCGCATGCGACGCTCCTCGTGCACGACATCGCGCTCGGAGAAGAACTCCCGGAAGACACTGTTGGCCAGACGATCGGACTCCATCCAGCACCAGAGTTCAAACTTGTTCGCCGGGAGTTGGTTGATGTAGAAGGTCAGGTCATAGGTCGTAAACGCGTTGAGCCCTGTTGCGCCCGCGGCCTGGTACACCGACGCGAACTCGTCCTTGACGATGACGCTGCGGTGTTCCTCCATCGCGGCCTTGAGTTCCTCGCGAAGTTCTGCGAGTCGCGGCGTGTCGTTGTCCGCATCCCACGGATCGTCAATCTCGCCGGCGCGGAAGCGGTCGTACTGCTCACCCCATGTGATCTCGAGCATGGCATTCCGCAGCCCGCGCTCTCGATCGGTGAACGCAGCGTCTGCCACAGGGTCACTGGTGCCGATCGTGTCGGTGCCCTTGAACATCAAGTGCTCAAAGAAGTGACTCAGGCCCGTGATGCCGGGCCGTTCGTTGACCGAGCCAACCTTGGCAACCCAGCCGGCGGCGACGAGGTTTGGTTCCTCGCTGCGCTGCAGCAGCAGAAACTTCATCCCGTTGTCGAGGGTGAACTCCTCGGGCTGCACCTGTTGGCCCCAGGCGCCGCCGGCGGTCAGCAGCAGGAGGGCAATCGAGAGAGTGTTGCGTGTCATGGTGTGGTCATGCTCCTGCGACGAGCTCATGGCGTCTCGTCAACGACATCGTGAATTCGGATCCATTCCCAGCGGCTCTTCCACTTGTCAACAAGGTCCACGTGGTCCGGGTGCGGAAGGTAGCCAGCGTACGCTTCGGCGGTGTCGAAGCCCAGGCAGAGAGCGACATCGTAGTCAGCGTCGATGCCCGCTCGGCCAAAGTCGCCATGTGTGCCACAGTGATACGAGACGACTCCTGGAATCCCAGCGAGCATCGCATCGCAGTCGGCGATGAGGCTCGCACCGTCGGCAGGCTCCTGCAGCTTGACGAACACGAGATGGTTGATGAGGGCCGGCCGCGCAGGCGACACGCCGCGCGGTCCGCAGGCGACCAGCGCTGATACGATCAGCAGCAGGGGAATCCTTCTCATGACGTGCTCTTCCAGCGAGCAGGGCAGTGTATCGCGCGACGCATCGGTCGCCATCCTCGTGGAAACCGAGGACGCTTCGGCAGTTGCTAGCGCAGAGCGGCTGTCTGCCGCCGTGGGCGAACCGGGCCCAGACACCTTCTACAGCGTCGCCTATGGCCCCTGGGGCGTGGAGTTGCGGCGGCCCAGGACGCGCCCAGGCCGCGGCTGGCAGGTCGATCTCTCCCGCATCGAGCGGCGCACTGCCACGGGCAATCTCTCGCGCAAACAGCCCATTGCACGCGCCATCGGAGAACGCGCTACTAGCGTCGTTGATGCGACGGCCGGATTCGGACACGACGCGGCGCTGTTGGCGCTGATGGGCTACGAGGTGACGGCGATCGAGCGATCTCCAGTGGTGGCCGTACTGTTGGCAGACGGTCTTCACCGCGCGCGGCGCGACAGGGATCTCACTGCCGCGCTTGGCGATCGCCTCACACTGCTGGAGGGTGATGCCCGCATGCTCCTGGCGGAACTCAAACCGGACACCGTGTATCTGGATCCGATGTACCCGAAGCGGCGACGCGCAACGGCGCTCCCTCGTGGTCACGCCCAGGCGCTGCGAGCGATCGTCGGGATGGATGGTGACTCAGGAGAGTTGCTTGCCATTTCACGGCAGGCGGCGGAGCGTGTCGTGGTGAAGCGGCCTCGCCACGCGGACACCCTGGGAAACGAACCAGCTCACTCCATTCGGAGCAAGCTGGTTCGCTATGACGTCTACCTGTGAATGGAGCGTACCGGGCTCGAACCGGTAACCTCCGCCTTGCAAAGGCGGCGCTCTCCCAATTGAGCTAACGCCCCTGGTGCCCCGACGAGGTCACCGGAGGGAGTCATTACCGGCGACACCGCGGGCGCACGGCTAGTTGGTATCCGTGTCGTCTCCTACTGCTGCCGTCGATGGGGACAGGATGTCGAGGCGATCCGGGGCGAGCACCGTGACACGCCACGTGGCATCCCAGTCCCTCTCGCCGGACACGCCTACGACCTGCCCGAGCATCGTCGAGAGGTCCACGGTTTCGTCCGCGGGCAGGTACCCGACCGTTCGGCCCGAGTCCGGGTCCTGCAGGCGGTACATCAGCGGCCGTAGCCGCCCGTCAAACGTATTTGAAAGCGCGATGCGTCCGACCGCCGTGTAGTCGCCGCCAAGTTCCAGCGCGAGGCCGTACGCCTCCGCGTCCTTGGTGCCGGCCGCCAGTTGCACACGAAGGTTCTGGATCCGGATCTTCTGGTCCTGGATGCCCGACCACACCTTGAGTTGCTCCATGCGGCCGTTTGCGATGCGGTGCACGACCAGGTCCTCCGGGTAGTTCTCGAGCAGCTCTACATACAGGTCCTGCATGGGCGTCAACTCCGCCTCGATGATCGGCTCGCCGGCCATCTTCTTCCAGGCGTTCTCGACCTCCACGAGCATGATGAGCTCAGGCTCAGGCTCCGGTTCGGGTGCCGGCTCCGCTTCCACGAGCGTGGTCGGTTCAGGTTCCGACGATCCCGCATCCTCGGCGGCACCGGACCATGCCGTGAACGTCATGGCCTCCTCGGGCGTGGCCGCCTCGAGATACGTCGCGCTGACCCACGCGATGGAGTCGGCGGGCAGCCGCACGATGTGTACAACGTACGCCTCCCTGTGCAGCGTGCCCGGATCGGTCTTCGTGGTGCTGAGCACCTCGACGGCGTCCCCATCGGCCAGTCGCCGCACTGGTCGCCAAGAGCGATAGAGCTCCTCCGACTCGATGTTGCGCGCGAGCACCTCGATGTCGCCGTTGGCGGTGCCGATGCCGGTCGTCTCGTCGAACGTGAATCGACTGGCGTCGGCAGCCGGGTACTTGACGTACCCAGTGGCAGCCATGAACGCGGTTCCCACGGTTTCGATGCGCGACCAGCTGTGTCGCCGACCTGTCACCAGGACAAGGTCACCCTCGCCCAGCGTGCCAAGTGGGTAGTAGCTTTCGTTCGCACCGCAACGCACGGTGACGTCGTCGCTCGTGACACGGGCAACCCAGGTGTCCTCGGCTCCCGTCGTTTCTTCCGCAGACAGCGCCGCGACAGCGGACGCTGCAAGCGCCATCCCTAGAACAGTCAATGCATTGGACATATGTCGACCTCCTTGACCTCCGTGTACTCGGGTCGTCCGCGGCGAGGGTATCCGCGGTTGCACAACCCGGCAAGGCGAGAGAGGCGTCCAATCTCACTTGATGAGCACATCTTCCTCGTAGGTACCATGCGCCCAAGATGTCGCGAGGTGTTCGACAAGCAGTGTTGGGTGGGGCCATTGCGGCCACCGCCGGCTGCGCGGGCCCCCTCGAGGGCCCCGTTGGAGCCGGCGTGCCTGGGATGGAGGAAGTCGTCGGCCTTGAGGCGAACCTTGATCTCGCCGACGAGCGGCGGGAGCACGCCCCGGGCACGCAGACAGCAGTCGAGGAGGCGCTGTCGGACCGTCGCGGTGAACTGGACGCCATCGGGCCCGCCCCCCCGGGGACCGAGTGGGACGCCGCGGCTGGCCCGGACCTGCTTGGTGCTACTCCGAGCGCTACCGGCGTGACGCTCTCCGATGCGGTTGCCTCGGCGCTTGCCCACAACCTCGATCTGGCCGTTGCGCGGATTGCTCCGGCCATCAGTCGCGAGTCCATGCAACAGGCGGAGGCCGCATTCGACTTCGTGCTTGGGGCCGGGGTCACGCGGTCCCACGTCAAGACCCCTCAGCAGCGCGCCCTTGTCGATGGCGTCGCCGTGACGGCCGAGGAGACGGAGTCAGATAGGTGGGCTCTTGACGGCTCGCTTGCCCGCAAGCTGCACGCGGGCGGAACCGTCACGCTCTCCACTGACCTGACACGATCATCGTCGGGTGGATCTGGCGTCACGTACGAGCCGGATCCAGCCTGGGACGCGGTCGCGACGTTGGATCTGGCCCAGCCCCTGCTTCGAAACTTCGGCACGCCTGTGGCAAGGTCACAGGTTCGCTTGGCACATCTGGCACATCGGCGGTCGATCGAAACACTGCGCCAGTCAATGCACCAGGTCGTCACTGACACGGAACTTGCCTGGTGGAACCTCGCCCTGCAATGGAAGACTCTGCAGGTGCAGACATGGCTGCTTGATGCCGGTTCGTCCGTGGCGAGCGTGCTCGATCGTCGCCGGGACTACGACGCGGGCATGGCCGACTACGCGCAGGCGGTCGCCACGGTGGAGCAGCGGCGTACCAGCGTCATCCGCCAACAGCAGGCCGTGCAGGAAGCGTCTGATGCACTCAAGGCGCTCACCAACGATCCAGCCGCGCCGCTCAATGAGCACGGGGTGCTGCAGCCCGCGGGTAGGCTCGAAGCGGGGGCCATCGCCGTTTCCCTGCGAGAGGCGGTCCTTGCTGCGATGGCAAACAGGCCTGACCTGCGAGAGCTGACCCTGACGATCGACACACAGTCCATTGATCTGGAAGTCGCTGCAAACGCACGACTTCCACTGCTGGATCTCCAGGCCCAGGTGTCCTTTAAGGGCCTGGATGGCAGCGGTAGCGACGCCTACAGCGAGGCCATCAGCGACGACTATCTCAACTACCTCGTCGGACTGCGGTTCGAGTACCCATTGGGCAATCGTGCCGCGGAGGCGCGACATCGTCAAGCGCGGCTCGAGCGGGCATCGGCCATGGCATCCTACGACCAGGCGCTGCAACAGGCGGTCCTGGAGGTCCGAAACGCGGTCCGCGACATCATCACCGAAGGAGCGCTTGTGGACGCGAGCCGCTCGTCTCGCATCGCGCAGGCCGAGCACCTGCGAACACTTCGCGTCGAAGAGGTGACGCTCGCCGATCTCACCCCGACGTTCCTGAACCTGAAGCTCACCACCCAGGCGAGGCTTGCTGAGGCGCGTATCGCGGAGTTTCGCGCCGTCGTGGACTTCAACAGGGCCATCGCGACACTGCACCGGGCGACGGGAATGACACTCGACGCCCACCAGGTCGAGATCGACATGGAGTCAGCCGCGACCTGGCTCGGAGCGCCCTGACATGCCCGTGGTCGCTTCTGGGAGTGACGCGATGCAGCAAGCCGCCGACTTGCTGACTTCCGGTGGCGTCGTAGCCTTCCCGACAGAGACGGTCTATGGGCTCGGCTGCAGCACGCTCAACGAGGTGGCCATCAATCGTGTCTACGACCTCAAGGGGCGTCCGGCGGACAACCCGCTAATCGCGCACGTGCTCGATCGATCATGGGTGGCGGACTTGGCAACGGGATGGGATGCGAACTGCGACGCGTTGGCAGACGCCTGCTGGCCGGGACCACTGACAATCATCCTGCCTCGCGACACCCGTGTCCCACAACAGGCCACCGCGGGGTACGACACGATCGCACTGCGCAGCCCTCGCCACGATGTGGCGCGCGGCCTGCTCGCTGCACATGGCGGGCCGATCTCGGCGCCCTCAGCCAACCGCTCCGGCCATGTGTCTCCTACCACCGCCGTGCACGTGGCGCAGGAGTTTGCAGGAGTCGAGGACCTGCTGATCCTCGATGGTGGACCATGCGAGGAGGGGATCGAGTCGACCATCCTCTCAATGGCCGGGGAACCAACCATCCTGCGGCCCGGCAGCGTGACCGCCGGGATGATCGACGCGGTGATTGGAAGGGTGGCGGAGCCCACGATTGATTCGCAGACACACGCACCGGGCACCTCCACGCGGCATTACGCGCCACAGCGACCAGTTTGGCTTTGCGACCGCGCGGACTTCGAGTCACACCTGTCGAATCTCGACGAGCCCTGCGCGGCCCTGGTGTGCACTGAGATGGACGTGCCCCCCCCACACAAGGCCATCATGCTGGGGGATGACCCGGTGGGATATGCGCGGCGGCTCTACGCGGCGCTGCGAGAAGCGGACTCGCTGGGAGTTTCGACGATTCTCATCGAGTCACCGCCGGCCGCAGAGGCCTGGCGCGCGATCCACGATCGCCTGCGCCGGGCCGCGATCAGCGCGGTGCCTCGCCCACAATGACGATGTCGGCCCTCGGAGGGCCGTCGATGAGATCATCGGTGGGCCACGCACGGTGGATCGCGATGGTCAGAACTCGCAGGTCCGGGCGGCGGCGATGGAGCATCTCAACGACGCCACCGCGGTACTCGACATGCATGGCGCCGACGATCAGCAACACCTTGGCGTCGCGGCTCGGCGCAGCCTCGTCAACGGATGCAGCCATGGTCGCGTCCCAGACCTGCTGCGCTAGGAAGAACGCGCGAATGTCGTCGTCTGAGTAGTGGCCCTCCGGGACGAGCGAGAGGAACCGTTCCCAGTAGGGACCGTCGTCGAGCGTCTCGGGGTGCACGGCGAGGCGGCGGCGGGCTGGTGGGAGTGCGTCGAGCGCGTCGTATCCGTCGCGCCGCGCAAGCGAGACATACTGGCGCGGCGAGTTTGCCGCGACGACATGGGGAGCGGCATCGATGATGGGCTGGTACCAAGCGTTCCAGCCGTCGAGCCCGTACCAACTCTTCGCCTCGGCGAGCACCTGGAATCGCTCGGCATCGATGATGCCATCCTTGTAGTCATCGACGATGCCCTGCTCGTCACGCTCGAGCATCTCCATGGCGACGCTGCTCGCCGGCCAGCGATCCACCATGTCCTCGACAAGCGCCAGCTCGATGGCGTGGCCGAGGTCATGGTCATGGAACTCGCCAACGAGGATGACATCCACGGCCTCGACCTCCTTGAGCAGGTAGGCCCACGTGATCACCTCGCCGCTGCGAAGGTCGGTCATCTCAGGGAACGTGCGGGCGTCGACGCCCAATTGTTGGGCGGCCCGCGGAGCAGTCTCGCAGCCAAGCAGGCAGCCACAGAGGGCCAGGAGGGCGATTCGCATGGGAGGCAGCATAGGGGGCAGACTCTGGAGAGGAATCGGGAATCCCGTGACGCAGCGGCTGCGAACGGGCATACTGGAGCCAACATGAGAAGCAACATCGTCATGGCGTTTCTGGCACTGGCCGTATCGGCGGCAGTCGCGGCAGCCCCCTACACGGGGTACCGCATCGCCGAGGTCGGCGTGCGATCACAGTCGGACCTTGTGCTGCTGCGATCGGTGGGTGCAGAGCCACTCGCCTGCTTTGACAGAGAAGGGCGTCAGGAGGTGCTCGCGACCGACCGTCAACTCCTGGCGGCGCGCGCCGCGGGCATGCAAGTGCGGGTGGTGATACAGGACGTGGACGCGGCCATCGCGCGAAGCAATGCCCAGCGCGCCGAGGCGCGACGATCGGGTAGCGGGGGCTGGTTTGCCGACTATCGCACCTGGGACGAGGTCAATGACCGGCTCGACGAATTGGCCGCCGCCCACCCCCAGCTGGCGAGTCTCTTCACGGCCGGCCAGTCGCACGAGGGCCGCGACATTCGCGGCATCCGAATCACAGGACCCGGCGATCCAAGCGGTCGCGGCCAGGTACTGCTCAACGGGTGCCAGCATGCCCGCGAGTGGATCGCCGTCATGGTCCCCATGTATCTCGCCGAGCACCTGCTCACCGAACACGATTCAAGCACACAGGTGGCGTCGCTGCTTTCGAAGCTCGAGGTGATCATCATCCCGATCGTCAACCCCGACGGCTACGAGTACACGTACGCACCGGGCGGGTACCGATTGTGGCGCAAGAATCGACGAAACAACGGCGGCGGCTGCGCCGGTGTTGACCTCAACCGAAACTGGGACATCGACTGGGCAGGCGGAGACAGCACGAGCAGCAATACGTGCAGCGACGTCTACACGGGCCCAGCGCCGTTCAGCGAACCAGAGGCAGCGGCGGTGAGAGATCTCGTGGCGACGTTCGATCACTTCATCGCCCACATCGACTACCACTCCTACTCGCAGCTGGTACTCCACCCGTGGGGTTGGACAACTGCGCCGCCGCCCAACGAGGCGGTGGTGACCGACCTCGCCACGCGCATAGCCGATGCGATCGGCAGCGTCCACGGCGAGATGTACGTGCCCGGCGCACCGGCCGACATCCTCTACGCGGCCGACGGCGTGATGCAGGACTGGACGGTGACACAGGGCGCCTTCGGTCACACGATCGAGTTGCGGCCCAATGGCGGATCTGGATTCGAGTTGCCACCTGACCAGATCGTGCCCACGTGCGAGGAGAACTGGGCGGGCATGCTTGAACTCCTGGAGTTCGCAGCGCACCCCGTGTCCTTCTCCTTCCCCGCCGGGATTCCTGGGCAGTTTGTGGCCGGCGAGACGGTGGTAGTTGATGTTGAGATCAACGCGTTGGCGGGGACGACAATCGACCCGGACACCGCCACGCTGCGACTGGGGTGGGGAAGCGGGCCGGTTGTTGATCTTCCGATGGAGTGGGTGGGCGGAACGTCCTATCGCGCGACACTGCCGACATCAGGGTGCGGCACCGGCGTCCAATTTGCGTTCACCGCCATCGACACAAATGGAACCACGCACGCTCACCCGAGCGACGGAACCCTCCTCGTGGCGATGGCCGCCACACAGGTTGCCGAGTGGACCATGGACAGCGATCCGGGCTGGTCCACGGAGGGCCTCTGGGACTGGGGCGCACCAAGTGGCGGTGGCGGCTCGTATGGCAACCCTGATCCCACCGCTGGCGCCAGTGGATCCTCTGTCCTGGGCTACAACCTCGCCGGCGACTACGAGAACAACCTGTCGGAGCGGCACACGACCTCGGCACCACTGGATCTCACGGGCCTGGACAGCGCGACGCTGCGATTTGCAAGATGGCTGAATGTCGAGCAGTCCAGCTATGACCATGCCTACGTGCGGGCATCTGCGGACGGCGCCCAATGGGTGACGCTGTGGGAGAACGGATCAACGATCACCGACTCGGGATGGAGTGTCCAGGAGTTCACGCTTCCGGCATCGGTCATCGGGCCATCGACACGCATTCGCTTTACGATGGGGACGACGGACTGGGGTTGGCAGTACAGCGGTTGGAACATCGACGATGTCTCGATCTGGGCAGCCGGCGCCGGTGGCACTGACGGAGACGTGAACTGCGATGGCGAGATTGACGTCAGCGACATCCTGGCGATCATCGCCGCGTGGGGCGACTGCCCGGTGCCCTGCAACGAGGATCTGGCACCCGACGGCACCGTGGACGTCACGGACCTGCTGCACGTGATTGCAAGTTGGTAGGCTCTTCGCTTCCTGGACCGGGGACACAGGGAGACGCGTGAAGTCCAAGTTGCTCATCATGGGTTGCATCGCCGCGGTCGCGATCGTGGCCGCGATGTTGTCTGTGACCTCGCAACCCAATCTGCGACCCGCCGCGGCACCGACAGCCACAAGTGGTGGCTCCTACCCCGCATACAACGTGTCGATAGGCAGCGCGAATGATGTGCAGGGGAGGGCCGCGCCGCCGTTTGAGGTCGAGGAGTGGGTGAGCGAGCCTGTCACCTACGAGGGGCGACCTCGTGTCGTCGAGTTCTGGGCCACCTGGTGTGCTCCTTGCCGAAGGACCATCCCCCATCTCAATGAACTGCATGCAGCCCTTGGGGATCGCATCGCCTTCATCGGCGTCAGCGCCGAGACAACGACGAAGATCCAGGGTTTCATGAGGGGCACCCCCATGCACTACGGCATTGCGCGAGACAGCAAGAAGCGCATGCAGCACGCCGTTGGCTGTCGAGGCATTCCGCATGCTCTGGTCATCGACTCCTCGAACATCGTGCGATGGCAGGGAAATCCCTCGAAGTTGACTGCGGAGATCCTTGAGCAGGTGCTCGCCGCCGAGGCCGGCGGCTGACGCGCCGATGAGCTCGGATTCCGCGAGCAAGGCGCCGCCCCAACACCCCGTCGCCGAGGTGTGGTCACTTGCGTGGCCCACCGTCATCACGATGACCAGCTTCACCGTGATGCAATTCACCGACAAACTCATGGTGGGCCAGGTCGGGCCCACCGAGGTCGCGGCGCAGGGCAACGGCGGCATTTGGTCGTTCGCGCTGGTCAGCGCTGGGATGGGGATCGTCACGGTCGTCAACACCTACGTCTCGCAGAACCTTGGCGCCGGACGTCCCGAGCGCGGCTCGGTCTATCCCTGGGCGGCACTCTGGCTGTCACTGATCGCCTGGATAGTGGTGATGGTTCCCTGGGCACTGGCCATCCCATGGATCTTCTCGTTCATGCACGGCGATGCAGAGACGTCGCGCCTGGTGGCGCTTGAGACCGAGTACGCACAATTCTTGTTGGCGGGCAGCTTGTTTGTGCTCGTGTCGCGCGGGTTCACCCACTACTTCTTTGGGCTGCACCGGCCGAAGATCATCACGGTCTCGACGATCTTCGCAAACATCATCAACGTCGTCGGGAACTACGTCCTGATCTTCGGCGAGGACGGCATCCCCGGATTCCTGCCTGGGATCCCCGGCGTGCCGGCACTGGGACTGCGCGGCGCCGCCATCGCGACCGTCATCGGCATGTTCGCCGAGATGGTGATCCCGATGGCCGTCTTCCTCTCGGCGTCGTTCAACGCGAAGTACGCGACCCGCGCCGCGTGGCGACCGCATCGGCGCACCATGGGCGAGCTCCTGAAGCTGGGCTGGCCGGCGGGCCTGCAGTTCTCGAACGAGATGATCTGCTGGGCCATCTTCATGGCCGTGATCGTGGGCAGTTTCGGGGAAGACCACATGACCGCCGGCTGGATCGCCATGGGATATATGCACCTGAGTTTCATGCCCGCGCTGGGCCTCAATGTCGCCGTCAACGCGATCGTCGGCAAGTACATCGGAGCGGGCCAGCCGGACGTGGCGGTCAAGCGAGCACGACTCGGGGTCATCATGGCCATGGGCTACATGACGCTCTGCGCGGCACTGTTTGTGATCTTCCGCGAGCAGCTCATCGCGATCTTCATCTCCGGCTCGGACATGCCCCCTGAGCAGCGCGCCTCGATCATCAAGATTGGTGGCAACCTGATGATTTTGGTCGCCGTCTTCCAGACCGCCGACGCCTTCGGCATCGTCTACACGGGCGCCCTCCGCGGTGCGGGCGACACCGTCTGGCCGGGCGTCGTCACCGCAATCTACAGCTGGGTCTTTATCATCGGTGGTGGGTGGATCGCCATAGAGGTATTCCCCGGTCTGTCGTCGGTGGGTCCGTGGATCGCGGCCGCGATCTTCATCATCCTCTACGCCATCACCATGTTGGTGCGGTTCGAGGGTGGGCGATGGCGGTCCATCCGGCTGCTCGACGAAGACCTCTCCGTGGGAGCAGGTCGCGCAGCGCCACTGACTGGCGGTCTGCCCGCGAGCGGGCCCGATGCGGCCACAGCGGACCTGGTTGACCCGCCCGAGGCGCCATGATTGGCGGCGAGGTGGCCTGATCGGTACACTCACCGGTTGCACGCGAACCAGGGCACCAATGGAGCAATACCTTGATCGACCAGACGGGCAGTGATGTACTTGACACGATGGTTGGCGGCGGAAGCGCCGCGGATCCTGTTGCAGCGTCGTCACATCGCGCAGAGGCGAGCCGCTTCGAGGAAGCCGGCGATCGACTCGCCGCCATCGGCGAACTACGAAACGCCGTTGATGCGGCGGGCGACCCGAACGACATGTTCCGATTGGCCTATCTGCTTGACCTTGTAGGCGAGGAGGACGAGGCGTTCGGCCTCTACGAGGATCTCGCCCATTGCGAGCGTCCACATGTGAACGCTCTGATGAATCTCGCGGTGCTCTACGAGGACTGCGGCGAGACTGCAGCGGCCGAGAAGTGCCTGCGACAGGTGCTCGACACCGACCCGAACCACGCCCGCGCACGGCTCTACATGAAGGACGTGCGTGCGTCGCGAGACATGTACTACGACGAGGAGATCGCCCGGGATGCCGCCAAGCGGGCGGCCCTGCTCAACACCCCGGTGACCGACTTTGAACTCTCCGTACGGGCGCGCAACTGCCTCAAGAAGATGGAGATCAGGACGCTTGGCGACCTTCTGAAAATCAGCGAAGCGGAACTCCTGAGTTACAAGAATTTCGGCGACACCTCTCTGGCGGAGATTCGCCAGATGCTGACGTCCAAGGGCCTGCGTCTTGGCCAGGGTCTCGAGGGCCAGTTCAGTCGCGCACACCAGGATCGCTACGACGAGCTCAAGGGACGCGTACCCGAGCAGGTACTGAGTTCGCCCGTCTCGGCACTCGAACTCTCCGTGCGAGCCCGCAAGGCGCTCCAACTCCTGAGCATCCAGACGATCGGCGATCTCGCCGTTCGCACCGAGGCCGAGTTGATGGGCGTGAAGAACTTCGGTGCAACCAGCCTCCAGGAGATCAGCGAGCGGCTTGCTGAGCACGGCCTGGAACTGCGCCTCCTCGACTGAGGAATGCGCAACAAGGTCGACCGGGGCTCCGCATAGACTGGTCGATGATGTCCGACCCGCACCCGCTGCATGATCTTGCCTGCAGCCGGCGAGCCTTTCTGGCCGCCGCTGGCTGCGCCGTCGCCGTTGGCTGCGGCGGTGATGTGGATGGTGACGGGAGTCGCGACTCGACGACGGTGACCCACGACGACCTGTTGTCCCTTCCAGAGACTGCCGTGACGATGCGGGTGCGAATCGGTCGCGTGCGGGGCGAGACCATGGCAGCAGTCGTCGGGGGCACCGGCCAGCCGCTGCGTGTTGCGGGAAGCGGTGAGCGGCACTTCGGCGGCCTGCAGGTGTTGCGACGAGGAGGTCAATGGCTGGCCATCGACGGTCGAGGCGAACGGATTCACTTGGACGGTGAGCGATCCGTCGGCGTGTCGACGCCTCGCGGGGACGCGGTCCTGGTGGAGATCGGAGACGGGGCTGCGCGTCGGCACCACGGGTCGATCGTGCTGCATGCACGCGACTCCCTCGGCGAGGAGGCATTCGACGTGGTTGCCCACGTGCCCATGGAGCAGTATCTCCCGGGCGTCGTTGCCGGAGAACTCTACGCCCACTGGAATCCGGCGACCTTCGCTGCACAAGCCATCGCCGCCCGAAGCTACGCCGCTGCAGAGCACGCGCAGCGGCGTGACTCAAGCCACTACGACGTGACCGATGGCCCTGACTCGCAGGTCTACCTAGGAGACGTGACGCTCGATGTGGCGCATCGTGCCGTGGCAATGACGCGTGGGCAGGTGCTTGCCTGGCAAGACCACCTCGTGCCGGCCTACTACTGTGCGTGTTGTGGTGGACTGGCCGCGAATGCGCAGGACGCCATCAGTGACTCCCCAATTCACGAGATGCCACCTCTCGCCGGACACCCCGGCGAGGACGCGTGCACGGTGTTGAAGGTCCACCAGTGGGTGACCAGTCGCCCCGCCGACGCACTGGCCGGACGCATGCGGGCCTACGCGGAGCTGTACAGGGTTGACGCACTTCACGAGGTGGGCGCTGCGCGCCGCATTGAGACGGCCTCAACCAATGCCCATGGCAGGCCCGTCGATCTGGCGATCGTGGGCCGAACCGGCACGCGGGTCGAGGCGAGCGCCAACGCCATCATGCGGGCGGCGAACCACGCAGCACCCGGGTTTCCGCCGCCGCAGCCGCTCTGGTCATCGCACCTCGGAGGCGAGTCCAGAGGCGAGACATTGGTGCTCCTTGGATACGGCATGGGACATGGGGCGGGACTCTGCCAGCACGGCGCGGAGGTTCTTGCGTCACGAGGTCTGTCACACGAGGCGATCCTCGAGTGGTACTACCCAGCAGCAACACTGCGGCGGATGCCCACATGAACTTTTTGGTGGCCGCCATCCTGATCTGCACCGCGGCCCAGTCCTGGCTGGACAGCGCGCCGGTGTACGAGACCGAACACTGGGAGTTGCACACGGACCTGCCCGAAGACGACGTGCGGCACGTGGCGGAGCTGCTCGACACGGTCTACGAGGCATACCGAAGCGGGCTTTCGATGCTTCCCAAACAGCGCAATGAGCGCATGGTCGCCTGGGTGTTTTCCAAGCGGGCCGATTACATCGCGGCGGTAGGCGGTCGCAGTGGCGGCGACACCGGGGTAGTCGAGAACTCCGGCGGGATGTTCATGAATCAGGGCGAGGGGTTTCAGGTCCTCGCGCTGTGGGTCGAGTCTTCCTGGGATCGCTTCGAGGGCGTGGCCAAGCACGAAGCGTTTCATCAGTTCGCCTTCTCGCGATTCGGAAACCGTCTGCCGCCCTGGGTCAATGAGGGCATCGCTGAGTACTTCGAGAAGGCTTCATATCTCAACAAGCAACTGGTGATCGGGCAGGTGGAAGCCAACGACCTCATGCGACTGCAGCGGGCGCTCGAGTCCGGCCAGATCCTTCGATTCGAGGACCTGATGAAGATGTCGCAGCACGAGTGGAACCAGAACATCAAGACCGCAACCGGGGCGATCCAGTACACGCAGTCCTGGGCCATGATCCACTTCCTGGTGCATGCCGGTGACGGAGGATACGCGCAGGGGTTCGATCGATTCCTGCTGTCGATGTCCGAGGGAATGGGCCACGAGGAGGCGTTCCAGCGCGCCTTCGGCGGGGTGGATCTGGTCACCTTCGAGCGGGCCTGGGCGCAGTACATCCTGCAACTCAAGCCCGGCGCCACGAAACTCGCGGCGCGGCGGATGGCGTTCCTCGCAGAGGGCATCAAGGAACTGGGGCGCCGCGAGCGAGCGGTCACGTCCTTGGCGGATCTGCAGGCGGGCCTGCAGACGATCTCGTTTGCCAAGGAGATGCGTTTCGGGGACAGCGTGGTCTCCTTCTCGGCGAACGACCCATCGCTGTACACCGTCCCGCTGGATTCACTGGCGCAGCAGCAGCCCGTGTTCGTCGTCCGGCCAGGGAGCCCGCTGCCGCGCATTGAAACCAATGGGCTGCGTCCCTATGACTTGTCCATCTCCTGGACCCGGTCCGGCAACGACATCGAGTGGAGCATCGAGGTCGGCCGCTAGGCATCCGCGGTGGATGCCGAGACGATCCAGCTCGCCCTTGCATTCGCGGCGATGGCCGCCCTGTACGCCACCGTTGGACACGGAGGTGGCTCCGGGTACCTCGCAGTGCTCGCCTTCACGGCGATGGCACCAGCAGAGATGCGGGCAACTGCCCTCTCCATGAATCTGGTGGTGGCGGCCATCGCTACGTGGCGGTTCTCCCGTGGCGGCCGCCATCGCTTTGACCTGCTAGTGCCGCTGGCCTGCGCGTCGATTCCAGCGGCGGCCGTGGGGGGATATGTGGACCTGCCCATGTCCATCTACGGGCCACTTGTGGGCATCGTGCTGCTGGCGGCCGCTGCGCGACTGGCGGCGCCGCTGCGCGGGGCTGAGTCATCGAGTCTGCCGCCGCGGGCAGTGCTGGTCGCCGCCGGCGGCTCCATCGGCCTGCTCAGCGGCATCGTCGGGGTCGGTGGCGGGATCTTCCTGAGTCCACTGATACTGGTGGCCGGCTGGGCCACGGCGCGACAGGTCGCCGCGATCAGTGCGCCCTTCATCCTGGTCAACTCTGCTGCTGCGATGGCTGGCATGGTGATTGACGAGGGCGCGCTGCCCATGGCACCAGGAGACCTCTGGCCGCTTGCGACGGCGGTTGCGGCGGGGGGGCTGGTTGGTGCGACGATCGGCAGCCGCTACCTCGGTCATATGGCACTTCGCCGCTCGCTGGCCGTCGTACTGCTCCTGGCGGCCGCGAAGATGGTGCTCCGGTAGAATCGTCCCCCGTGACGCATCCCGGGCAGATCCTCAGAGACGCCATGGCGAGGGGCACGGTGGCAGCACCAGGCGCCTGGAACGCCTTGGTGGCGCGCGCCATCGCGGCGGCAGGATTCGACGCCTGCTACGTCAGCGGTGGGGCTACCGCCAACGCCGCAGGCGTGCCGGATACGGGCATCCTCGGCCGTGATGCGTTCATCGATGTCATAGCCCGGGTTGATGCCGCGTCGGGCCTGCCGGTGATCGCGGATGCCGACACGGGCTTTGGTGACCCGGCCGCGACGGTCGCGGCCTACGAGGCGGCAGGCGCCGCCGCGATGCACATGGAGGACCAGGTCTTCCCCAAACGCTGCGGGCACCTCGAGGGCAAGGAGGTGATCGAGGCGACGGCGATGACGGAGTTAGTTGCTGCTGCAGTTGGTGCACGTACAGACGATGCGTTCATGGTCATCGCCCGGACCGACGCGCGGTCGGTCGAGGGGCTCGACTCGGCCATCGAACGTGGCGCGGCGTACCGAGCGGCGGGCGCCGACATGGTCTTTCCGGAGGGACTGGAGAGCGCAGAGGAATTCGAGCGATTCGCCGATGGGTGCCCGGGACTGCTGCTTGCGAACATGACAGAATTTGGAAAGACCCCAGACCTGCCCGTGTCCCGCTTCGCGGAGATGGGCTATGACTTGGTGATCTTCCCGGTCACGGCCCAACGCGTCGCGATGGCCGCGATCACCGAGTGTCTGAGGCAGCTTCGGGCAACTGGAACCGCTGCCGGCTGCAAGGATCGAATGCAGACACGCCAGGAACTCTACGACCTGCTGGGCTACGACCCGGCAGTCGAATGGGAACCAACGCCGACGCCTCCACGCGGATAGGATGTTGGTCCTCGGGCGGTGGGATGGGGGAAGTGCCCGAGGGACACAGCTAGAGAAGGATCATGGTGACAGGACAAGACGCATCGAAGGACGCGCGGGGCCTCGCCGGTCAGGTGATCGGCGATACGGCGATCTGTGCCGTCAACCAGACCCAGTTGATCTACCGGGGCTACGAGATCGCCGATCTTGCGGCCCATGCCACCTTCGAGGAGGTGGCGTACCTGCTGCTTTCGGGTGAGAAACCCTCCGCCGACGAACTGGCGACCTTCACGGCCACCCTGGCTGCCGAGCGAACCATCCCGGGCAGCGTGCGAGATGCGATCGTCGACATTGCACAGCGGTCACCCGGGGCACACCCGATGGGCGTGCTGCGCACGGGCGTCTCGCTCCTCGGGCAGGCAGACGAGGAGTGCGAGGACAACTCCGCCGAGGCTGAACACCGCAAGGCGAGGCGACTCCTGGCGAGAATCCCGACTCTGATCGGCGCCCACCAGATGGCCCTGGACGGCAAGGATCCGGTGGAACCACGCGACGACCTGAGTCACGCCGGGAACCTGCTGTGGTGCATGAGCGGCGAGGAGCCTGCGGAGGCCGCATCGAAGGTGATGGACGTGTCGCTGATCCTCTACGCCGAGCACGACTTCAATGCATCGACGTTCACGTGTCGCGTCATCGCCGCGACGATGTCCGACCTGCACTCGGCGATCTGCGGCGGGATCAGCGCGCTCAAGGGCGCCCTCCATGGCGGTGCAAACGAGGCGGCCATGGCCATGTTGCGTGAGGCCATGCAGGCGATCGACGCCGGTGGAAACGCCGAGGACTGGATGCAGCAGGCGTTCGCGTCGAAGCGCAAGCTCATGGGATTCGGTCACCGCGTGTACAAGAACGGCGATCACCGTGCGGGCATCCTGCGCGAGTGGGGCTTGCGGTACTGCGCCGAGGTGAACCCGGAGGCGAAGAAGTGGTTCGACCTCGGCGACGAGGTGCAGGCGATCATGCTTCGTGACAAACAGATCCACGCCAACGTCGACTTCCCCTGCGGCATGACCTACTACGCGCTGGGCATCCCCGTACCCCAGTACACGCCGATCTTCGTGGCCAGTCGCGTCAGCGGCTGGTGCGCGCACGTGCTCGAGCAGCACGCGGACAACCGGCTGATTCGCCCCCTGGCACACTACGTGGGGCCCGATCTTCGCCTTTGGAGCGATGTATGAGCGTCGGCTGCACTGCCGTCATCGGGGCCGGCACGATGGGCAGCGGCATCGCCCTTGCGGCCGCGACCCACGGGATCGAGGCGATCGTCGTGGATGTTGCCAAAGGGCAGCTTGAGCGTGCTCGGAACTACCACCAGGCGCAGCTCGCCCGCGGGGTGGAGAAGGGGCGCATGGAGCAGGAGGACGCGGATGCCGCAGCGAGTCGGATTACCTACCGGGTTGAGATGGCCGACTCGGGGCAGGCCGACTGGGCGATTGAGGCTGCGACCGAGCGGATCGAGATCAAGAAGGACATCTTTGCGACCATGCAGGCAACCTTCGGCGACGGCGTCGTCCTGGCGACTAATACCTCGTCAATCTCAATCGGGGAGCTGGCGTCGGCGGTTCCCGGCGCGGAGGATCGCGTCATCGGGATGCACTTCTTCAACCCAGTACCGGTCATGAAACTCGTCGAGGTCATCAAGGGGGCGGCCACAAGCGAGGAGACGACGAGTCGCACGATCGCGCTGGCCGAGGCGATGGGCAAGACTCCCGTGCCGGCCAACGACTTCGCCGGATTCGTCTCAAACCGCGTGCTGATGCCCATGATCAACGAGGCATTCCACGCGTGGGTGGACGGTGTGGCCGAGCCGGAGCACATAGACGAGATCATGAAGCTCGGATGCGCGTTTCCAATGGGGCCGCTGCGCCTGGCCGACTACATCGGGCTCGACGTCTGCCGCGACATCATGCACGTGATGCATCGCGGCCTTGGTGATGAGAAGTACCTGCCGTGCCCGCGGATCGAAGAATTGATTGCCGACGGGCGCCTCGGCGACAAGAGTGGACGCGGTGTCTACGATTACGCCGACGCCTGAGCCTCGGCGACAGGCAGCGTCGAGCCCAAAGAAATGACCGACGCCAAGAGGCCATTCCTGTCGATCTTCATGCGGTGGCCCGGCAGCCTCTGCTGGCTGCTTAATGCGCTGGCAGTTGGCCTGCTCTGCTGGTGGCTTGGCGCCATCGGGGGGCTTGCGTGGTACCTGCTGATGCCAGCCTTTGTGGCGCTGGCATTCATCGATCTCTTCACGACAGTCTGGCTGGGCATCACGATCCTCACCACGCTCTTCATCTACAGCTCGGTCGGTTCCTCGGGCGTGCCGGTGAGCCCCTTCATCTGGGAGCCGCAGGCATGGCAGGGCCTGCGCGAGATGCGTGGACTCGAGATGACCGAATACGAGTGGTTTCACTGGTGGCCTTTCAAGTGGCTCGTCGCCCTGCTCTGCATGAACATGGCAATCACCACGATCCGGCGGATCCCTCTGCGTGCCGTGCATCTTGGCGCATGGATCATTCACAGCGGCGTCATCACGTTGGTGATCGGGTGTGTCATCTACTTCGGCACGAAGGTAGAGGGAGACGTCGCCGTCTCACGCTGCAGGGTGGTGATAGAGCAGGCCAGTGGGCCGCCGCTGTCGATGGTCGCCACGCCCGGGAACTCCATGAGCGCGGGGGAGTCGACCTTCACGATCACGAGCATCGACCCGGCCTGGGAGCTCATGAGCGGCGACGACAAGGGTACCCGCGCCTACAGCGTCTCGGTCTCGGTGCAGCGTGGCGAGGAGATGTTCATCAGGCAGATGATCGACGGGTTCCCGCAGTACACCGAGGACGTGGTACGCACTGACGACCCGGCGCAGCCAATGGCGCGCTCAAAGAAGGTCCTGGGACGGGCACTGGTCGACGAGTCGCTGACCATGCGCCTTGATCGCGATCCGAGGGATCGGTTCTTCGTGACCCAAAGCAGCGCGATCTACCTGCGAGAGTTGCGACGCATGGGAGAGCAGCTCGTCCCCATGACGCCCTGGATCGAGCGGCCCATCGATGACATGCCGCGATACAACGACTACGTGGCAAGCCACGGCGATGTCTGGGGGAGTGATCCGCGGACCCTGTCCCCACTGACCATCGGGGTACCTGCGGCACACCAGTCCGATCCGCTTTCAGGGACCATGCGTATCGACAGCTATCTGCGATACGCCCTGCCCGATACACGTGTACTCCCCGGCGGGGCCGCGAAGTGGCCTGTGGCGTGGGCGACGCTGCGCCAGGGCGACGCACGCAGCCAGGAATTGCAGATGCACGCCAGTGATCCCTCCGCGAGCACCGCGGATCCGGCGCTGATGACCTTCCGCTGGGCCGCGAGTACTGCGGATCGTGACGCGTTCCGCAAGAGCCTCCTGCCGCTGGTGACGGCGCGCGTCGGAGACACCACATTCGAGTTGGAGGTTGACGTGACCAGCGAGGAGGACGGAGCACTGGAGTTCACGGCGCTGGTCGACACGCCTTACGCAATCCGCGTCCAACGGGTCGACGATGGCTTGAACATCGGCGGCCAGTCGATCTCGCTGGCACGCGTCGAGATCCGCCGCGGCGAGGTGACCTGGCTGCGGTGGGTGTTCGATGACCCGACCATCAATCGCGACATCAGCGAGGATGGCGACCACGATGCGCCGCGGCTCATCGACGAGGAGATTGTCATGGCCTACAGGCCCGCGGCGGCCCCCATCACACTTGTTGGTGGCCCGGCGGACGACGATCTGGAACTCGTGATGGATCTCGGCGAGGGGCCGACCAACTCGCCGGTGGTGCTCGGCGAGCAGATCGCCATCACCGAGGGAATCACGCTCTCCATCGATCGCGTCGAACCCTACACTCGCAGCGAGACGCGTCCGGCGATCGTACCTCTGCAGCAGCGGGACCCTGATGCGCAGAACATGTTCTCGATGATCAAGGTGACGCTGGCGGGCGCCGCAGCCCCGGCTTGGTTGCCGTACCACCACTACCCGTTCGAAGGCCCGTCCGAGGTGATTCGCCGCTACCGCTACGAGCCGACCATCGTCGTACTCGACGATGGTCGTGCCATGGAATTGCTCTATTCGCGGCGCAGCGCACCGCTGCCGACGGCCGTGGTGCTCGAGGAGTTCACGGTCGACACCCACGTGGGTGGATTCACCGGCAACACGTCGAGCATCCTGAACTGGCGCAGCAACATCCGATTCCTCGGCGAGGATCATGGCGCGATCGTGTCCGTCAACGACCCGCAGCGGTACGGCGAGTACTGGTTCTTCCAGTCGCAGTGGGACCCCCCCGATGCGCCGAGATTCACGGGCGATCCAGGATCACGCGGCCTCAACTACACCGTGCTAGGCGTGGGCAACCGCCGCGGCGTCTTCGTGATGCTCAGCGGGGTGTGCATCACGGTCGCGGGCATGATGTGGGCCTTCTACGTCAAGCCGGTCATCAAGCGCCGTCGCCAGAGTCGCGTGCAGGATGGGTTGGTGGCATGAGGTGGATCGCGATGATCACCGTGCTCCTGCTGGCCCCGTGGGTCGCTGCCCAGCCGGCCCAGTTCCACGAGGACGTGGACCTGACGGAGTTCTCTACGCGGGTGGCGGTCTGGACGGATGGAAGGGTGAAGTCCTACGAGACCTTTGCTCGTTCATTCATGCCCTTCGTTGCGGGCCCCCGCGCCATCGACGGACAGGATGCAACATTCACCCTGCTGGACATGGCACTCGTGCCGGACTCCTACAGCGGCCGCGACATCATCTACGTCAAGAACAAGCAGTTGCGGGCCGCCATCGCAGAGGCCGTCGCGGGTACCTCGCTCGGGGAGGACCAGGTGATCATCGGGCGACTGCAGGCGTTCAAGGATCGGGGCCTCATCTCGCGGGAGATGTTGACGGTCCCGGCGGTGACAACGGTGCTCACGCGACTGCGACGCGACGTGATGCGATTCGCCCACCCCGTCGAGGCCATCGAGGGGGCAATGGCAGCGAGCGATCCTCGCACCATTCGCGCCCTGTTGCTGCTCGTGCCACCGGCCGGTGGCGACTTCGATGCGCCGTGGTCGACGCTCGATGATCTCGGATCGCCCATGGCTGCGCACGTCGGCCTGGACAGGACGTCGCGCACTGCGCTTTCCGAGGCCTGGACGGAATTGGGCGGCGCCTGGCGAACAGGCGATGCAGCCTCGGTCAACGCGCAACTCGAGCGCCTCGCTGGACTGCTCCCCGCGCTCGGCGAGGGGTCGGCGGTCTACCCGGGTGCCGGGAAGCTCTGGCTTGAGAGTTGGTACTTCCGCCTGGGAAACCTCACCTGGATCTGGATCATCTACCTGATGGCGATCGTGCTGCTGTTGATGGCCTTCGTCTACGGGCAGGTGGGGTCAGGACGCGTCGGCCTGGGCTTCTTCATCGTCGCGGCGATGCTGCACACGACGGCGATTGGGTGGCGATGGTACGTGTCCGGCCGCTGGCCGAACGCGAACATGTTCGAGGCGATCACGACGGCATCATGGATGGGCGTGGTCAGCACGCTCTGGCTGTCCTACCTGACGCGCAGACGCCAGATGCGATGGGTGTTTCTGGTCGGAGGCGGGGTTGCTGCAATGCTCTCGCTGCTGGCGGTGCGCCTCTACCCGCTCGAGTTGAGCCCTGCCATCTCCAACAAGATGCCGGTGCTCCACGATGTCTGGCTCTACATCCACACCAACTGCATCATCTTCAGTTACTGCCTGATCATGCTCGCGGCGGTGAGCGCCGGGCTCTACCTGATTCGTCGCGTCGTGCTCCGTGCTCGTGGAATCTCCGGCGTCGATGACTACGCAAGGGCCGGCGGCGCCGCGACGCTGGTGCAGGTTCGACCTGGCGCGATTGCCGGGATGGGCGCCACCCTTGACGCTGCAACCATGATCCTTGTCGAGGTCTCGTTCATCCTGCTGTGGGCCGGCATCGCGATGGGTGCCATCTGGGCCGACCACTCCTGGGGCCGGCCCTGGGGCTGGGATCCGAAGGAGGTGTTTGCGCTCAACACCTTCCTGGTGTTTGCGGTGCTGATCCATGCCCGCATGAAGGTCCGCGACAAGGGTCTGTGGACGGCCATCCTGGCCGCCGTTGGATGTGCGGTGATGCTCTTCAACTGGATCATCATCAACTTCACGATCAGCGGGCTGCACTCCTACGCGTGATCAGGGGGGAATTGGTGAGGGTTGTAGCGGCTGCCACGCTGCAGCCCCTCGCACTCTTTACCCAATTTGTTGTGTGACGAACTCCCTGCGCTACACTTGCTACGGAGGAGATCCGGGCGTGATTCACTCGACCATTCTGGCAGCAGTCTGCTGCGGGGCTGTCCCCGGCAGCCAGTTGTCCGTTGGCCTGGAAGACATGGCGGGAGTGCTGCGTGGGGATGTGCGGGTTATAGCCATGGGCGACTCCTACTCAGTGGCCAACTGGGGTCGGATCCCGACTGCGACGCTGCTTGCCTGGCCGTATCCGAACGTCACGGCATTCTGTGGAGGATCCATGCGGTGGGTCGGACCAGTGCGTTGTCGCGAGTACTGCGAGCCCGTCGCGCAGGTCCGCTCCGCGGACCCGATGGGGTATGCCGTGGAGCGCGGATCCAAGCCACTGCAGTTCTACACGTTGCCAGTGCGAGGAATCCAGGAACTCCATGCAGACGACACATTCAGCGCCGGGGAGAACGGCCTCTTGTTCGAGCACTGGCTGGCGATCGACGAGATGGCGGAGGGGGTACACGGACCTGTCGTGTCAGCGGGTGACACACTGGGATTTCGAATGCTCTACAGGGCTCCCTCGGACCCCTCGCAACAGCCATCGGGGCTTGTACTCCGTGATCTTGACGAGCTGCGGGCGCAGGTCGATCTGGTCGGTGGTGCTCGCGGGCACTACCACCTGGGCGAGAGTCCCGCGGATGGACCGGTGGCTCCCGTGCCACGCCAGATCAATGCCATCTGGCCGGACATCATGATTCACAACGACTCCACAGGCGGATGCCGGGTCAGGCTGACCAGTGAGGAGGACCTTGGCGGCAGCGGGTACTACCTTCAGGTGGCCGGCGGCGTCTACTGGCTTCAGATGGAGAGTGGTGTTCGCGAGCCAGGCCAATACTTGAGCACGGTGGCGGATGACACATGGGACTACGTCGGATTCGGCAGCAATGCCGAAGGAACCGGCACCCACGACAAGCGGTTCGCCCGTGCCCAGTTCACCCACTGGCTTGACGCAACGACGCTGGACATCGACCAGCCCGTGGTCTTCATGTGGCTCTTCGCGATCGAGACATCCGATTACGACGTGGCAATCTCACAGATGGAGGGCATGATCGAACAAGCCGACACTGCGGCCAAGGAGGTTGGATTGGCGAATGTCCAGCACCTGCTGGTCATCCCCCACATGCGGCATATTTCAGGCTACAGCCAGGCAGTGTCGCACGGGTTTGCAATTGCCCAGCAGTCGGCGGCCTTCGAGTTGGCGAGTGTGCGCCCGAACGTGGCGGCCGCGTCGATCTATGCCGCGACGGACGGCATGACGTTTGATGGTGGCGAGGAGGGCAACGCGTGGCTCCTTGCCCGCGGATTCGACACGTTCCAGTACGGCACTCATTCCGTCGACCTGGTCGGCGGAGATCTTGGAGGAGATCTCCTCGACCAGTCCGATGTTCACCCGTCCGGACAGGATGCGGCCGCCTTCTTCGCAGCCGTCCTCGGCGACCTAGTGCGCGATGCGGGCTGTCCAGCCGACGTGTCGGGGAACGGAACGATCAGCGTGGCCGACCTGCTGCTGGTGCTCGACGAGTGGGGAGGGGTCGGCATCGCGGACGTGACCGGCGACGGCATTGTCAACGTGGCGGACCTCCTTGCCGTCATCGAGGCATGGGGCGACTGCTGGCCGCTGCAGTCGCCATTTGGCACCTAGACGCCCGCTATCCTGCCGCGGCGTGCAGTCACCCCACCAGCGCTACTGGAAGGCCAACCTCACACTTGTAGCTGTGCTTCTGTCGATCTGGGCCATCGTGTCCTTTGGCTTGGGCATCCTGCTTGCACCCTGGCTCGACCAGTTCATGCTTCCGGGCACGCAGTACCCCCTTGGATTCTGGTTCGCGCAGCAGGGGTCGATCTACGTCTTCGTGGTGCTGATTGCCATCTATGTCGTTGCGATGAACCGGCTCGATCGACGCTTTGGCGTGGACGAGGACGCGTGACGTGAACGTCCAGGCCTGGACCTTCGTCATTGTCTCGCTGACCTTCGCGCTCTACATAGGCGTTGCGATCTGGTCGCGGGCGAGATCGACCGGCGAGTTCTACATCGCCGGCAGGGGCGTTTCGCCGGTCGCCAACGGCATGGCGACCGCCGCCGACTGGATGAGTGCGGCTTCCTTCATCTCCATGGCCGGCCTGATCGC
>CAZKTE010000018.1:0-27228 GCA_964555625.1 uncultured Isosphaeraceae bacterium | reverse complement strand
GCCATCGGGCATGGCATGTCCGCGGGCATGCTGGCCATGATGCTCAGCCGTACGCTCGCAGCTGTTCGCCACGACCCGACGACCGGCGAGATCGCCGCGCCGCGGGACGTGCTTGCGGCGATGAACACGATGCTCATGGACCGCAATGACAACCAGGCACGATTCGCCACGGCCGTATACGCCGTCGTGGACTGCCAGTCCCGTCGCGTCACCTACGCCGGCGCCGGCCATCCTCCTGGTCTGGTCGTCTCGGCGGATGGCAACTGGCGACTGATCCACAGTGGGGGCGCGCTGCTTGGCGTCTTCGATCGCGATGAATTCACACAGGAGTCGCTTGATCTGGCCCTTGGCGATCGACTACTGCTCTACAGCGACGGACTCGAGCAGCTTGAGTGCGACGACAAGCGAGAGGGAGATCTCCCAGGGCACCTTGATGCCCTTCGAGCATCGGCCGGGCAGGATGATCCAGTCGCGGTCCTCGAGGCCACCATCGCCGAGCATGGCATCGATGACCTGACGATGCTCTGCATCGAGGCCGGTCCCCTGCCGGGCAGCGGGGCACTGCGGACGGCGGCCTGAGAAGCCCCCTACACCCCGGGACCCCCGGACATGCGACGAACGACGTGCGCCACGGAGCGGGCAACGATGTCCGTCTCGAGGTTGACCCGATCGCCGCAGCGCAGCGCGCCAAGCGTGGTGTCCTGGAGCGTCATGGGAATGAGGGCGACGGTGAAGTCCCCGTCGCTGACCGATGCCACTGTCAGCGAAACGCCGTCGACGGTGATCGAGCCCTTGGGCACGACGGCATCGGAGTCGACGGTCGTCATCGAGATCCGCACCACGTGGCCATCCTCGTCCTCCAGGACTGCCAGAACCTCCTCCACTGCCTCAACGTGCCCCTGCACCATGTGGCCACCGAGCAGGTCCCCGGCCTGCATTGATCGCTCAAGATTGACCTGATCGCCTGCGCAGAGCGTTCCGAGCGTCGTGGCGCCCAGGGTCTCGGGCACTACGTCAAAGATCACCTCGAGGGCACCGCTGGAGGCCACCACGCTCAGGCAGCAGCCTGCCACGCAGATTGACTCGCCGTCGAGGACCGTCGATGCCCACGGGTCGCAGGCCAGTGACAGGCGGTGGAATGCAGCATGGCGGTTCATGGCCAGGATCGTGCCGCGTTGGTGGATGAGTCCGGTGAACATGCTCTGGGGGGGCTGGAAGCAGTTGAGGGGTTGACGCTGGTGGCCGGGGCTTCGATACTGCCCGTCTACGTCAGGGCTGCGATGTCCCGGGCGATCCCCACCATGTCTTCACGTCGCACGATACAGGGTGTACTCGTCGCTGCCACTGTCGCTGCGATTAGTGGCTGCACATCCATCTGGTACCTGCCCAAGGGGCACCTGGACGACCCGGAGGTCCAGGCCGCCGCCGCCGAGGCCAAGCGTGTCGCCAAGTCGGCGAAGATGATCAGCGCAGACGAGGCACGAGATCTCGGCTACCGCATCGACTGGATGAACGGCCACCTCGGCGAGGACATCTACCTTCCATCCGTACAGGCAGGCAGCGTGCTGCTCTTCACCGGCGAGGATCACCTAGTGCGCATAGACAGGGAGACCGGAAGACGCCGCTGGTCCTCCCCCATCGGTAACAGGGTCTTCGAGATCTTCGGGGCCACCTACCTGCCGGCAGCCGGCCAGATCTTCGTCACCGCAGACGGAGCCATATTCGCCGTCGACGCTGCCACCGGCGATCCGGTCTCCGAGCACTCCGCCCTGCGGGGAACCAGCGACAAGCCGGTGCAGAAGCTGCGATGGCCATCGGCCACGCCTTCGACGGTCGTCGGCGACTACCTTGTCTATGGAAGCCGAAGCGGCGAAGTCGTCTGGCATGCCTGGTCGATTGGATTCACGTGGCGCACCTACCGCGTATCAGGAGCGCTGCGCGTGCAGCCGCTGCTCTCTGAGGGCATCATCATCGCCGCCGGAGCGGACGGTGCGATCTCGGCTATCGATGCCCGCGACGTCGATGCGGTCTGGTCCCTCCAGCTGCTTGACGCAGTCGTCGCACAGCCTGCCGTCGCGGGCAATACCGTTTTCATCGCCGGCAGCGACCAGTACCTGCGTGCCGTCAACCTTGATGACGGCAGCCTTCGCTGGAAGACCCTGACCACTGCGCCACTCCTGGAGTCCCCGGTCATCCACGGCGATCACCTCTTCATTCAGGTCCCCGGTGAGGGCCTGGCCTGCTTCAACGCCTTTCCGACCCGCATCAGCGGCGAGCGGCTCTGGACCACCGAGGAAGTCGTTGGCAGCATCCTGACCACGACCGTCGACGGACGACTCCTGACATGGAGCCAGGAACAGCGGCTGCTCCAGATCGTGGAGCCAGCCGGCGGGTACCTCGTCTCCACCCTTCACCTTCCCGGCGTACGGACGCTGATGGCCGATGCAGACCGTGGTGGAAATCTGTACATGCTGCTGGAATCGGACGCCATCTTCCGACTGGTCCCAAGACGCTGATCATGGCCGATGCAGTTCCGATCCGCCGCGCCCTGCTCTCGGTGAGCGACAAGAGCGGCGTGTTGGAATTCGCCATGGGCCTCGCCGACCGTGGTGTCACGATCATCAGTACCGGTGGCACCGCTTCGGCATTGCGAGCCGGCGGCATCGACGTTACGAGCGTGGAGGACGTGACGGGATTCCCGGAAATGCTCGACGGCCGCGTCAAGACGCTGCACCCGGCGATCCACGGTGGGCTCCTCGCCGTCCGCGACGACACAGCGCACACCGCGTCCATCGACGAGGCGGGCATCGCACCCATCGACCTCATCTGCATCTTCCTCTACCCCTTTGAGGAGACAGTTGCCAGCGACGGCGCCAGCGACGAGGAGATCATCGAGCAGATCGACATCGGTGGCCCGGCCATGATCCGATCCGCGGCGAAGAACCATCGCTTCGTCACCGTCGTCACAGACCCTTCCCAGTACCAGCAGGTACTGACCGACATGGATGCCAACGACGGCGGCACAACGATGGAAACGCGCCGCTCTCTGGCCAACGCGGCATTCACGCGAACCGCCTCGTATGACAACGCAATCAAGGAGTGGATGGTCGGCGGCGGCGAGCGACTACGCATCGACGCACCCATCGCCGCGGAACTGCGCTATGGCGAGAATCCCGACCAGGTCGCGGCAGTCTTCAGCGACGGCAGCGGCGGCGTGGTCCGCGCCCGATCAATTGAAGGCAAGCCCCTGAGTTTCAATAACCTCGCCGACGCCGATGCGGCCCTTGCGATCGTGACGGATCTTGACGCCCTCGACGAACGCTGCGCGGCGGCCGTCATCAAGCATGCCAATCCCTGTGGCGCCGCCCTCGGAGGCTCGCTGACGGAGGCACTGGAACTGGCCCTGCTCGGCGACCCCCAGGCGGCATTCGGCGGCATCGTGGCCATCGGAGGCCACGTGGACGCGGAGCTGGCCTCGGCGATTGCCGGCGACGACAGATTCCTGGAAGTCATCATCGCCATGGACTTCGACGAGGACGCCACTGCGGTCCTGCTTGGGCAGTGGAAGGGCGTGCGACTGTTGTCTGTGGGCCAGAGCAGCCAGCAACCGCGTCGGCAGGTTCGATCCATCGGCGGCGGCTGGCTGGTGCAGGATCTTCCACCGGTCTGCTGTGACGCTGCCAGCTGGGAGGTCATGGCAGGTGAGGCGCCCGACGAGGCTCTCCTCGCCGAGGCCGCATTCGCGTGGGTGGCGGCAGCACACCTCAAGTCCAATGCGATTGCCATCACCAGCGGAGCATCGATGATCGGCGCGGGCATGGGCCAGGTAGATCGCGTCTCGGCCGCGCGACACGCCATCGAGCGCGCTGGCGAGCGGCTCGGTGGCGACGCTCCGATCGTCGCCGCGTCCGACGCATTCTTTCCGTTCCCCGATGGACCGGCATTGCTCGCAGACGCAGGCGTCAACTGCATCGTGCAGCCTGGCGGAAGCATTCGTGACAACGAGACGATCGATCTCTGCGCGACCCATGGGATCACGCTGCTCCACACCGGCCAGCGCCGCTTCCGGCACTGACCCAACCCCTACTCGTGAAGCTCGACGCTCCAGTAGGCGTCGTTGAGAAACGCCTTCCAGGAGTGGTACTGGGCAGGTCCTACCCGCAGCCTGATCGCCGGTCTCGCCTTGGGTTCAAATGGCCGCCGAATGAGTTTCATGTTCGCCTCGCGCGGCGTGCGACCGCCCTTTCGGGTGTTGCACGAGAGGCAGGCGCAGACGAGGTTCTCCCAGCTGTTGCAACCACCCTGCACGCGGGGCACGACATGGTCGAGCGTCAACTCCGCTGCCGAGAATCGTTGCCCGCAATACTGGCAGCGACTGCGATCGCGAGCGTAGAGGTTTCGCCGTGTCAGCCGCGTCGTCGGCCGCGGCAGGCGATCGAACGCCAGGAGCCGCACGATCTTCGGGACGGCGATCTCGAAGCGCGGCAGCCGCAGCCACGCGTGCTGCTCGGGCTCGAAACGACGTTGGAGCTCGGCGACCTCCATCCAGGAGGCCATGTCGTAATTGGTGTAGCGGCCCTCTTCGACGGCGATGATCTCGGCCGTCCTGCGGCAGAGCAGCGTGAATGCCTGCCGGGCGGGGACCACATGCACCGCCGCGTAGTAGCGGTTGAGGACGAGGACCTTCTGATCGAGCGTAGCGATGCCCGCGTCCATCAGGACTTCCTCCCGGCCGCGATACGAGTGCAGGTCACGATCATCGTCGCAGCTCCGCCGCCTATGTCACTCCCACCGTCACGTCGCGCGGCTGGTCGCCCGTGCGCCAACTCGGATCGAGGGCCACGGAAAGTGGGATGCGCTTGCCGTCGCCGTCGTAGGGAATGTTCTCCTCGTCGATGATCCGCTGGATCGTCATGATGCCCTCGATGAGCATCTCCGGCCGAGGCGGGCATCCTGGCACGTAGACGTCGACGGGAAGAAACTGGTCCACGCCCTGCACGGTGGCGTATGTGTCGAAGACACCGCCGGTCGATGCGCATGCCCCCATCGAGATGACCCACTTGGGCTCGGTCATCTGCAGGTAGATTCGCTGCAGGACGGGCATCATCTTGATGCCGACGCGGCCTGCGACAATCAGCAGGTCCGCCTGACGGGGACTGAACCGGAAGACCTCCGCGCCGAACCGCGCAAGATCGTAGCGGCTCGAGGCAGTGGCCATCAGTTCGATGCCGCAGCATGCCGTGGCAAAGGGCATGGGCCAGACGCTGCTGCGCCTGGCCCAGTTGATAGTCTTGTTCAACTGCGTGGTCAGGAAGCCGTCGACTGGCGTAGCTGATTCGAGGCCCATGGCCTTCCCATTCTACGCGTCGCATGGCTCCTCGGCGAGCGATCAGGCCGCGGCCGTGCCCCACCGCTGCCCGGCGGGCTCGATGGCGAAGAGGCGGTTGAGCCGCATCATCTCGAAGAGCTCTCGCAGGTGGTCGCTGAGTCCGACGATGCGGGTGTCCGCGCCGTAGGAATTTGCCGTGTTTCGCACGTCGATGCACATGCCAAGCCCGAGGCTCGAGATGAACTGCACGTCACTGAAGTCCAGGACCAAGCACGAGGCCCGGGTCCCGAGGTCGCGCACCTTCGCGTTGACGGCGTTGGCGACCACGGTCGCCTCTCGCTCGCCGATGCGTGGGCCGGCAAGGGCGGCCGTGACGGTGCTGCCATCGCAGGCCACATCGACGAAGAGTGATCGGCGGGGCTGGTTGTCCTTGTATTCGCTCATGTTGTTCACATCGGGCATTTCTGGTTCCTCCTGAGGCGTACAGGAAGAAAACACACCGGGACCCCCTGCCCTTTCGCCAAATCCGGGGGTGCTTATCGGTCGCCGGCGTCGTCGCCCACCTGCTGGAGGATCGCCGACACCTGCAGACCCAGCAGGATCACCAGCCACATCAGGTAGAGCCAGAACATGAAGACCGGCACAAGACCCAGCGACCCGTAGATCTGTCGCAGCGAGATGGCGTGATCGAAGTAGAGCCCGAGCGTCCCGCGGCCAAGCAGCAGCAGCGCCGCACCGACCAGGGCGCCGATCAGCGCCGGCCGCGCCCTCATCCGGGCACTGGGTACCAGACGGTAGATGGCAAACAGGAAGAGCCCGCACAACAGGAAGGCCCATCCGCGGCCCAGGATCCACAGCAGCCAGTCCCAGCCGACGAACCGCTCCATTGCTAGGCCCACCTGCGCGTCGACCCAGAGCGCCAGAGCGGCGACGACAGGCCCGAACGTGAGGATGAACCAGTAGATGGGCAGCCGACGCAGCCAGGATCGACCCTGGGGGGCGCGGCAGACGACGTTGAAGTTTCCCTCGATGTCGACCATCAGCGCAAGGGCCGAGTACACCAGTACCAGCACGCCCACCCAAGTCAGCGCCGCGATGTTGACGTCCATGCCTCGCGTGACCAGGTCCGCAAGCCAGCTGCCCAGCGAGGCGGCCCCGCCGGACCCCTCGCTGGAGATTGACACCGAGTCGAGCCCCAGCGCGGAGATCGACCCGTGCAGGAAGTGCTCGAAGCGGTGCTCCCCCATGATCGCCCGCGCGACGCCCGCCCCGACGACCGTCACCGGCAGCAGGCCAAAGAGCGTGCGATAGGTCAGCGACGCGGCCATGGTGCCGGCACGATCCCGCGTCAACTGCCGCGCCCCCTGCCGGACCAGCTCGTAGAGGTAGCGCACGAACCGCTCCCAGCGCGTCAGTTCCTCAAGCGGGTCCGTGACGGCGTCTCGCAGATGGCCAATGACTCGTGAAAGGAGGGAAGGCATCGCCGCGGCGATAGACTAGCGTCCATGGGCTGGTCGACCAAAGAGCCACAGGGAGAGGATCCGACCCTCCCCTACAGAGACGCCAAGCGCGGGCGGCGGCTGCAGCGCGTCCTGGCCGACGGCGGCATCGCCTCCAGGCGCCGTTGCGAGGCGATGATCGAGGAGGGCCTCGTGAAGATCAACGGTACGTTGATCGACTTCCTCCCGGCGTGGGTCGACCCCGCCATCGACCGCATCAGCGTCGAGGGACATCGGCTCAATCTCAGCCGCGATCCAGTCCATGTCATGTACAACAAGCCGCGAGGCGTCCTCTGCACGACCCGCGACCCGCAAGGCCGTCGCTGCGTCACGGACGCCGTGCAGCATCCAAGTGGCGCACGGCTCTTCCCGGTGGGTCGCCTGGACCTCGAGAGCCAGGGCCTGCTGCTGCTGACCAACGACAGTCAACTCGCGAACCTGCTCACCCACCCCAGCCACGGAGTCTCCAAGATCTACGAGGTGACGGTCCGCGGACGCGTGGAGGAAGAGACGCTCGAGCGACTGCGCAAGGGCGTGTTCCTTGATGACGCCCACAGTCGCCACGGCAAGGGCGGGCGACCAAAGCGCGCCCGCATCGAGTCGCTTGAGCGGATCCGAAGCGACCGCGATCGCACTCGGCTGCGCATCACGCTTGCCGAGGGCCGAAATCGGCAGGTTCGGCGCATGCTCGCGGCCGTGGGCCACCCCGTGAAGCGACTGCGTCGCGTCAGTGTTGGTCCACTGGAGTTGAAGGGTCTTCGCCCCGGCCAGTGGCGAGATCTGCTTCCGAGGGAGCTTGCGGGGCTTCGTCGCTCGGCTCGACACTGATGAGCTCGATGTGAATCTCCCCCCAGGCCGTGTCCTGGCGCACCGCAACCCGGCATGTCCGCACAAGCTCCAGGGTCGCCAGAAACATCCCGATGCGATCGGCCTGCGCGAGGCCCTCGAAGGTTGACTGCAGCGTCAGCGCCCGCGAAGGCTCGCGCTGCAGGCGATCGATCAGGTCCTCCTGGCAGAGCGCGATGGGCGTGTCGTCCACTTCGACGTGGTGCTCGCCCATGCGGGTGAAGTCGATTGCCGCCGCGATGTGTTCGTAGGCGTCGGCGAGGTCCATGACATGGACGTCCTCGAGCTCAAGCTCGATCGACTGGTCCTGCGGCTCATCGACCACGCTGCCGCTGCGAACCGGGTAGCGACGCGCATATTCGACGCGCCGATCCTCGAGTTCCTCTCCTGCGAGACGGTAGCGCTGAAATGACAGCAATTGCCGGATGAGGTCGCCCCGCGGGTCCTCCTCGGACCCGACGGCGTCCTCCAGCAGCCCCTCCTCGCCCTCCTTGGGAGCGGGAACGAGCGAGCGAGACTTGATCTCCACAAGCGTGGCGGCCATGACCAGAAACTCCCCTGCCATCTCCATGTCCACGTTGGTGGCATCATGGAGGACCTGCAGGTACTCATCAGCGATGGCGCTGATGGAGATGTCGTGGATGTCCACCTCGGCCCGGCGCACCAGATAGAGCAACAGGTCCAGAGGCCCATCGAACGCGTCCAGGGAGACGCGAAACTCTTCCTGATGCAGTGACATGCGGTGCCTGAGCTTCCACCTTGGGGGGCGAGGTACACTGTGCATCATAGGGCCATGGCTACCCCAGAATCCAAGGCAAGTTCCCCCGCCGCCACCGATCTCGAGTCGGTGCGCGACGCGCTGCGCGCCGAGGCCGGGGCGATCCAGGCGGTCGTCGAGCGGTTGAGCGTCGACGCGGAGTCGTGGCTCGGCGCCATCGGCCTGCTAGCTGACTGCCAGGGCCACGTCGTCTTCAGCGGCATGGGCAAATCCGGCTTGGTGGGCGCCAAGCTCTCCGCCACGTTCTCGAGCCTCGGGCAACCCTCCCACGTCGTGCACCCCGCCGATGCCGTCCATGGTGATCTGGGGTCCATCCGGCGCAACGACGTGGTCATCCTGATGAGCTACTCGGGGACCACGGAAGAGGTCATCAACCTCGCCGCCATCCTCCGCACCGACGAGATTCCCAGCATTGGCATCAGCACCGACAATGACTCCCCCCTTGCAGGCCTCTGCGACGTCCATCTGGCCATCGGACGGCTCACGGAGGCTTGCCCGCTCAACCTGGCGCCCACGGCGTCCACGACGGCGACGATGGCCATCGGTGATGCCCTTGCGCTGGCCGTCTCGCGCCGACGAAACTTCTCCAGCGACGACTTTCACAAGCACCATCCAGGGGGCATGCTCGGCGTGGGCCTGCGGGCCATCACCGAGGTCCTGCGCTTCCATGTGGGCAAGAACCTGCCGGTCGTCTCCGATACGGCCACCGTGCGCGCCGCCCTGGCCGAGGCGCGGCCCAGCGAGGGCCGCCGCGCCGGCGCCATCCTGTTGGTGGACGCCGACGGGAAACTCACCGGGATCTTCACCGACGGCGACCTGCGTCGCCTGGTCATAGATGATGAGCAGGCGATGGATCGCGTCGTCGGCGCCGTCGCTACGAGCAATCCGAGGCGGCTGCCGCTGACGGCTCTGGTGCGCGACGCCCGGCAGTTGATCGCCGAGCACCGCGTGGACGAGATCCCGGTCGTGGACGAGGACCACCGTCCCATCGGGCTCGTGGACGTACAGGACCTGGTCACCTTGAAGGTGGTCTCGGAGTAACCATGTCGATCATCCTCGCCATTCGAAAGGACAGTCGGGTCGTGATGGCCGCGGACTCACTGACGAGCTTCGGCGAAAGCGAGCGCGTCCCGCAGGAAAACGGCCGCACCGCCAAGATCGGTCGCATCGGCGATTCGCTCGTGGGCGGTGCCGGCTGGGCGGTCTACGACGACATCCTCAACGACTACCTGACCGGACGGCCGACGCCTGATCTGGGCGGCGCCCGCCAGATCTTCCGCTTCTTCCTGGAGTTCTGGCGCGTCCTGCACGAGCAGTACACCTTCGTCAACGACCAGGCCATCAACCGAGAGACGCCCTTCGGCGACCTCGACTCCACGTTTCTGATCGCAAACGAGGCCGGGATCTTTACCGTCGCCAGCGATCTGGGCGTCACGCCCCTGAATCGCTACTACGCGATCGGATCCGGGGCGGAGTTCGCCATGGGCGTGCTCTACACGATGTACGATCGCAGCGACGACATCGTCGCCGTCGCGACCGACGCTGTGAACGCCGCGATTGCGATGAACATGCAGTGCGAAGGTGAAGTAGACGTCCTGCAACTGGGCGACTGAGGTCAGGAGGACCAGGCAGGAATGGCAATCGATCCATCCGACATCCGGGCACTGGTCCTCGACGTGGACGGCGTGCTCACCGACGGCACGGTGACCTGCGACGATGCGGGGTTGCCTCGGACCTTCCACGTCCAGGACGGTTTGGGCATTGTGCTCTGGCAGCGCAGTGGCCGCAGCCTGGGTCTGATCAGCGGTCGCAACTCCCAGCAGATCGCCACGCGAGCGCGTGAACTGGACATCACCAATGTCATCCAGGGGTCGCGCGACAAGATCGGCGACCTGACGACCATGCTCGGGAAATTCGGCTGCACGCTCGAAGAAACCGCCTTCGTAGGCGACGACCTCAATGACCTTGGGGTCATGCAGCGCTGCGGATACGCCATCGCCGTGGCAAACGCCGTACCGGAGATCCTCGCGGCAGCCCACTGGACCACGCCACGTGCCGGCGGGAGCGGCGCCGTGCGCGACGCCATCGAGCACCTGATGCGTGCATCGGGTGACTGGGCCGCTGCCGTTGCCTCGATGGAGGCGCAGAGAGCAGCCCAGTGAGCGACCGCCCGCCCGTCGCCGACAAGCGCCGCCGAACGGCCATCGCCGTCGCCGGCGTCGGCACACTCGTCAGCGGGCTGCTGCTGGCGTTGCTCTTTGCCCTCGGCGACGATGAGACGACCGAGGTCGTCACCGGGCCGCACAGCGATGAGATCATCGAGCTCCTTGACACGCCGGCCCTGACCGGCGACGGCACGCTGGATGTTGGCGACGCGGCGCAGGTCGGCGTGGACCTGCCCAGCGGCGGCTGGGTCCAGAAGACCGATGCGCAGGGACGTCTCGTCCAGCAGTATCGCTGCTCATCGCTCGATCCGGATCCGCCCGACATGCCCGACGGCTGGATCGAGATGGAGGAACCGGAGGTCGAACTGTTTCTCGGCAAGGACCGCGTGGTCACCATCAGCGGAGACCGCGGCCTGGCCAACGCACCGGGCCGCGCGCTGGAGTCTGGGGAGATCTCCGGGCATGTCCGCATCTGCATCTACGACGGCGTCAAGCCGGGCATCGCCCTGCAGCGCGACGATCCATCGATGGTGATGACCACGCCACAGGCGACCTTTGACAACTACCTCGGCGAGGTGACCTGCGACAGCGAGGTGTTGATCATCAGTCGCCAGCACGAGATCGCCGGCAGACGCCTCACGCTGCGCTTCAACGACCGTGACGAACGCCTTGAGTACCTCAAGCTCGCCGAGGTCGACTACATCCTGCTGCAGCCTGGCGCCGAACCTGCCCTCGCCCTCGCTGCGGCGCCAACCATCGGACCCGCACCCAGAGTCGCTCGGCCAGCGCCGAGAGTCTCTGCTGGGGTCAGCAAACACCGCGTGCACGCTTCGGCCATAGGTGACGAGCCGGCGCAGTTCTACCTGCTCTCCCTGGTCGACCATGTCGTCGTCAATCAGGGCGACGACATGCGCATCGCTCGCGGGGATCGCATGACCATCGCCTTCTCCATGGAGCGTGGCACCGTCAGTGGAAGTGATTTTCAGATTGGCGGCGTTCACGGCGCCCTGGTGGTGGCGGCCATCGCGACGACTACTGCCCCGGCGACTGTCGAGGAACCGCCTGTACGAATCACCTGCGATGGCCCGCTGACGATGGTGCCCCTGGATGACCCGGCGCTTCTGCCCAAGAGCGACGACGAGACCCGCATCGACCTCTTTGGCCAGCCGGCGACGCTCGAGGACAGCACGGACGGCATGACCGCATCTGCGAAGGTGCTCCGATACGCCGTTGGCCACGACCGAGTCGACCTGCTGGGCAGCAGCGCGCAGCCGGCTGTGCTCGAGGATGACCAGATGCACGCCAGCGGCGCCCATCTCTGGATGGCGCGCGCCGAGGGTGTCGGCGGCATCGAGGGAACCGGAACGATCTCGCTGCGCGAGGAGCCCGAGGACGAGACACCCGCTGCGGTGGAGATGCACATCACCTGGAGCGACGGCGTGCACTTCGAGTTCACCACGGGCAGCGGCGACGATGTGCTCAAGAGCGTGCTCTGCCGCGGAGACGTCGCGCTGACCAGTGCCGATGGCAACGTCACCTGCGGGCTCCTGGACGTGCACTTTGCACCCGACGGCAGTGGATCCTCGGCGCCGAGCCTGGCGATCGCCACGGAGAACGTGAAGGCCGTCAGCGATCAGCAGATCCTCTGGGCCGATCGCGCCCAGGTGACCTTCAAGCAGGGAGCCGGGGACGACGATCCCCTCGGCGGCGACCTGCAGGCCGATCGCATGAGCGCCGAGGGCGATGTTCAGGTGCTGCTGGCCGACGGCGGCCGCGCCTTCTGCGACACGCTTGACGGCGATGCGGGCCAGGAGGAGGCGGAGCTTCGCGGAAACATCCTCATCGCCTACGAGCGACTGCTGCTCGATCGCGGTGACGAGGCGGTGCTGATCCTGCACCGCAGCGAGGGCCGCGGAGACTGGACGGGACCCGGGCAGGCTCGCTTCCTGGCCGAACCGATCGAGGTCGGCAGCGAAGGCCGCATCGAGCGGCCGACCGTACCCGCGAAGGAGCCCGATGAACCAGTCGCCCAGCAGGTAACGATGCGGGCCACCTGGGCGGAAGCGATGGCCCTCGACAGCACCTTCAACGACGAGGCCGGCGCCCTTGATCTCCACGGCGAGGTCGTCGTCCGCAGCCAACGGACACCACTTGAGCGCAGCGAGATGTCGGGCGGAAGCATGCGGCTCGAATTCGTGCATGATGACGTAAACGACCCGGATCAGCGGCGCGTCGGCCGCGTCATCGCACGCGAACATGCTCGCATGGAGCATCGCCGCTGGGAGGACGAGCTCCTGGAGTCCGCGCCGGTCGTCTCCTACATCGGCGGCGAGCACCTCGAATTCAACGACGTCAGCGGCGAGGCCCTAGCAGTGGGCAACGGCGAGTTGGTGCTGCGTGACCCGAGGCCCGCTGACGCAGCTGAGCACCAGTCGGCCCTGGCCGGCCGCGGCACGACGAGATTCACCTGGAGCGGCGAACTTGACACCACCCGACTCTCGCCATCTCTGGTACGCATCGACATGAATGGCGACGTCGAGATGCTGCACAAGGCACTTGACGGCTCAGTAGGCATGTTGAGCGCTGACCGCATGGAGATCCTCGCGGAGGATCCCGACGCTGCGGCGACCGGCGACGGGACCTCCTCGCTGGGCATCTCCGCCATGGACCTGAGGCAGATCGAGGCCATCGGTGGCGTGTACGTGGCCACGGAGACGCGGCGCGTGGATTGCGACCACATTGACTACGACCTGCGCACGGGCATCGCCAGACTCAAGGCGGCCACGGGCCAAACGCTGGCGATCGTCACCGAGGGCAGTCCCTACCCGGTGCGAGCAACGAGCGTCGTCTGGAACATGGATCCGGCCATCGACACAATCACGATTCACGGCCTCCGCGGGACCGGCGGCCGATGACCGCCTTGCAGCCGCCGCGGCGGTGGTGTTGAATACGGGACCTGCGATGACCACCGACCTCACCCATCCTGCAATTGCACGCCTCAAGGAGGGCCTTGGCGATCTGTCGCTTCGCGCGACGGTCTTCCGCGGCGACACGACGGTCGTCGCCTCGGCCAAGGACGTGCATCGCGTCCTGCGGTTTCTGCGCGATGATCCAGCGTGCGACTACGACCTGCTCGTGGACGTCACCGCCGCCGATTACCTTGACTACCCGGCTCGCACGCCCGGCCGCTTCGGCGTGATCTGGTTGCTGGCCAGCACGGCCACGGCCAGTCGCATCGCCGTCAAGACCCACCTTGACCCGTCGATCGACACGAGCGGAAACGAGGCCGATCCGACGCTGGTGGTCGACACGTCCACTGACATCTGGCCGGGCGCCGAGTGGCGAGAGCGCGAGGTCTACGACATGTACGGGATTCGCTTCCGGGACCACCCGGACATGCGGCGCATCCTGCTCTGGAAGGACTACCCAGCCTTCCCGCTTCGCAAGGACTATCCGCTCCGCGGTCGCGGCGAGCGATCCAACTACGAGCAGGTCCAGCGCGAGGACGCGTAGATCACCGCAGTCGATGCACGCAGCGACTCGTGCACGTCTCCTCGACGGCGACTTCGACAAGCAGCGGCAACGCATCCTTGAGCCTCTCCCAGCACCAAGCTGCCAGGACCTCGCTGGTTGGATTCTCAAGGCCCTCGATCTCGTTGAGCAGGCGATGATCAAGCGCGGTGCGAATCGTCTCCGTGGCCGCCTTGATCTCACCGAAGTCCATCACGCATCCGGTCGTCTCATCGACTTCCCCTTCTACGGCGACGGTAATGCGATAGGAGTGGCCGTGCATGCGACGGCATTTGTGGCCCTCGGGGAAGGCGGGCAGCCAGTGGGCCGCCTCGAAGCGGAACGTCTTCTCCAGTCGCATTCGCTGATGGTACTCAGCGGCGACGCTCGGCGGGATCCCACAGGAACTTGTGCTGCTGGAGGTTCAGACGCAGCGGCAGGCCGCACTCGACGATCCACTTCGCCACCTCCGCCGCATCGAGGCCGCTGCATCCGGCGATCTCCTCGCCCGGGGACTGCTCGAAGACCGGCGAGGCATGCACGGCGGCCACGCGATCAAGGAGGCCGCAGCGGCGCGTGAAGTCCAGGGCCCAGTCAAAGTCGCCGCGGTCGCAGATCACGAACTTCACCTCGTCATGGGGCAGCAGGTAGTCGAGATTGGCCTCGATGAAGGACCCCTCCTCCCCGCTTGCGGGAGTCTTGACGTCGACGATCTTGATGATTCGCTCATCGCAGGGAGCAAGGTCGCAGGCACCACTGGTCTCCAGCAGCACGGTTCGGCCCGCATCTGCCAAGGCGACCATTAGCGGGTGCACGGCCGCCTGCAGCAGCGGTTCGCCGCCGGTGACCTCGATGAGGTCGCAGTCAAATGCCAGAGCCTCCGCTATGACTTCCTCAAGGGGCTGCGACACTCCCTCCTTGAACGCGTACTCACTGTCACAGTAGTGGCAGCGCAGGTGGCATCCACGCAGGCGCACGAAGACGCAGGGCCGCCCGGCATAGGTGGACTCGCCCTGGAGCGAGCGGTAGATCTCGTTGATCTGAAGCGTGTCGGATGTCATCGCCGCGGCGATTCTAGGGAGTCGCCTGCAGTGGCTGGCCCCCGTCGCTGTTGGTATCCTCCCGCGTTCGCACTGCGCGAGTGGCGGAATTGGCAGACGCGCCAGCTTGAGGTGCTGGTGGGAGTAATATCCCGTGGAGGTTCGAGTCCTCTCTCGCGCATGAAACAGGGGCCAGCCCCGATGGGCTGGCCCCTGGTCTTTTCAAGTTGCCCGTGTCAGGAACAGGGTCCCCATGCACCGATCACAGCAAGCAGGTCGGCCACGTCGACAACGCCATCGGCGTTGACGTCGCTGTCACCGCCCATTGCGCCCCAGTCGCCAATGACCGTAAGCAGATCCGTCACGTCGACGGTACCGTCGGCGTTCACGTCGCCTACGCAGGCGTCGCCCTCGCAGTCGATCTCAAGGAGCGTGATGCCATCAACCGCTGCCTCGATGACGGATCCGGCCCCGAGATCGCTTGCTGTGTAGCGGGCTCGGAACTCGGCGTTGGGATGGAACCCGGCGATAGCGACGAGCGTGCACTCCTTGTAGTACCAGCCGCCCTCGACCTCGCTGCCGGTTGGACCGACGGTCTCGAGGTTCATCCAGGACGAGCCGTTGTCATCGCTGATCTCGATCACGAATGTATCCGCGTAGGGCGATCCGCCGAAACTGTTGTCGTACCAGCGCCAGTACCCCAAAACCTTCTCGCCGCTGGCGTCCATTTGGGGTGATGTCAAGATCGTCGACCCGTCATCGACATCGGTGTTTCCGTCGGCGTTGCCCGTTAGGTAGCACTGGCCGCTGCCATCGGCGTCCGTGGGCGGATCGCCGCGATCACCGCCGCCGGCCGGGGTGCCACGCTGCCAGCGACCGTCGCCGGACCCAGTGGAACTTCCACCCACAGACCAGCCCAGGTCAGTCTCGAAGTCGTCGCTGAATGAGACCTCGCTGTCACCGGCAGCAGAGAGAACCGTGTAGTGGTTGCTCGGAGCGCCGTTGGGCAGCACGACCGTCACGCCGCTGGTGGTCTGGGCGGAGAAGTAGATGTCCACGCCGGTGCCGCATTCGCTTGCGGGCACGGTGCCGCTGTAGAGGCCATCGCCCGCGTAGTCCATCGTGTAGGAGTTGAAGCCACCGTCGGTGCGAACCCAGATAGTGCCGCTGCCCTCGTCATGCGTACCCGAGAGGTTCTCGACATGCACTGCGATCGTGGTGCCACCGTCGGGGTCCACGAAACTGGGAAGTCCATCGGGAAGCGACAGCGACAGAAGTTGCAAATCCGGCGTATCGATGCCGTGGACGTTGAATCCGCCGCTGATCTCGGCGAAGTGCGGCGTCCCGTTGTAGATGTTGCCGTCGTTGTCATCGAGCGTCAGGTAGTCGATGGCAATCGCCTCGTTAATCGATGTGCCGTTGTGCATCGGCATCGAGTTGATCGCCAGCGACGAAATGATGTCGTTGTACGAATCGGGCTGCGTAACCATCAGGTTCTCGCGGATGTCCCAGACGCAACCGCTGATCAGTTGGCCACAGGAGTGGATCGCGCTGCCACAAGTCGAGCAACTCGAGGCGCTGTACTGGCAGTTGTTGTCCGCGTTCCGGATGCCGTTGATGCAATCGTTGTCGTAGAAACCGCGTGCCAACTCAGGATCACCGGTAACAAGCACCCCCATAACGTCGCCCATACCCTCGCCATATTCACCCTGACCGCTGCCAGCCGATGCGACAAGGTGATGACCGTACTCGTGGTGCACAACCACCGAGAAGGCGGTATTCCCACAGCCGCCGCCCGCACGATAGAAGTTGATCGACTCGTAATCGTAGTAAGCGTTGCAGGTGCTGCTGATGTTGACGTTCACCGGCCAGTCATACTGGTTTGCGATGACCGGATAGCTCGGGTTGTAGGCAAGGGTGAAATCGCGAACGATGTTGGCGTGCAGGTAACCGTTGACCTCCGCGCGGTAGTACTCGCTGGTGTTGGGCTGGTTGTGCGAAATCACCCCGTCGCTGGGCCCACTGACGTTGATCGTGACCGACGAGTCACTTCCACCCTGATTCTGCACGTTGAAGTACAGGCCCTCGAGGTAACTGGTGATGGTGTTGCCGTCGAGATCGATCACATAGTTTCCATCCGCGTCTGCGTAGGCGGTGTTGGAGCCGCTAGTGACCTCCCCGTAAGGCATGCCTTCCCACTCCTCGACCTCGCAATGGTCGGCGCCGCTGGACTGCGTAGCCATGCCGCGCACCATGCCGTCCTGAGATTGGCCATGCAGGATGCGGTTCTCCTCGTAGAGCACACCGCCGTTGGCCGCGTCAATCACAAAGAGTCGCTTGCCATAGGTCTCGAGATCCCACTGGTAGCCGGCGGTCGCCTCGAACTCCAAGGCGAGCCGCGGGCGTACCGGCGTGAACTCATCACCTGCGTAGATGACCAGCGTCGGTTCGCTGATGAGGGTCTCCTCGCCCATCTCGCGCTCGGCGACTGCCTGCGCAAGTGCATCGTTGAGCATCAGGCGTCCCCTGGGAACGCGGAAGTCGCCGAGGTCGCGCAGGTCGCAGCCGGCCCACACGAGCGGGTGGTTGTCCTCGTTTCGCACCAGCAGCGACAGCCGCGTGCCCCAGACGGGCAGGCCATCGCGTACCTGCCTGTAGTAGACGGCGCTGAAGCGGTAGGAGTCGCTGGCCTGGTCGTACATCAATGGCTGGAAGGCATGTCCGTCCGGGAACGGACCGCCAAGCACAAGCTCATCTGCGCGGGCGCCAAGGGCGCCGGCCCAGTCATCGACGAAGGCCTGGGCGGATTCGTGAGGGGTGTCGCCCTCGCTGAACCACTTGCCGTAGAGGCGGGAGATTCGATCGTCGTGCACGCTGCGATACACCGAGACCTGGTCGTGCTCGGCGAAGAAGTCGTCGAGCGTGACGGCGTCGAGCGCACTGTCACGATCACCGCGGATATGGCCTGGACCACTTGTTGTTACTGCGGAGGCGATGGACAAGCCGAAGCAAGCAAGTATCCCAATGGCGAGAAGCGCCCATACCGGTAACTTCAGGGATCGGTGTGTAGTGCGCATGTGAATGATCGGTCCTCTCTCCCAAAGATGGGGTGTACCGTGTTCTATTCTGCCCTCCGTAGGTGCCCAACGCCACCCACTGCAGGTGCATATTCGCGATCAAGAAGCCTTCTGGTCCATCTCTTGGGCAAGAAATGCGCTCGAAAGCCGCGATAATCACTGCCGGACCCCCTCCATGGCCCTCAGGAAGCCCAAGCCAAGCGCAGCCCCGGTCATTGAGAACCGCCGAGCGCGTCACGACTACCTGATCGTCGACACGATCGAGTGCGGGCTCTCGCTGCGCGGCAGCGAGGTCAAGTCCCTGCGGGACGGTCAGGCGAGCCTCGCCGAGGGCTGGGCACGGGCCAGCGAGCGGCCCCTGTCACTGCGGCTACATGGCGTCCACATCGCCGAGTATCCCAACGCGGCACAAGGGCACCAACATGAGCCAATACGCACCCGCCAGCTACTTGCGCACAGGCGGGAGATTCGCAAGCTCGCCGACTTCACGCGATCGCCGGGCCAAACGCTCGTGCCGCTGAAGATCTACTTCAAGGATGGAAAGGCGAAGGTGCTCATCGGCATGGCCACTGGTCGCCGGAAGGCCGACAAGCGCCAGGACCTCGCCAAGCGCGAGGCGAGCCGAGAGATGAGTCGTGCCATGAGCAGGCGGCGTTGAGCTACGCAGCCTGTTGCGACGTGCCGCGGTACATCACGACCCGCGCGCCGCGGAATTCCTTCGCCTCGTAGAGCGCCTCGTCGGCGTGCCGCACGAACTCGTCGGCATTGACGGGATTCGAGACCTGCCAGTGCGCGACGCCAATCGACATTGACACGGTCGTGGAGAGCGCCAGCGCTGCGACGGCCTCATCGAACGCCGAGGCGATGCGGTGTGCCACTCGCATCGCCGCGTCGGAGTCCGCATGCGGCATGAGGACGCAGAACTCGTCGCCCCCGAATCTCGCTGCCACATCGATCGATCGCGAATTCGCCTCGAGCACGCGGGCCGCAACGCGCAGGACTTCGTCACCGCGCTGGTGGCCGAGGCGATCGTTGAGCGCCTTGAAGCCATCGAGGTCGATCATCAGGAACGCAAGCGGTAGCTTGCTGCGAGCCGCCTCTTCCCAGCGGCCCTCGAGCATGAGATTGAGCCATCGGCGGTTGCTGAGCTTGGTCAGGTCGTCGGTACGAGCGGCGACCTCCAGCCGCTGGATCATCTGCTGCAGTTCGCGGTTGGCGATGGCCAGTTCCGAGAGGGACTGGCTCAGGTCCGCGTGCAGTCGGTCATTCTCGACGCGGACATGCTGGAGCGCCAAGCACTTCTGCACGGCCACGGGGAAGGACACCATCTCGTGGCCGGAGAGGACCATGTAGTCGGCCGCGCCTGCCTGGATCGCCTCCACCGCGACGCCCACGTCCTCGGGGGACCCGGCGAGGATCACCGGAACCTCCGGTCGCAGGCCCTGAACATAGGCGAGCACATCGAACCCGGAACCGTCCGGCAGGCTTGTTGAAGCCACCACCAGATCCCAGGCACCGCTGTCGAGTTCATGGAGTTGACGAACGCTGGAAGCTACCTGGCAGTCAAAGTGCATGCCCGCCGGGCTGTTTGAGAGCAGTGCGGCCATCAGTCGCTCCGCGACCGCACCGTCCCCCTCCACCAGGACGACCTGGTATCGGTGGCTCGGGATGTGGTTTACGTGGCTTCCTGCGAACATGCCGACCCTCGATCTTGGAGAGCGAGCCCCTTGGTTCCACCGTCACTGTCGACCGCGCACGGGGGCGTCATGACCCCTGGCGTGGCCTGCGGGCGCAGCTTGCCGGAATAACCCCTACGGCCTACCCGACCAGCCGCATGATGTCGTTGTAGAAGGTCACCACGAATGCCATGCCGATAAGGGCCAAGCCCAGCACTGCGGCGGCGTTCTGGAAGGCGATCGAGGGCGGGCGGCCGCGAAATTTCTCGTAGACCAGATACAGGAACAGGCCACCGTCGACGATCGGCAGCGGAAGGAAGTTCAGGACCGCGAGATTCACGCTGATGATCGCCAGGAAGAAGAACAGGTAGCTGATGCCCCGATCTGCGATGCGCGAGCCGATGTGCACGATGCCGATGGGGCCACGCAACTGCTCGACCCCGACGGTGCGACGCAGCAGGCGATCGATCGTCAGATAGGTCAGTACCGTCATGTTCCACGTCTCGTCGACGCCCATCGCCAGCGCCTGCAGCGGGTTTCCGTTGCTGCTTCGCGTGACGTAGAGCGGCTCGAAGAGTTGACTCACCAGCGGCGTCGTCCAGCCGAGATCCGCCAGACCCGCGGCCGCTGACTCGGACACCGCGATGGGAATGGACACGGTCTCCTGGCCCGATGTCGGATTGACAACCTCCAGCTCCATGTCCGGCCCGCGACTTGCGGCGTCGATGATCGCATCGCGCATCTGTGCCCAGGAATTGACCGTGCGTCCGGCGATCGCGATCACCGTGGACCCGCCAAGCAGCTGCGCGCCGGCGATGGGCGTGTCCTGAGCCACCAGGTCTTCGCCCCTCACCTGCACCGTCTGCACAAGCGGCTCTGCGAGGATGGGCGTCTCCCACGCATCCACCAGCACGACGCCTAGGCGCCCGCCTCGTGTCTTGGCCTCAATCTGCATGCGCTGTCCGTCGCGCTGCACGACCATCGCCAGATCACCGCTACCGCGTTGATCCAGCGCGTTTCGCAACTGGCCCATCCGCGGGTACTGGATGTCCCCGGCGCCAAGCACGAGGTCCCCTTCGTGGAGCACGCCGTCGCTGGGCCCACCCTCCACCACGTAGACAATCCGCACCAGTGGTGACATGCCCAGCATGCCACGCTCAAAGTTCTGCATTGACGCGCCAGGAAGATCAGGAATCCGCATCACCGCGAAGACCGGCAGCGGCTCGATCGTCGCGTCCAGCGTCCCATCGCCGGATCGCCATCGGGTGTAGACCGCCTGCCCTTGTCCTGCCTGCACGACCGCGTCGAACGCCTCCCAGGTCTCGACCTCCTGCAGGTCATCGCCGCTCCCGGCCGCGAGCATCGTCATGCCCGGTGCGATGCCCTGCTCGGCTAGGTCGGTGCCCTGGAGGTATTGACGAATCTCAACGTCGCTTCGGCCGCTGGGCAGCGTCGTCGAGGAAGCTGGCACCATCCCGAGCTCCAACAGCCCAGGCTCGCTGATGCTCGTGGGCGTGATGTCGAACTCGTAGCGGCTGTCCCCCCGCGCCACTTCCACGTGCAGTGACGCGTCGCGATGCGCCATGGCCGCGGCGACGTGGACGTCGGTAAAGGTCCTCACCGGCGTACCGTCCACCGACACGACCCGGTCCCCCGCTTCCAGTCGCACGTCATCGTGGCCCACCGCCAGGGCAGTGGCGGCCGGCGATCCCGGCAGGAGTTCGCCGATGATGGGCGCGTCGAATCGCACGCCCACAGCGAAGCTGTACACGAAGAGCAACGCCGCGGCGATGATGTTCATGACGACGCCGGCAGAGACCACGACCATTCGCCGCCCGATCGGGCAACTGTTGAAACTACGAGGGTGATCGCTGGTAGCCGATGGATCCGCGTCATCCTGGCCGAGCATGCGCACGAAGCCGCCAATGGGCAGCGCTCGCAGGGAGTACTCGCTCTCGCCGACGCCGCGCGCCGCGAGCGTGTCGTCGGACATCTCGGGAGCATCCTCGCCGAAGCGATCCACCAGCGCCCGCCGCGTGGATCCAGCGCACAGGCCAACGCCCTTGCGCCAGGAAAGCAGGACCGGTCCCATTCCCACGGCGAACGACTCGGTGCGAATGCCCGCCCACTTGGCGGCCATGAAGTGGCCAAGTTCGTGCACGAAGATCAGGAAGCCGAAGCCAAGGATGATCAGCGAAAGATTGACGAGCGTGTCGAGTCCCATTTCTCTCCCTCAGTCTCGCTGCACTGCGGCCCCCATCGCCTCGGACGCGGCGACACGCGCTCGCGCATCGGACGCCATGACCGACTCCAGATCCGCTGCGGGCGTGGCCTCCACATCTCGCAGGACCTGCTCAACGATATGCATGATCGACCCGAATGGAAGCTGGCCTTGCAGGAATGCCGCCACGGCCACCTCGTTTGCGGCATTGAAGATCGCCCCGGCCGTTCCGCCACGATCGATGATCCCCCGCGCCAGCGGCAGGGCCCGGTAGCGATCTTCATCCGGGGCACGGAATTCCAGCGACGAGAGCATCTGGAGATCGACCCTCGTCCCGCATCCCTCCAGTCGCCGCGGCCAGGTGATGGCGTGCTGAATGGGCAGGCGCATGTCCGGCGCGCCAAGCTGCGCGATCATCGAGCCGTCAGCGAACTCGACCATGCCGTGTACGATCGACTGGGGGTGAATGAGTACGTCGATGCGCTCGCTCTCGAGGCCAAAGAGCCAGTGCGCCTCGATGATCTCCAGAGCCTTGTTCATCAGGGAGGCAGAATCGACGGTCACCTTCGGGCCCATGTTCCACGTCGGATGGGCCAGGACCTGCTCGACGCTCGCATCCCCCATTTCATCCACGGGCATGTCGCGCAGCGCCCCGCCGCTGGCCGTGAGAACGACCCGCGCAATTGCCGACCGATCCTCAATCGCATGGCACTGGAAGATCGCCGAATGCTCGCTGTCGATGGGCAGCACCCGCACGCCGCGGGCAGCCGCCGCGGACATGACCAGTGTGCCGGCAGCAACAAGGGACTCCTTGTTGGCTAGTGCGACATCACACCCCTGCTCGATCGCCGTCAGGACAGGCGCGATGCCAGAGGCGCCCACGATCGCCGCGACCACCAGGTCGCCCTCCCGGGCATGCTCGCGTACCAGGGTCGCAGCAGCCTGCTCGCCGCAGCAGGTCATGCGATCATCCTCGCTGGCGATCGCCGTCAAGTCCGCGCCGAGTAGGCGTGCCTGCTCGAGAAGCAGATCCGCATTCTGGCCTGCTGAGAGCGCGACGATGCGCGGAGCGTCCTCGCCATGCTGTTCGCGCAGGTGCTCGACCACCTCGATCGTGCTTCGTCCGATCGACCCGGTGGAACCCAGCAGGAAGATCCGGCGACTCACTCTGCCGAGTCCCTTGCCTGCTTGGCCTCCGAAGAGGTCACCGTGCGACGACCGGCCCCGTAGAGCGATCGTCGCGGCTTGGGCTCGACCTTCGTCGCAACCTTCTCGATGGCCTTCCCGTCGCCGTCCTTCTTGGCGGTCCTGCGGGAGCGTCGGCGCCGCGAGGTCTTCTTCTTCGGCTCTGCCTTCTCGGCTGTCTTCTTCTTGGAGGACGACCGCCTTGAGGAGGGCTTCTCCTTCGTGGCCGCCTCGGCCACGACCTCGTCACCTGAAGCCTGTTCCTGGCCGTCGGTGGTCTCCTCGCTGCGCTGACCGCGGCCGCGACGCCGGCGGCGTCCGCCGCGTCGTCCACGGCGTCGTCGTCGTTTCTTCGGGGCCGCTTCTTCCTCGTCGTCGCCGCCAAGGAGCCGCTCGACGCGCGTCACGAGGTCCCCGGCGATGGTCGACATGTGGTTCTTGAGCTCGATGTCCGCCTTGCGACAGCACTCAAGCACGTCCTTGCTTGTCGAACCGACCCGCCGAGCTAACTCGTAAACCCGCTCGGACGACGGCGTCTGCTGCTCCTCCTGCTTCTTGCCACGGCCTCTGCCGCCCCGGCTGCGCCTGGGCTTGCGCTCGGCCTCCTGGGCCGGGGCTGCAAGCGCCGCCAGCTCCTCCTCGAAGTCGTCGCTGAGTGCGATGGTCGTTGCGTCCGCGGCAGGCGGCTTGCGCTGCCCGCGACGGCGACCTCGCCTGCGACCGCTGCCCTCCTTGGTGCTCTCTTCGACATCGTCCTCGTGGTTGATGTCCGCCTCCGCGGCGATCAACTGCTTCAGAGTGGGCACCGCCGACTTCGGGAGGCTCCCGGGATCAACGTCGCCACCGCGATCGTCATAGGCGAAGAAGGCCACGCGATCGGTCGCGATAGACATGCTGACACGCACCACCGCTCGCTTTCCAAGCGTGTCCTCGTAGCGATCGAGTTCACGCCGCTTGGACGAGACGATGACGGTGGCCACGGCCGGCGAGCAGGCGATCTCCACGCGGTGGATCCGCTCGTGCCAGAGCAGCCAGCCAGCATGGCGGGTCGCCTCGGAGGCAACCTCCTCCGGTGACTTCACCTGCCCACGGCTGTCGCAGTGCACGCAGCCGACGTAGTGGCTGTCGAGCACGCTCGGTCGCATGCGCTGACGGGTCATCTGCAGGAGGCCGAATCTGCTGATGGGCAGCGTGTTGCTTCGTGCGCGGTCCCGCTCGAGGTTTGCCTCGAAAGTCTCCTCGACCTTGCGCCGATGCGACGCGGAGTTCATGTCGATCAAGTCATTGACGATCAGGCCGCCCAGATCGCGCAACCGCAGCTGCCTGCAGATCTCGTCGGCCGCCTCGAGGTTCGTACGGTAGGCATTCGTCTCGCTGTCGCGAGCGGAACGACTTCGGCCGCTGTTGACGTCGATGGCCACCAGTGCCTCGGTCTGGTCAATGACCAGGCGTCCACCGCTGGGAAGCGAGACCTCGCGATCATGAATCTGCTCGATCTGCTCCTCGATGTCGAAGGCGTGGAAGATCGGCGCCGTATTCCCGTAGCGAACGACCTGCCGCGTGGATCGTGGCGCCGACACCTTCAGAAACGCTGATATCCGCTCGTAGCCGCTCTGCGAGTCGACGACGACTGCCTCGATGCTCGGCCGGAGGATGTCGCGAATGGTCCGAATCAACAGGTCCGACTCGGTGTAGAGCGGGCAGGGCGCGCCCACGCCGTCGATCCGCTTCTCCATCACCTTCCAGAGGCGAAGGAGGTAGGCGATGTCGCGCTTGATCTCCGTCTTGGTCTTGTCCATGCCCGCCGTGCGGAGGATGAAGCCGAATCCCTCTGGGAGATTGAGGTCATCGAGCTTCTTCTTCATGGCCTTGCGCTCGTCGTCGTCCTCGATGCGACGCGAGACGCCGACCTTGTCCATGTAGGGCATCATGACCGCGAGGCGTCCAGGTATCGACAGGTAACTTGTCAGCGTAGGACCCTTGGTGCCCAGTCCCTCCTTGAGGACCTGCACGAGGATCTCGTCACCCTTCTTAAGGCAGTCCTGGATCGGGGGGCGGGCACGGCGGGCGATCTTCTTGCCTACGCGCTCCTTCTCGCCCTTGCCCGGGAAATGCTTGGGGTGGACGTCCGTGATGTGGAGGAATCCCCGCTGCGGCGCGCCGTAGTCGACGAAGGCGGCTTGGATGGCCGACTCGACATTGATGACGCGCCCCTTGTAGATGTTTCCGACGCTCGTAGCTTGGCTCGTGCGCTCCGTGTAGAGCTCATCGAGCTTGCCGTCGACGAGGATCGCGATGCGACATTCCACACCCGGTTCGTCGTTGACGATCATCATTTCGCGCGGCGACGACTTGGTCGTGCTCCTGCGCTTGCGCGTTGCCATTGTGTCCTGCTCCGATCAAGGCATGAGACCGAGCGGGAATGGACCTCGCGCCGCTAACGCGTCATGCGAGGTCGAGAACCACCGGTATCACCGGTTCCCCTGTTCAAGGAGCGGGCAGGCGCCGCGGTCCGCGTGGTCGGGCGATGGCGTGGCCTCCGCCCAGATGCTCGGTCGGTCAACGGGGCGCGCTGCTCCTTCGGCGCGCGTCACCCGGTGACCAGTGTCCAATTGTCATGCCGGCTCCGCCTGCTCGGTGGACCAACCACCAAGGGACTCCGGCACGGTTTCGTTCAGCTCAGCACGGAGGGTCGCGAGGATCCTCCGATCAGAATCAAGCGACCCGACCTTCCGGGCAAGACGCTCGCATGTGGCAATATCGACCTTTCTGATCACCTGCTTGATTGCTGGTATCTGGGAGGGCACCAGAGACAGGTTTCGAAGGCCGAGGCCTATCAGGAGCATAGTGTAGGTGGGATCACCGGCAATTTCGCCGCAGAGGCTCGTTTCGACCTCTCCGCGGCGTGCAGCCCTGATAACGGCCTTCATGAGCTTGATCACGGCGGGATTGGCGGCCGTGTACAGGCTCGCGACCCGCTCGTTTCCGCGGTCCACCGCCACCGTGTACTGGATCAGATCGTTCGTGCCGATCGAGAAGAAGTCGACCTCCTGGGTGAAGGTCGCGGCCATCAGGGCGGCACTTGGCACCTCGACCATCATGCCCACGGCGATCTGGTGATCGAACTCGATGCCCTCGTCGCCACACTCCTCGATGACGTCGGAGAAGATCAATTTGGCCTGCCGCAGCTCGTTCATGGTGGTGATCAGCGGGAACATCACCCGCAACTTCCCATGGGCCGATGCGCGAACGATCGCCCGCAGTTGCGTGCGAAACATCTCCTGATTCTGCAGGCTGTAGCGAATCGACCGCAGTCCAAGAAATGGGTTTCGCTCCGGCTCGGACTGCTGCTGCTGGGTGTACTTGTCGGCGCCAAGATCGAGGGTGCGCAGCGTCAGCATGCGACCCTCGAGGCGGGTCAGCGCCGAGACGTACTCCTCGACGAGTTCCTCCTCGGTGGGCATCTCATGGCTCGTGAGGTACTGGAACTCGGTTCGGTAGAGGCCCACGCCCTCGCCGCCCATCGCGATGACCTGCTCGATCTCGTGCGCAAACTCGATGTTTCCCAGCACATGGATCGGGACGCCGTCGGCCGTCATGGAGGCCTCACCGGCGAGCTCCTGCACGCTGGCGCGATAGGTCTCAAGCTGCTCGATGTTTCGACGTACAGACGCGATCGCCTGCTCATCCGGGTCGATCGTGACGGTGCCGGTCTTTCCGTCGATGATCAGCAGGTCGCCGTCATTGACTTCCTCGGCCACTGACTTGCAGCCCACTACGACGGGAATGCCGAGTGCCGCTGCGACAATCGAGCTGGCGTCGGTGCGACCACCGAGGTCAGGTGCCAGTCCGATGACCGCCGCGGTCTGGAGTGATGCGAGCTCCGCGGGCGCCCCGCCGTG
>CAZKTE010000017.1:0-28474 GCA_964555625.1 uncultured Isosphaeraceae bacterium | reverse complement strand
ATCGTTCGAGACGCGGGGCTCCGCTTCGGCTCGCCGTGCTACGCCGACAGCGTCACGCTGCTCGACACGCGACTGAAGGTCCGCCAATCGCCTCAGGAGATGTTGCAGACGGCCGACGGCCAACAGATCGTCGTGAAGGCGTATGTCCTCTGGCGACTCGATGCGGATGGGTCCGGACCGCTGACCTTCTTCCGGGCGTACCCCTCCATGGACGCGGCGGGGGTTGCCATCGACGGCCAGTTGCGTGACGCGCTCTCGGCGCTCAGCGCCTACACGTTTGAGGACCTGACCGGCGCCGCAAACCAGCTTGCCGAGGCCGAGCAGGACATTCTGGCGCGGTTGGAGACGCTGCGGGCATCGGGCGTTGAGCCGGTGGGCATCGGGATCACGCGCCTGCTGCTGCCTCCAAAGACCACCACGGCCGTGCTTGAACGCATGCAGGCCCGCCGCGACACGCTCGCAGAGAATGAACGTGCCCGTGGCCTTGCGGACGCCGAGGCCATTCGCGCAAGCGCCCGGGCCAAGCGCGATCGGATCCAGGCATTCGCGTCCCAGCGTGCCGAGGAGATCCGCGCAGAGGGCGAGGCTCAGGCGGCCGAGTACCTCGAGGAGATGGGCCGAGACGAGGAACTGGCCATCTTCCTGGCCTGGCTGGACGCCCTCGAGTTGGCATTGGCCGACAACACGACGGTCATCCTGGAGACGGACATGGCGCCCTGGCATCTGATGGAACTCGACACCGCAGTCGATGAATTCGGCATTCCGCAGCCTAGCGGAGAGGTGGTCGGCCAGTGATCGACGAGCGACCCATCGAGGAGGGACAGCCGCGTCGTGCAGCGTCCGCGAGGTTCGTCGTTGAGGGCGGCGTCGGCCCCGAGGCCGAGCTCCGCGAGGCGATGGACACGGCGCACAAGTCGCTTGCCGACTCGCTTCGACTGAGCTTCCGCGCCGTGCAGGCGGTCATGGTCGTGCTGGTGGTGCTCTACGTGATCTCGGGATTCCGATCGATCGAGGATGGCCAGAGCGGAGTGGCCACGGTCTTCGGCGCCATCAATGGCCAGGGCCTAGAGCCGGGGCTGAAGGCGACGTGGCCTGCGCCCATCGGTGGATTCGAGGTCTTCTGGGCTGAGAATCGCCAGGCGGCAGATCGATCGAGTTTCATGCCCCGCATCGACGCGAGGCTCTCGCCGGAACAGCGCATCGAGAAGGCCAGGGCGCGTGATGGCTTGCAGCCGGGCCGCGATGGATCGCTCGTGACGGCTGACGGAGAACTTGCTCACCTGCAGATCTCGGCGACCTGGGAGGTCGTCGATCCGGTCCGCTACGCGAGAACCGTGCCCGACTCCCTCGGCGAGGATCTCGTGCAGCTGGCTCTGGAACAGGCGGCAGTGCGTGTTGCCGGACGGGCTCCGTTGCAGGAGTTCCTTGACCAGCCGCTTGAGCAGCTCCGAGACACGCTGCGCATCACCGCGCAGGCAACGCTCAGTGGCCTCGACTGCGGGATTCGCATCGTCGACGTGGCGCTGCCAGCGGAACCGAGGCCGCCGCTGTTCATTCAGAAGTCATACAGCGAGTTCGACAAGGCTCGCGTTGAGGCCCAGACCGCCGTCGAGCGCGCCACAAGCGAGGCCCGCGAATTGCTCATCGGCGCCGCCGGCAGCGAATACCAGGCGCTGGTCGACCTGATCGACGCCTACGAGCGAAGCGTCGATGTCGGCGACGCGGCTGACAGGACGGCTGCACTTGGCGCCATCAATGAGATGCTCGGGTCCGACCGCGTCTCTGGAACCGCCGCTAACTACATCAGCGCGGCCTCCGGATACCGCGGCGAGGTAGAGACGACCCTTGGCCGGGATTACCAGCGATTTGCGAGCCTGTTGCCCACCTTCCGCGAGCACCCAAATCTCGTCGTGAGGGATCGCTGGCTCGGTGCCTTCAAGAGCGTCATCGGTCGGCAGGACATCGAAGTCATGTACGTGCCAAAGCACGTGGGCGGCGTGCGGATCGATATTCGGGGGCTTGACTCGGTGCAGCAGCTGCGGCACCGCCTTGACCTGCAGCGGCGCGAGTTCGAGGCGCTCACCTCGGGCATTGATCTGGCCAACCCCTTCGTCCTGCGTGCAAGTGAGATCGATCTGGAAGGTCCATCCCGCGAGCTCAACATCGACGATGGGTCGGTCTCGGGCAGGAAGCGATAACGACATGGCGCGTGCCGCAGGTGGCGACCGCATCGTGGATGCCCATGGGCTCACGAAGATCTTCAAGGACTTCTGGATGCGATCCAAGGCCCGTGCCGTCGACGGGATCTCGTTCCATGTCGAGCGCGGCGAGCTCTTCGGTCTGCTGGGCCCCAATGGAAGCGGCAAGAGCACGACCATCAAGCTGATTCTCGGGCTGCTTAACCGTACTCGCGGCAGGCTGCAGGTCTTCGGCCGCGATCCACATGACGTGGCAATCAAGAGGCACATCGGGTTCCTGCCCGAGGAGTCCTACTTCTACCAGTACCTCGACTCGCGGGAGACGCTTGACTACTACGGCAGGCTCTTCGGTCTCGATCGAGCCACGCGGAGGCGCCGCACCGAGGAACTGCTGGAGATGGTGGGTCTCTCCCAGGTGGGACATCGCCCGGTCGGCGAGTTCTCCAAGGGGATGATGCGCCGCATCGGGCTGGCACAGGCGCTCATCAACGACCCGGAATTCCTCATCCTCGATGAGCCGACCAGTGGCCTCGATCCCATAGGCACCCGGCAGGTGAAGGACCTGCTGCTGGAGATGCGCCGCCGCGGCAAGACCATCCTGCTCAGCTCGCACCTGCTTGCGGATGTCGAGGACGTCTGCGACCGCATGGTGATCCTCTATGGGGGACGCATTCGCGCCGAGGGCAGCGCTGAGGAACTGCTGCTTGACAGTAGCCAGACGGTCCTGAGGATTCCGCGCGTCACCAGCGACGACACGATTGCGCGCATCGAGCGGGTGCTCGAGGAAGCAGAGGGAACCGGGATCGACGCGATCGAGCAGCCGCGGCAGCGGCTTGAGGCGTACTTCATCCAGATCGTCGAGGACGCCCGTCGCGAGCAGACTCAGACCGCAGGCGCCGTACACGGTGGCCAGACGGCGTCATTCCTCCGCGCAGATCAGGAGGGCGAGGAGCTCATCGAGCAACTCGTCGAGCAGCGCGCAGGAGCTGAGAAGTCCCGGGCAATCGACGAGGACGAGGTTGTTCCGACCGAGGCGGACACGGTCGTCGAGGACCTGGTCTCCGAGGAGGAGGAGGATGCGCCTCCTCGGGTCCGAGAGGCAACAAGTGACATTGAGCCACCGACGGACGTGGACGCATCCGTCATCGACTCGCTCATCGGCGAGGGCGAAGACGAGGAGACGGACGAGCCGTGAGGCTGCTGCGCGCCTGCCACCGCGCGATCCTGCGCGTGCAGGATCGTCGCTGGGCCAGGGTGCTCCTGAGCGTGCTCTGGACGGGGGCCGTGCTGGCTGCGGTCATCCCGGTGCTGCTTGCAAGCAGTCGGCTGCACACTGACCGAAGCGCAATCTTCGATCTCCTAAGCGGCGAGGATCAGCGGATCGTCGGCGAGGTCCTCGCTGAGACCGGGTTCATCGAGTTCGACGGACGCCGCATCGGCGACGAGCGACTGCGGGGACTTCCCGTCCTGGACGAGGCCGGCCGAGTCTCTGATCCCGCCACGCTCACCTGGCTGCTGGTGCAGAGCGAGATACCCTCGTGGCTGCCGCGATGGCTGCTGCGCAGTCCCGGCACGACCTGGCTGGTCGCCGCCGCAGCACTCGCGTGGGGGCTGATGGCGACATGGCTGGGCCTGCTGCCAATTGCCATCTACGCCGGTTTCGGCACGCTGCTGTGCTGGGCGACGTTGCGATGGCTCGGGGCCGATGGACTTGCGCTGGCGGTGGTGGGGACCGGGGTGCTGGCATACACGTTTGCGCTGATGCTGCGCCTCATGCGACTGCTGGTCTCGTCGCCGCGGCAGGTGCCGGCGGTGGCCGGCGGGCTGCTTATGGAAGCGGCACGCACTCGCCTCTCCCTGGCCTTCATCGCGGTCCTCCTGGTCGTACTTCCACTGATCCCGTTCTGGCTGGATCCGGCCTCGCCGCTACGCCACCGTGTGCAGACCATGATTAGCCGTGGCCTGGGCGCCACATTTGCAATTGCCGCATGCCTGACGGTGTTGCTTGCATGCGCGACGGTCGCCTTCGAGATTCGTGACCGCCAGATCTGGCAGGTGGTGACCAAGCCCGTTGGGCGCGGTCGCTACCTCCTGGGCAAGTGGCTGGGGCTCGTGGCGCTTAACGGATCAATCCTGGCCGTCGCCTGCCTCGGGATCTTCATCTATCTCCAGTACCTGCGCATGCAGCCGGTGGCAAGTGGAATGCAGGGTGAACTTGATCGCCTCGCCGTCGACGAGGAGGTGCTGACGGCGCGCGTGTCCGCGTCGCCGAAGTTTGAGCTGCTCACGGGCGAGCAGCTCGACGCGCGCGTGACGACCCTCATCGAGGCTGATCCGGAGGTGCGAGGCAACGAGGATCTTGCCCTGCCGCTGCGACGCAGGATCCGCAATGAAATGCAGGACCAGTACCTCGCATCGCAGCGTTCGATTCCGCCGATGCAGCAGGGCGACTCCTTCCATCGAACCTACGAGTTCGATGGGCTTGGCTTGGCGCGGCGCATGGGCGCGCCCATCGCCATCCGCTATCGCTTCTTCATTCGCGACAGCAGTGAACATGACACGTTCCGAGTGGGGTTCGTTTACAACGAGGATCCCGCCACGAGGCAGGTCTCCACCTACGTCCCGACGATGACCCACGTCACACTGATCCCGGCGAGTTTCATCGGCGAGGACGGAGTGCTTCGCGTGTCCGTCTTCAATCTCTATCAGCCGCCACCGCACCTGGCCGGTCGCGGCGCTCTGAGCTTCGATCCCGGTGGACTGGAGCTGCTGTACCGCGCCGGTGACTTCGAGCCGAACTTCCTGCGCGCCGTACTTGTGCTCTGGGTGAAACTCGCGTTCCTCGCTGCGCTGGGACTCGCCGCGGCGACCTTCCTGAGTTTCCCCGTCGCGTGCCTGGCAACGTTCACGATCTTCGCCAGCGGCACTCTTGCCCCGTGGCTTGCCGAGTCGCTGGAACTCTACGTGCCCCCGGCGACGGCAAGTGTGGACTTCGGTAGCGTCGGCCAGGTCATCCAATGGGCGTTCGAGAACGTCATACGCGGCATCGCGTCCCTCCTGGTCTTCGTGCTGGAGGGATTCGGGAACTACCAGCCCACGCAGCGGCTCGTGCAGGGGCTCTTGGTCCCCTGGGGCGCCGTCATGCGTGGCGGGCTCGTCATCGGGGTGCTCTGGAGCGGTGCGGCGCTCCTCGCGGGCACGCTCGTGCTGCGTCGGCGTCAACTCGCCATTTACAGCGGTGGCGGATGAGGCGCGATCGACTCGTGCAACTCGGCGCCTCAGTGCTGGGCATCGCCGCGATTGCAGGTGGCGGTGTCATGCTGCCGGGCCTCATCGGTGAGTCAGAGCGCAACACGCTGCGATACACCAACCGCGCCGTGGAGGGAGTCCCGACGTGGGTCAACACGCTCGGGATGTCCGTCGGTGCGATCCGGGGCCTGATTGTCGACTACCTCTGGATCAAGATCAACCGCATGAAGGATGCGGGCCAGTTCTACGAGGTCATGGCGCTGGCGGATCTGATTACGAAACTGCAGCCGCGCTTCAGCCAGGTGTGGGTCTTCCACGCGCACAACATGGCCTACAACGTCTCGGTCGCCACCCACACGGTCGAGGAGCGATGGGAGTGGGTCAATGCCGGAATCCGGCTGCTGCGAGAGAAGGGGCTGCGACAGAACCCCAACGACATGGTCCTGCACAAGGAACTCTCCTTCTTCTTCGCGCACAAGCTCGATGGAAACAGCGACGACGCCCATCTCTACTACAAGCGACGGTTCGCCGAGGAGTGGCACGATCTGCTCGGTTCGCCCCCGCAGTCCTGGGATGACCGAACCGCATGGATGAAGGTGGTCGCCGACGCACACCGGACGACGGCAGAGGCGAGGCGCGTCGACGCGGTGGTCGATGAGCTCGCCGGGCGACTCGAGGCGGAGTTGCCACAGTTTCGAGATGGTGACACCGAGGTACTGGGCCGCAGTCTCCTGGAGGACATGGCGCAGCGAGAGGCGATCCTGCGTCACTCGACCATTGCCAGGGAACTCGGGCTCGAGGATGCGGTACGGGCGAATTCTCCCTACTTCAACGCGCTCGATGACCTGGCGAGCGATCCGGCGTACGCCCGGGCGTGGCCGACACTCGTGGCGGCGATTCGAAAGGAGATCCTCAAGGACGAACTCAACATGGACCCGCAACTCATGTACGAGTTCACGCGGGACATCGGTCCTATCGACTGGCGGCACCCGCAGGCGCACGCCCTCTACTGGGGCCGCCGCGGCGCGGAGGTGGGCAAGGGGCGATTCCGGAGCGACGAGATCTACAAGGTCATCAATACTGATCGCATGCAGTTGCAGGCCCTGCAGGCCCTCGCGCGCAGCGGTCGCGTGCGGTACGACCCCTTCGCCAGCGAGGTCCCCGGGCGATTTCCGGATCCGCGCTTCATCGATGCAATCATCGGTGACGAGAATCGCGAAGGACTCTGGGATGACCTCTATCGCCGGCACTTCTACGTGCGGGGCGCCGGGAGCGACACCTTCACCGCGTTTCTCAAGAACTTCCTCGGTTCGGCGGTTCGAGAGTGGTACCGCCAGGGCGAGACGGACCGGGCAGCGGCGCTCCTCGATCACCTCGATGCCTACTTCGGTCGCGGGGCGACGCCGCCCAACACGATGTACGCGGTACCGCTTGACGTCTGGGTGCGTAACAAGACCGTCGGCGAGTATGCGCGGCAGCCCATGCTGGCCGTCAGCGATGTGGCCGCGTCCCTTCGGTACGCCTTCCGGATGGGCATCGGGCAGGATCGCCCCGAGGTCTACCGGGATGCCGTCGCGTTCGCAGACCAGGTCACCGCGCACTTCAAGGGAAACGAGTACTTCAACTACACCACGAAGTTTGGCACGGGCCGCATCAGGGACCTGATCGGTGCGCTTGAGTCGAGCGCGCAGATCACATTCGAGCAGTTGATGATCGACCCGACGGTTCCCATGGAGGAGCGCATGGCCATCTGGTCCGGGGTGGACCAGCTCGAGCCGGGCCTGCGTCCGCGTGTCTACGATCGAATGATCCCAGCACTCCTCCGGCAGTACAACTCGCACCCCTTGGCTCGGAAGATTCCCCTGGAGCAGGCGTTCGCTGAGCCGCCGGGTCTGCAGGCATGGCGGTTGCACTTGGCCACCGAGCGAGCCCGCCGCGAACGGGACATCGAGGAGCGCGACCCAAGCGCGACGATCGACCGCAAGTGAACAGGCCGCCTGCCATCCTGTGCATCGGCCGAAACTACGCAGCCCATCGCAGGGAGATGGGCGGAGAGCCGCTCGATCATCCGGTCGTGTTCATGAAGAACCCCGCGTCGGTCATCGGCGACGGTGATGCGATCGTCATTCCAGCGATCTGCCAGGACCGAACCCAGGTCGACTACGAGGGCGAGCTCGCGGTGATCCTCGCCGAGAACTGTCGAGATGTGGAGGTCGACGTAGCGCTGGACCACGTCCACGGGTATGCCGCGGCCAACGACGTCACGGCCCGCTGGTGGCAGCGAGAGGGAAGCGGCGGGCAATGGATGCGTGGCAAGAGCTTCGACACGTTCTGCCCCATGGGGGCGATCGCATCGGCAGAGGCCGTTTCTAATCCGCAGAACCTTGTGCTTCGAACGCGCGTCAACGGTCAGCTCGTGCAGAAGGCATCGACGGCGATGATGGAGCGATCGGTGGCGGAGTTGATCGCCGAACTCTCTCAGGGAATGACGCTGCTGGCTGGCACCGTGATTCTCACCGGCACCCCCGAAGGCGTTGGGACGGCGCGGACGCCACCGTCGTTCCTGGGAGACGGCGACGAGGTCGAGGTGTCGATCGAAGATGTCGGGAGGGTGACGAATCGAGTCGTCTATGGCCAGTAGCCGCTAGCTGCGATCCGGCACCGGATCGTGCCCGCATCCGCCCCAGGGATTGCATCGCAGGATGCGCCAGGCGGCCAGCCAGGATCCGCGGACGGCACCGTGGGTCTGCAGCGCCTCGATGGCGTAGTCGCTGCACGTGGGCAGGAACCGGCACTGGCCACCTAGAAAGTGCCGCAGCGTCATCTGGTAGCCGCGCACGGCGAGCACGAGAGATGCCGTGATCAGTCCGCGGTCGCGTTGGACGTGTTGATCCATTGCTCGTGAAGGTGCCCCAGTGCCCGCCCCAGTAGGTCGCGGTATGCATCGATTGCAAGCGGGGCGTGTGGCCGCACATCGATGATGACATCGTAGCCCCCTGGATACTCCTCCTGGCCGAGGCGAAACGCTTCTCTCAGCAGCCGCTTGATTCGATTGCGTGCCACAGCCGTGCCGACGCGTCGCGGCACGCTCAGCCCCAGCCGCGACCAGGTGCGCTGGCTGGGGAGGGTGTGTACGAGCAGGGGGCCCGCCTCGCGGCGCTGTCCACCCGCGTACACGGCCAGAAAAGCGCTGCGATGACGTACTCGTCGTGATCGCGAGAGTCCAAGGCGTGATGAGGTAGCGTCGGCCACGGCGATCACTCCTCGTCGCGCCGCAGCGCCGCCTGATAACGATTCATGAGTCGCGTACGAGTGATGACGCCAGCGACGGTCTCCCCATCTGCAGCGACCACCGCAAGTGCCGCCACATCGCTGCGCGAGAACTTGTCGAGGACGATGTCGAGGGTCTCGTCGGGCAGCACGGTGGGCAGATCGCTGCGCTGGATCTCACTGATCTGCAGCAGTGGCACCGCCTCGCGATAGACCAGCGCCGCGCGAAGGTCGGTAGACGTGATCATCCCGCAATAGTGGCCGCGGTCGTTGACCACCACGAAGTCGGCTGCCTGCCCCTCCTCGGAGAGTTCGATCAACCGTTGGCCGCCGTCGCTGCGGGCGACGATGACCGGTTCCTCAAGTACAACGTCGTCGGCGGTGAGCCGTCGCAGCACGGTCAGGTCGCTCATGGCCCCCATGCGGACCCCGAGCCGCGCGAGCTTGAACGTGTAGACGCTCTGGCGATGGACACCTCGAGAGACGATCGTCGCGATGATCGTCGCGAACATCAGCGGGAGAATGATCTGGTAGCTCTGCGTCACCTCGTAGACGATGAGGATCGCAGTCAATGGCGCGTGTGTGGTCGCGGCGACCATCGCCGCCATGCCCACGAGAGCAAAGTGCGCCGGAGACCCGTCCGGGAACCAGCCCAGCGACTTGACGCAGTACCCGATGAAGGCGCCCGTGGCGGCTCCGACCAGCAAGGAGGGGGCGAAGAGGCCACCTGCACCGCCAGAACCTACGGTCAGGCTCGTGGCAACGATCTTGACAAGCGCCAGGGCAGCAACCGCCATCAGCAGGGGGCCGGCGGCGACCAGCGTATCCTCGGCGTAGTAGTGCGCTGGATCAAGGAGGTGCTTGATCGTGGGATAGCCGTTTCCCATGAAGCCCGGCACCTGTCCGTCGCCGGCCAGGTACATGATGCCCACGCCCAGGATGCCCACCCCCAGGGCGCCCACCGCAGGGCGGGCGATGGGCGGGATGCTCGACGCGGAGAATCGCTGCTCGGAGAAGTCCAGTGCGCGCACGAAGCAGGCGCCCAGCAGTCCGCAGGCGAGCCCAAGCAGCAGGTAGGTCGGAATCTGCAGCGCCGAAAACTGCTCGCCATCCCGGAAGAAGCCCTCGCCGACATCGAAGATCGCCGCATCACCGAGCACGCCCTGCGCGGTGGCGGACGCCACGACGGCGGCGATGACTATGGGCGTGAACGTCCGCAGTGAGAAGTCCCGCAGCAGGATCTCCATGACGAAGAAGATGCCGGCGATGGGCGCGTTGAAGACCGAGGCGAGGCCAGCGGCGGCGCCGCATCCCAGGAGCGTGCCGGTGTGCTGGGAGCCGGTTCCCAGCAGCCGCGCGACCGTCGATCCGACCACGGCCCCGATCGTCACGATCGGGCCCTCGGCGCCGGCCGATCCACCGGTTCCGATCGTCGCCGTCGATGCGAGCCACTTGCGCAAGCCCAGACGAAGCGGCATGCGGCCCTTGCGACGCTGAACGGCGTAAATCACAGCCGTCACGCCCGGGCCGGCGCCGTCGCTCTTCATGAAGGTGACGAGTACGCCGGTAATCATGCCACCGAGGGCCGGGGCCAGGAGCACCAGCCACCAGACGCTGCGCGAGTGTCCCATGTACTCGGCGAAGGCCTCGCTCTGGCGCAGCGGCCAGATGAAGGCGACCGCAGCACACCCCATCAGCAGCCCGATCAGTGCCGCGACGATGTAGAGATACCAGTCCCGGCCGAGGTGCAGTCGGGTGCCAATGCGTCGCAGGTGTGGCGTAACGAACCGTCGCATCGTGAAGCGGCTCTCCGGGAGGCGAATCCACCAGTGTATCGACCCACAGGCAGCGGCTCCATCGACGATGGAGGGGGAAGGGGGTATACTGCCCGGTCGCCCGTGGAACGTCTCCCGGGGGGCATTCCAGGCAGGAGCATGATCATGATCGAGGCGCTTCGCAGCGACGAAATTGTTCACAAGTGCGGTGGCCGCTTCAAGTTGACGGCACTTATCCAGCGACGGCTCCGGGAGTTGGTCCTGGAGGGCGCCCGTCCCCTCGTGGAGCGCGATGGCCGTTCGGACATCGAGCTGGTGATCGAGGAGATCATGCAGGACAAGATCACCGCCCACTACGATGACTGAGGCATGTGCGATGCGCGATGCCCTCGCTGGACATCGAATCATTCTTGGGTTGAGTGGAGGCGTGGCCTGCTACAAGCTCGCCAATGTTGCAAGCGCCCTGGCGCAGGCCTCTGTCGCAGTGGATGTGGCGATGACCGATGCGGCCCAGCGATTCGTTGCACCCCTGACGTTCCAGTCGCTGACCGGCCGGCCGGTCTTTGACAGCCAGTGGACCCACGTTGAAGGGGACGATCCGCAGCACATTCGTCTCGCCCGCCAGGCCGATGCGATGCTGGTGGCCCCATGCACCGCGGACATGCTCGCCCGGCTGGCCAACGGCCACACCGACGACCCGGTGAGCCTCCTCGTCTCGGCGATCGATCGAGTTGCTACGCCCGTGCTGCTGGCGCCGTCGATGAACGCGACGATGTATCAGCAGCCCGCAACGCAGCGAAACCTCGCCCAATTGACGGCGGACGGGTTCATCATCGTCGACCCCGGGGAAGGTTGGCAGGCGTGTCGCAGTGACGGTGTCGGGCGGCTTGCAGAGCCAGAGGAACTGCTCTCGGCGGTCTGCTTGGCCCTGTCGGCGCAAACTGCGCGATGATGGCTTGACCGCGCCGCGGGCGTCTTCGACAATCAAGCGTGGGGAACGGGTGAAGGAGGCGCGATGCCTGTTGTACTGCTATGCGCACTTGCCTTGGCGGCGGCCGACGCCGACCGGATCACTCCAATTGACGTGCGGGTTGCTCGACCGACCACGCTTCGCGCGACGTTCGAGCCGACATCCATCGATGGCGGCGCTCTTCGCGGAGCATGTCCGCCGCAGTCAGTGGCGCGCACTGACAGCGACTTCGGACCCGGCCAATACATCCTGCAGGGCGGCTTCGCCCAGGGCGAGACGCTTGCCGTCTCCTTTGACGTCGACCCCTCCGAATTTCCCATTCGCATCGACCTGATGGAGGTGCTCTTCGCAACCAGCGGCGCACTGGTCCAGACGACCACGCAATGGTCGGTCATGGTCTGGGACGGCACGCCTGCCAGCGGGTCCCTCGTCGCCTCCTACTCCAGCGACGACATCATCCTGCCGCACCTGGTTATGCCGCCGGGCACTACCGGGACCATCATCTCGGTGACCATCGATCCAGACGACCCGGATCAGATCTACGTCTACAACGACAGCGGGACTGGCCAATTCACGGTGGGGTTCCGCGTCGATGCGCACAACCAGCCCGGCACACCATGTGTCAGTTCGCCGCCGGCGACGCACAACGCGTTCCCCGCCACCGACACCAGCGGCCTGGACTACCCAACGGAGAACTGGATCAACATGGTCGACGGCGTCGCCTGCGTCTGCGGCAGCGGCTGGACATCCTTCGCTAACCTCCCGGGCTTCTGCACGCCAAGTGGCGACTGGGTCCTGCGGGCGACTTACACCCCCGTCAATTGCACCAGCGATCCGGGCGCCTGCTGCGTAGGGATGAACTGCCAGGAACTGGACATCGTCGATTGCAACAACACAGGCGGCGCCTTCCAGGGCCAGGGTACGACCTGCGCGGAGATCGAGTGCGGGACAGGCGTGGGCGCCTGCTGCATTCCAGATACCGGCGCGTGCATCGAGTTTGACATGGACACCTGCCTGCTCGTCGATGGCCTCTACATGGGAGAGGGGACGGCGTGCGACGACGTCACCTGTTTCCCCGAAGGCGCCTGCTGCCTGCCGAGCGGCGCGTGCATCGGGCCGGTCTCACCCGAGGATTGTCTGGCCGTCGCGGGCACCTTCGAGGGTGACCGAACCTCGTGCGCATCGATCGAGTGCCCCCAGCCGGAAGGAGCCTGCTGCGGGGGCTCCTGGTGCCTTGATCTTGGCGAGGAGGACTGCGCGGCCGTCGGAGGTGACTGGCACGGCGATGGAAGCGAGTGCGCGGATCCGACGGCCTGCAGCGACTGCCACGGCGACATCAACGCCGACGGCATCGTCGATGTGACGGACCTGCTTGCCGTGATCGGTGACTGGGGCGCAGCGGGCGGCGACAGCGACGTCAATGCCGACGGCATCGTCGACGTGGCCGACCTGCTGGCCGTGATCGGGGCGTGGGGGGCTTGTCCCTGAGACTCAGTCGAGGTCCTCGGGCTGGTCGATGAAGTTGGCCAGTCGCCGCCGGCGCACGGGGTGCTGGAGCTTGCGGATCGCCTTCGACTCGACCTGCCGTACCCGCTCGCGAGTGACCTTGAAGATCCGGCCGACCTCTTCGAGCGTGTACGTGTACCCGTCACCGATGCCGTAGCGGAGCTTGAGGATCTCCCGCTCTCGGTAGGTGAGCGTCTTGAGGACGTCGTTGATCCGGGACCGTAGCATCTCGCTGGTGGCCGTCTCCGTGGGCGCCTCCTGGCGGTCGTCCTCGATGAAGTCACCGAACTGGGAGTCCTCGCTCTCGCCCACCGGCCGATCGAGGCTGATGGGGTGGCGCGAGATCTTCATGACCCGCTTGGTCTCGTCGATGGACATCTCGGCCGCCTCGGCGATCTCCTCGAGCGTGGGCTCGCGGCCGACGGCCTGCAGCAGTCGCTTCTGGATCGCCCGCAGCTTGGACATCGTCTCGATCATGTGTACCGGGACGCGGATCGTCCGGGCGTGATCGGCGATGGCGCGGGTGATGGCCTGTCGAATCCACCAGGTGGCATACGTCGAGAACTTGTAGCCACGCTGGTACTCGTACTTGTCGACCGCCCGCATCAGGCCGGTGTTACCCTCTTGGATGATGTCAAGGAAGGGCAGGCCGCGGTTGCGGTACTTCTTTGCGATCGAGACCACCAACCGCAGGTTTCCGCCGCTGAGGTCGCGCTTGGCCTGGTCGTACTCCTCGAAGACCACCTCGATCTTGCGCAGGCGATCGCTCAGTTCCTCGGGTGACTCGAGTACGAGTCCGCGCAGGCCGCTGAGTTCCTCGCGCATTACAAGGATGTCATCGGTGTCGACCTTGCTGCGAGGTTTGCCGGCATTGGCAAGATCGCGCTCGATCTGACGGAACTTCTTGGCGATTGACAGGAGCTTGCGGTGCAGCGGCTGGATCTTCGCTGTGCGCAGGCAGCATTCCTCGATGAGCGAGGCGATCTTGCGACGCCGCACCTGCATGCGAGTACGCAGCTGCTCGCGATCCTTCTTCTTGAGACCACCGGCCTCGATGGTGGCCCAGTCGGCCTCGTTGGCCTCCCTGAGGAGCTTCACAGTCGCGACGTTCACCGGAATCCGGGTCGCGACCTTCTGCTTGGCGTTCTCCTCGGCCGTCGAGATGCGCATCGTGCGATCGAAGGGCAGCTTGCCCTCGTGCACGAGGTCGAGCGTCTCGACGCAGTTGCCAGCTGCGTAGTCGGACTCGAGGACGAGCCGGCGGAAGACCATCCGGGTCGTCTCGATCTTCTTGGCGAGCAGGATCTCCTCCTCGCGCGTCAGCAGCGGGATGGAACCCATCTGCGTCAGGTACATCCGGATGGGATCGTCGATGCGGCGCGAGGACGTCTCCTCGAGCGCCTGCGCGATGACGGCCTGGGTCTCGGCCTCGTCAAGGAGTTCGACGTCCTCGTTCATCTTAAGGTTTCCGCGATCCTCGTCCCCGTTGCTGTCGGGATCCGCGGAGGCCGGCAGGGCGTCCTTCCACGGCGTGTCCCGCTTGAACTTCAGGTTCGTCTGGAGCGGGATCTTGTAGTGGCCCCAGCCGCGGGACTGCCGCTTGAGCTCGCCGACGAGTTCGATCGACAGGCGGTTGACCAGCACGAGGAAATGACCCAGGCGCTCCAGGTCCACCTTCTCATCAAGCAGGGCCCAGTTGATCTCCTCGTAGCTCATCCAGCCACGATCCACGCTCTCGGTCACCAGCCCGTGCAGGCTCGGGTGCATCGCCGGAATGTCAATTGCAGGTGCTCTCACGTGTCGGTCTCCTATTGACCGGTCCCTCGGACCGTGCAGCATGCGGCAATCCTAGGCGCATTGCCGCTCCTCGTCTCTCTGTCACCGTGCCAGGACGCACTCACGATGTGCTCCCGGCGGTTTTCTCTCGTCGAATGTCGTCCAGGGCCGCCTGGGCGGCCCTCGCTCGATCCTGCCTGTCGTCGATGGCACGGACCTGATTGATGCGGGCGTCCATCGCTTCTCCGCGCAGCGCCGCCAGCAGCGCGTTGAGCGTCGCGGTGACCGCCGCAGCGATGCCGCCGGTCGCCTCGCAGATGCGCTGGCCGTCGAAGTAGAGCCGCGATGCCAGGTCCCGAGCGTCCTCGGCAGGAAGCGCATCGAGCAGGTCCTGCATCCGGCAGGAGGTGCCCTGGACGGCGCGCGGCAGGGCAACTGCCGCGATGGATCTGGCAGCCTCGTCCGCGAAGTCTTCCACGCAGGGGATCTCGTCTCCCCGCTCGCGCAGCATCGCAGAGGTCTCCAGGGGGTCATAGATCATGACCGAGAGGAACTCCCGTTCGGCGAGCTGGCGGTTGCGAGGAACGCTCCGCGAGTCCTGGGGAGCCTCGGTCTGCTGGGGCCGCTGCGCCGCAGGGGCGCGCTGGGCGACAAGCTGCTCCACCTGGGTAAGGTCGATGTCCAGCAACTGCCCGATGTGCTCCAGCACCAGCGGGCGCCGCAGGCCGTCAAGCGCACCGAGGCCGAGGCGATGCAGTTCGTCGATGAAATGCTCGAGCACCTTCTGGCGGCCGGACATTGTGTCGGTGTCCTCGACGGCTGCGTCGAGGCGAGCGAGCTTGAAGGAAAGCGCGTCAACTGCAACATTCACGTGCGAGTCGAGGGCGTCGCCGGCGAGATCCGCAGGGTCGCTGCCCTCGGGCAGCACGCAGATGCGCACATCGATGGGTCGCTGCAGGAAGATCTCGACGGCGCGATCCGCGGCGCGGCGGCCGGCCTCGTCTCCGTCGAAGACCAGGATCACCTCGTCGCAGATGTCCGAGAGTCGCTTGGCGTGCATCGTCGTCAGCGCCGTGCCCAGCGTCCCGACGACGTTGGCCTGGCCGGCCTGATGGCAGGCGATGACGTCGGTGTATCCCTCGACGACGATGGCGCGCTTCGCCTCGATGATGGGGCGTCGCGCCGCATGCATGCCGTAGAGCGTGCGCGACTTCTGGAAGAGGTCAGTCTCGGGGCTGTTGATGTACTTGGGCTCGTCGGATTCGTCGACCCGGCGACCGCCGAAGGCGATGGGACTCCCCGACTCGTCGAGGATCGGGAACATGATCCGGTTCCGAAAGGCGTCGTAGTGGCCGCCGCTGTCGCGCTGACGCACGAGCCCGGCAGCCATGCAGTCCTCGATGGCATCCGGCTTGCTTGCGATTCGCGATGCAAGGAAGTCCCAGCCGCTTGGCGCAAATCCGAGTCCGAACTGCTCGATGGACTCGGCGCTGAACCCGCGGTCGGTGAGCTGTGCGGTCACCGCCACGCCCTGTGGGCCCTCGGAGAGGGCATCGCGATAGAGGCCCGCGGCGCGCTCGATGGCGCGCCGCATGCGTGATCGCCGTGACGGACCTTCCTCGTCGCCGACCTGGCGGTTGCTGAGCGTGATGCCAGCGCGATCGGCGAGGGTTCTCAGTACCTCGCCGAATTCCAGACCTAGGAATTCCTGCATGAAGGTGAAGCAGTCCCCGGACGCCCCGCATGAGAAGCACTTGTAGAAGGCGTGTTCGCGGTGGGTAACGACGGTCATCGACGGCTTCTGGTCGTCGTGGAATGGGCACAACCCCACCCACTCGCGGCCCTTGGGCTGCAACTGGATGTGCTCTGCGATGAGCGCTACGAGGTCCGTCGCCTCCCGAACGCGCTCGATGTCCGTTCTATCTGCCATGCCTGCCGCCCAAGTGCCACCGCTCCCTTCCGTGGTGCCGGTGTTTTCTGCGGATGGATCGCCCAGATGCTGCCTCATCAATAATCGATGTCGCCGCGGCTGCGCCGCAGGTCCACATGATCGCCCCCCAGGGAGGGGCATGGGATTGTCCTTGATCAGCGGCACACTGGGCGGTGTTGGACCATTCCGCCGCACTGCGGCTGGAGGGTGGTCCCGTGGAAGTGTGCCGGCCGCTCTTGTCTCAAGACTATGCGGGAGGGACCCGCAGTCAAACGAACGCCGGGTTTTTTTCGGACGTACCGCGATGGCGGTAGCGCCCGTGGGGGTCCTAGGTCAGGCCTGCGCCTGCTTCTGCTGGCGCGTCCAGCCGTATTTGCGCTTCAGCGGCTTGACGACCAGGCCCTGCTTGATGGCCTTGGTCGAGACTCGCAGCGTCTGCGGGACGCCATCGACGATGGCCCGCACGGTCTGCAGGTTGGGCTTGAAGGTGCGCTTGGTGATCCCCGTGACCTTCAGGCCGATGCCGCCTTGGTACTTGGGCTTGCCGCGATAGCGGATCCTGCGTCCTACCTTGGTACGACGGCCCGTGAAGTGGCATACGCGTGGCATGGGGAAACTCCTGCCCCCGAAATTGGGGGCGAGCGGCGCATTATAGCATCGCCATGGGATGCATGGCGGGGGCCACGGGAGGACTGGTTCAGGCGGATTCCTTGGCCGGCGGGGCAGGTTGCAACATCGCCGAGAGCACCAGGCCTCGCTCGATGCCTTCGGCATCGACGACGTAGAGGGCGTCCTGGTTGTCCTGCTCGGGCAGGTCGTACATCACGTCGAGCATGATGGCGTCAATGACCGCCCGCAGAGCACGTGCACCCGTGCCGCGCTCCATGGCCTGCTTGGCGATCAGGTGCAGGGCATCGTCGGAGAACTCCAGGCGCGCCGTCTCGAGGCTGAAGAGGTGCTCGTACTGCCGCACGATCGCGTTCCGCGGTTCGGTGAGGATCCGCACCATCGCGTCCTCGGTCAGCGGCATCAGGGGCGTCACCATCGGGAGGCGTCCGACGAGTTCGGGGATGAGGCCGTACTCGAGGATGTCCTCGGTCGTGGCCTGTTTGAGTAGCTCCGCCTCTCGCATCTTGGGGCCGCGGCCATTGGGATCGCTTCGGAAGCCGATGCGGGACTTGCCGAGTCGGCGGGCGACGATCTCCTCGAGCCCGACGAAGGACCCGCCGCAGATAAAGAGGATGTTGGAGGTGTCCAGCTGGATGTACTGCTGCTCGGGATGCTTGCGGCCACCCTGTGGCGGGACGTTTGCGACGACGCCCTCGAGCATCTTCAGCAGGGACTGTTGTACGCCTTCGCCGCTGACGTCGCGCGTGATGCTCACGTTCTGGCTCGTGCGGCCGATCTTGTCGATCTCGTCGATGTAGATGATGCCCCGCTGTGCCGCGTCGAGGTCGAAGTCCGCCGCCTGCAGCAACTTCAGAAGAAGATTCTCGACGTCCTCGCCGACGTAGCCGGCCTCGGTGAGCGTCGTTGCATCGCCGATGGCGAACGGCACGTTCAGGATGCGAGAGAGCGTTCGCGCAAGCAGCGTCTTTCCCGTCCCGGTCGGTCCCAGCAGCAGGACGTTGGACTTGTCGAGCTCTACCTCGCGGTCGGCGTTCTCGATCTGGCTCAATCGCTTGTAGTGCGTGTGCACCGCGACGCTCAGGCACTTCTTGGCGTCGCCCTGGCCAATGACGTACTGGTCGAGGAACTCCTTGATCTGCCGTGGTGACGGGATCGAGGTAAACGTCGGCTGTGATGCGCTGATGCGCCGCCGCTCCTGCCGGAAGATGTTCTGGCAGAGGTCTGTGCAGTTGGAGCAGACATAGATCTCACTGGGGCCCTCAACCATGGGGCCGACCTCGCGGCTGGTCTTCCCGCAGAACGAACAGGTCGTCACGCGCCGACCGCGGAAACCGCCGTCATCGCCGCCGTCGCCGCCGTCGCTGCCGGTGGGCGGGGGACCACCCTGATCGCCGCCGCCGCTCCCGCCGAGGTCAAAGCCTCCTGGAGTGTCGGGGCCGCAGACGAGCCGCGACGGCTCGCCGGTTGCTGCGGGTGTCTTCTTGCTTCGTCCCATCTGTTCCTTGCCTGCTCACGCTGCGGCTGCCACGCAGGGCCTGCCATCGGCGATGCACTGTCCTCCGACACTATTGTGGCACGAAAAACGGCCTTGACGAGTGTCACAGAGCCCTAATTCGCCGCACTTTGGCCACATGTGAGGAGGCTATCGGTCCTTGGCGTCCTGTTCCGAGTCCTCCCGCACCGCATCCACCATCGACTTGTGGGTCCGCTCGTACTCTTCCTGGGAGAGATCGCCGCGGTCTCGCAGGGCTCGAAGCTCAGCGAGCGTGAACGGGATGCCTGTCTGGTGGCGGCCACGCAGCGTGCGACGCACTCGCCAGAGAAGGAACGCCCCGATGGCCACCAGGGCCACCAGGAGTCCCATGGCCGGCAGGGCCTCGCCCCACGCGCCCGGCGATGCGGCGGCGAGGGAGAGCGACATGGTCATGTCGCCGAGGTCTTCTTCTTCGAGGTCTTCTTGGCCGTCTTCTTCTTGGAGGCGGTCTTCTTGGCAGTCTTCTTCTTCGTCTTCTTGGCGGCCGCGGGCTTCTGGGCCTGCTGGGACTGCCAGTCGGCCACGGGCATCTCGGTCACGGTGCAGGCCGCAACGAGCTGGTCGGCCGCCTTCTCCTCACGCACCATCGCGCTGATCTGCGTGAGCTGTCCGCGGCTTGCAAGATCAGATCGCACCTGCTCTGGACGCAGGCCGTTCTGCATGGCGATGCGCGCTATGCGCGCGTTGACCTCCGCTTCGCCGACCGTCACATGAAAGTGGTCGGCAAGTGCAGAGAGGATGAAGAACTGCTTGAGCTGTCCGCGGGACTCCTCAACGGAACCGGCGCGCGCCTCGGCGAGACGATGCTCCACCTCCTCCTCGCTGAGGCGACCACTCTGCACGAGTTCCAGTCGCATGCGGGCGAGGTTTCGATCGGCTTGTGAGGCCGACGCCTTCTCGGGGAGCTCCATCTCGATCATGCCGGAGATCTTCTCGATGGCCTGCTCTCGCAGCACCATCGCCTGATCGTCGTCGCGGCGGCGCTCAAGGGCCATCCTGATCTGCTCGCGCAGCGCGCCCTGGTCATCGAGTCCGAAGAACGCCTGCAGGCCCTCGTCATCGAGGGCAATTACACGCATCACCTGCGCAATCTCGAGCACCATGGACAGGTCCGCGCCGCGGACCTCCTCCATCTCGTGGGTCTCCGGGCCGGTCGCCTCGATCGTGATCGTGTCACCTGCGCTGCAGGATGCCACGCGATCTCCGAGGTCATCGATCAGCAGCCCGAGGAACTGTCCACTCTTGCCCTTGGCCGGAACCGCAACTCGGGTCTGCTCGGTCTTGAAGAACGGCTCGTCCTCGCCTCGTCGCGTGACGTGCGCGGCGCCCACGAGGAAATCCCCGGCGACGACCTGATCGGTCACCGACTCGACCTCGCCGTGGCGGGTCTTCTGTCGGTCGATCTCCTCGTCGATGTGGGCGTCCTCGACGTCGACGACGGGCCTGACGATCTGGATTCCATCAAGAGCCGGCAGGTCGAAGGTCGGCATGATCTCGATCTCAAGGGAAAAGGAGAAGGGCTTGCCCTCCTCGATGACGACCTCGGACGGGTCCTCGACCGGCTCGGGTTCGCCGAGCGTCTGAAGATCGTGTTCCTCGAGCGCCGCGGCGTATCCGTCGCTGATGAGCTTCCCCTTGGCTTCCTCGCGGATCGCTGAGCCGAACCGTCGCTCAAGCAGCGCTGCGGGCGCCTTGCCCTTGCGGAAGCCAGGCAGATTCGTCTGGCTTCGAAGCGTCGACATCTGGTCGCCAAGGTGCGCATCGACGGTCTCGGCCGGCACCGTGATCGAGATGCGCTTTCTCGCCGGTCCAGCGTCCTCGATGCTGATCGTAAATGGGCTGTCCTTCTGGGCCATGGTGTCGAGTGGGTCCTCTCCGGGGTTCTGGGCCGCACAGCGTATCGAAACGAGCAACCGGCCGCCACTTGCGCGGCGGCCGGTTACGGTTCAATGCCTGGGCGGAATCCATCAACGCACGAAGAGCATGTCCGCGTAGCTCGGCAGCGGCCAGAGGTCATCTGGCACGATGCTCTCAAGGGCGTCGGAGGTCTCACGGGCTGCTTCCATGGCCGGCAGCAGGGTGTCGCGTACGAATTCGGCGTGTGTCTGGAGGCCGTCGGCCTCGTGGGCCTGCGCCGACTCCACATCGTCGATGAAGCCATGCAATGCCTCCGAGAGATCCACGAGGCGATGGAAGAGTGCCTGCGATCGCGTGCAGTCTGCGCTCATCTCGCGGCTTCCGGCGATCGCTGCGCAGAGTTCTGTCTGGTACCGCAGGGCGGCAGGCAGGATTTGAGTGCGGAGCATCGTGGCGAGGATCCGGGCCTCGATGCCCACGACCGTGCAGTACTGCTCGAGGATGACCTCCACGCGAGCGGTGAGCTCGCGGGGACTGAGGACGCCATAGCGGTCCATGAGGGCCGCGGCCTCCTCCGTGGCGAGCATGCACACGGCGTCTGCGGTGGTCTTGAGATTGGGAAGGCCGCGGGACGCCGCCTCCTTGTGCCACTCGTCGGTGTAGTTGTCACCATCGAAGACCACCTTGCGGTGGGCCTTAACGATCTCCTGAAGCATCTCCCGCACGGCGGTCTCGAGCTGCTCGGGTGATCGCTCGCCGGCGAGCCGCGTCTCAAGCTGCGTGGCCATGTCATCAAGCGACTCGGCGATGATCGTATTGAGGATCGTGTTGGGCCAGGCGATAGCCTGGGAGGATCCAACTGCGCGGAACTCAAACTTGTTGCCTGTGAAGGCGAAGGGGCTTGTTCGGTTTCGGTCGCCGCTGTGGCGTGGGATCTGCGGCATGGTCGTGGCGCCGAAATCCAGCGTGCCGCCCTTGCGCGTGTCGCGGGTCTCGCCAGCCTCGAGCTGGCTGAGAATGTCACTGAGCATCGCGCCCATGTATATGGAGATGATGGCCGGCGGAGCCTCGTTGGCGCCGAGCCGGTGGTCGTTGGCCGCCGACGCGATCGACGCCCGCAGCAGGTCCGCGTGCATGTCCACAGCACGCATGATCCCGCAGAGGAACGCGAGGAACTGCATGTTGGTGTGGGTCTCGTCCTGCGGGTCAAGCAGGTTGACGCCGGTATCGGTGGCGATCGACCAGTTGTTGTGCTTGCCCGAGCCGTTGACGCCCGCGAAGGGCTTCTCGTGCATCAGGCACGCGAAGCCATGGGCGGCCGCCGTCTTGCACATCACAGTCATCATCAGCGCCTGGTGGTCAGCGGCGACGTTGGCGTTCTCGTAGGTGGGGGCGATCTCGTACTGGCCCGGCGCCACCTCGTTGTGGCGGGTCTTGACGGGGATTCCCAGCTCGTAGAGTCGCGCCTCGAGGTCACCCATGAAGGCCAGGACCCGGTCCGGGATCGCGCCGAAGTAGTGGTCGTCAAGCTGGTGGCCCTTGGCCGGCGTGGCGCCGATCAGGGTGCGACCGCACATGAGCAGGTCGGGCCGCTCGGCGACGAAGGTCTCGTCAACGAGGAAGTACTCCTGTTCGCTGCCAAGGGTAGTGATGACCCTGCTGACGCCGTCGTCAGTGCCGAAGATCTTGAGGATGCGCATCGCCTGCGTGTTGACCGCATCGATGGAGCGCAGCAGGGGCGTCTTCTTGTCGAGCGCCTCTCCGGTCCACGACACGAACGCCGTTGGAATGCAGAGCGTGCCACCCTCCTCGTCGGTGAGGATGAAGGCCGGGCTAGTCGCGTCCCACGCGGTATATCCGCGCGCCTCCCAGGTATCTCGAATGCCGCCGCTGGGGAAGCTGCTCGCATCCGGTTCGCCCCGGATGAGCATGTCGCCGCTGAAGGTGGCGATCGCGCTGCCGTCTGCGTCGGGCTCGAGGAACCCGTCGTGTTTCTCGGCCGTTCTACCCGTCAGCGGTTGGAACCAGTGCGTGTAGTGGGTGCACCCGTGGTCGAGCGCCCATTCCTTCATTGCGTCTGCGACCGTGTTGGCGATCGCCGGGTCAAGTGGCTTGCCCTTGCGCATCGTCTCCTGCAGCGTCTCGAAGACGTCGGCAGGGAGTCGCTTGAGCATCACGTCTCCGGTGAAGGTCATGCACCCATAGCGATCGCAGTAGCCGCTCTCGCGGACATCCGTTGCATCCGTCATTGCTTGAGTTCCCATCGCATCCCTTGCGTAGCTTGGCCTCCATGCCGGCGCTGCGACCCTCCAGTGGTCTCGCTCTCCCCGCCGACGCTACACGGTGGCGACGTGGCCCATGTCACCAGAGAGCAGTATGGCCGCCATACGGCTCTTTTTGAACCCCCCGAGTACCGCGAATCACACGCTTTTTTCAGGCGCGGATCGGCGCGGCGAGTTGGGCAATGAACTCGCCGGCCACGACGGCCGGGTCATCGGACTCGGCCATCCGGCGCACGAGCGCCGAGCCGACGACCGCAGCATCGGCGCAGCCGGTGACGGCAGCCACGTGCTGGGCGGTCGAGATCCCGAACCCCACGGCCAAAGGAAGATCAGTGACCGCCCGGGCCTCCTCCACGCGGCCTGCAATGTCCGGGGCTCCGGAGGACTCCCCGGTGAGTCCCACGCGAGCCAGGAGGTAGAGAAAGCCACTGGATCGCTTGGCCAGCGTGGCCAGGCGATCGGGCGTGGTGGTGGGTGCCACGAGCATCGTGAAGCCCATGTCCCGCTCGCTGCAGGCGGCTGCCAGGTCCGCGGCCTCAGCGTCGTCGATGTCCGGGACGATCAGCCCGTCGAAGCCCGCGTCAGCAAGGTGATGGACAAACGCGCCTCCCCCGAGGCGGCGGACGATGGAGTTGCTGACCATGGCCACCAGTGCGGCCGGGCACTGTTGACGAATGGAGGCCACCATCGCAAGGACGCTCGCGGCCGTGGTCCCGTGCGCCAAGGCGCGATGCATGGCGGCGGCGATCACCGGGCCGTCTGCGATCGGATCACTGAAGGGAATGCCGATCTCGATGACATCGGCCCCGGCATTGGCCATTGCAAGGATGGCGTGGCCGGTGGCGTCAAGCGACGGATCGCCGGCAACGACGAATGGGATCAGCGAGCCGTGGCCCGCGCTGCGATTCGCCTCGAGGATGTCGCTCAGGCGTCCCATGGCTACTTCACTCCGCTTGGGCCGCCGTCCTTGACGTACTTGTCATGGATGGCGGTGGCCAGATCCACGTCCGTGATGTTGGCCATGGTGGCGATCCACGCCAGCAGGTCGGCAAACTCCTCGGCCAGATTCGCCGGGTCCCCGTCCCCTCGCTCATGGCGGCCAATCGCTTCGGCCAGCTCGCCAAACTCCTCTGCCAGCCAGAGGAAGGTATTTCCGGCGCCACGTGCATTGTCGGTCTCAAAGTACCGCTCGTAGATGAGGGCCTGGAAGTCCTTGAACGTGAGGTCCGTCGCCATCGCCGGGACTGTACATGGAATCTGAGGCAACCACGAAAGGGATTCTCGGACGCGGTGGTTGTCCGCGTACTGCCGAGGAGGGCAATGGCATGATCGCAATCGATTCCAGCGGTGAGCACGCATACCCACGTCCACACGCCTACTGCGTCGGCGGTGACCCCTGCGGCAGCCGCGCAGTCGTCGCCGCAGGCGATCTGAGCAACTGCGATGCGGTGCGCGCCTTCTGGCAGTCCTCCATCCTCGCCCTCGCCCAGACGCCGCCGGAGATCTGGCTCAACCTCACCCGCGTGGTTCGTGCCGACACCAAGTTGGCGGCGTGTATCGTCGCGCTGCTGCGGCGAGCGGACCGCCAGGGAACCATGGTGCACATCGTCGGCTCATCTCAGGTTATGGACGTGCTCGACGTCTGTCGCATGCCGCCACTGCCCGGCTACGTTGCTGCCCGCAAGGCCAGTTGAGTCGATAGGCGGGGCGCATGCTTCCGATCATCCTGCTTGGTCTGGCCTTCGGCACGCTCTTTGCCTGCATCTTGGCGCCGATGCTTCGGTTCTGCTTAAGGATGGTGGTCGGTGAGGCCAACACGTTTCGCGACGCGTGGTCCATCTGCTTCAAGGGGACGATGGCATACATCATCGCCAGTGTCGTGCTCCAGTCTTTGTTGAAGTCTGGCGACGAAAGCACGCTGCTCATCAACCTGCTCTCACTCGGCGCGCAGTTAGCCATCTAAACGTGGCTAGTTGCCAGAGAGCTCGGAAATCTGGCAAAGTCGTTCCTGATCGCACTTCTGCTGACCGGGTTGACATGTGTGATCCTGTTCCTGCTGCTGGGTGTGGGTTCGCAGGTGCGACAGCCCTGTCTTGATCAGCCATCTTGGGGATGCAAGACCACCTGTGGATCGTGCAGCAAACAGCCAGCCTCCGTTGCGGCGGCGATCTTGAATCCATTTCGCAGCGCCCCCCCAGCCCAGTCGCCATGTGGACTCATGGCGATAAAGGCCGCCTGATGATTCTGCTCGAGATCCCATGCCTCCGCTAGTCGTGCCAGCGTGTCATGGACGGCTTCTGCCGGGCTTGCCCCCCGGCCCATCAACTCGACGACTAGGAAGGATCCGCAGACACCGCTGATGAGCTCGCCAAGACCCGTGGCGGTGGCCGCGCCTCGAGCGGGATCGACGTAGAGGCCATGGCCAATGATTGGCGAATCGCCCACCCGGCCTGGGACCTTCCAAGCCGACCCGCTGGTGCTGCAGGAGCCCGCAATCGTCCCTCCTGCATCGAGCGCAAGTGTGCCAATGGTGTCGTGGCTGGAATCGGGGGCACCGGTTGGAAGGGGCGAGACAGGCGGGGCGTTGGACTTGCGCCATCGTTCCCAGCGTTGGCGGGCCTTCTTCGAGAGCAGGTTCTCGCTTTCCATCCCTTGGGCATCGGCAAAGTCGTCGGCAGCCGAACCCACGAGCATCTTGTGCCTGGTGCGCTCCATGACCATGCGGGCGACGCTGACGGCGTGTATGTGCCGCTCAAGGCCCCCGACGCTGCCACTGCGGGCAGGTGAGAGCATGACTGCCGCATCAAGCGTGACGTGGCCATCGCGATCTGGCGTGCCGCCAAACCCCACCGAGCCGAGTTCCGCGTCCAGTTCGGCGACCTGCGCGCAGGCCTCGACAACGTCCATCGCACTTCCGGCCGTGACAAGCCGCGGGTAGTGGGCTTCGACGATCGGCAGGCTGAAGTTCCAGGTTGAAAGCAGCAGGGGGGCCACGACCCGATTCTAGGGAGTTGCTGCAACGCACGGCCATGGTTCCTCCTCGCGTGGCGGATCGGGTACGCTCACGGCGATGACCGGGGGAGGAGGTGTTCCATGAGCGAGAAGCAGATCGGTCACATCACCCATTGGTTCGGGAATCTCTCCGTGGCGGTGATCGAGGTGGACAAGGGGACCTTGAAGGTCGGCGACACAGTCCGGATCAAGGGGCACACCAGCGACTTCACGCTGACGATCGATGCGATGCAACTAGATGGCCAAGAGGTCGAGTCCGCCAAGAAGGGGACTGGCGTGGGGATTAAGGTTCCCAAGCGCGCTCGGCGCACCGACAAGGTCTACAAGGTCAAGGACTGACGCCCCGCGGGCAGGCCAGCCCCAGCCCGTCGCCGATGGGGAGGAGGCTGAAAGCCACGCGGTCATCAGCCTGCAGTTCTTGCACGAGTGCTCTGGTTGCGACTGTTGACGCATCGTCAATCGTGGGGTCGGCAACTCTTCCGCCTCGGAGCATATTGTCAAACGTGATGAGTCCCCCGCTTCGCACCAGTTGCAGGCACTGGTGGTAGTACCCGCTGTAGCCGGTCTTGTCTGCGTCGATGTACGCCAAGTCGAAGGTGCCGCTTTGGCCGCCTGAAATGAGGGCATCAAGGGTCTCGCTGGCCGGGCCGACCCGCGGCTCGATGCGATTGGACACCCCGGCCTGGTCCCACCACGACTGGGCGACTGCCATGTACTCCTCGCTTGTGTCACAGGCAACGAGCGATCCGTCTTCGGGCAGCGCCAACGCCATCCCCAAGGCGCTGTAGCCGGTGAAGACGCCGACTTCGATGACCCGCCTTGCGCCGATGGCCTCTATTAGCAGCGCAAGGAACTGCACCTGCTCGGGCGATGTCTGCATCTCCCCCTCGGGGTGGTCATCCATGGCGTTGCGCAAGCGCTCTTGGAGGGGGGTCTCTCGCAGCGTGGTGGTACAGAGCCACTCGTGGGTGCGGTCATCGAGTTGGATCGTCCGTCGAGACATGGCGATGGGGGCGTAGCCGACGCTGCGGTCAGTTCAGGCGAATACCCAAACGTCGAAGTATCCGTTTTTCCATAGCCCAGAAGTAGGGCCCTTGGCCGAACAGCGCGCCGATTGCAACGAGCATCACTTGGTAAGCGATGAACACGATCGCGATCCGCAGTGGCCAGAAGGCAAGCGGCGGAAGCACATCGCGCGTGATCCCCGCTACGTCCATGAGGGGGTGGGCAACCAGCACCGCCGCCGAGCCCGTCAGAGAGAAGACGAGGAAGACGACTACAAGTTGCAGGGTCGAGTTGACGTGGAAGATCCGCTTCAGACCATTCATGGGCAGGGGCCCCAAGCATTGATGACTGCCAGGATGTCGGCCACGTCGACGGTGCCATCACCGGTTACGTCTCCGCTTCCGCTCCCGCCCCAGCCATTGATCACAGCCAAGATGTCGGTCACGTCCACGCTACCGCTTCCGTCGACGTCTGCCGGGCAGATGATGGGCTCGTAGGATCCGTCTGGCAGCACGCTGGCAAATGACCACTGCGGGTCAATTAGCAACGCGTAGAGCGCCGGGTCATGCTTCGCGACGAGCTTCTGGTTGTAGAGCTCCCACTCGCCGATGATCTCCGGTATCCGCCAGGGATAGTTCTGCGCGCCGAGGATTGAGGTCAGCCCCCAGTAGTGATATTCGGTCACCAAGCAGGGATAGTCGCAGGTGGGGTCGTCGTAGTGGTAATAGCCACCTGCGATGTTTGCATCCATGGCCTTCCCAATCTGGCTTCCGGGGAATTCACCGAATACTGATGGGTAGACCCGCGAGTAGCCGCCCCAAGTCACGACATGGAGACATTCCTCAAGGGAGGCGTCAAACCATTGGTTCCCCGGGTATCCCGGATTTGTCTCGAAGCCGAAGAGTGGCTGCATGACCAGCGTGTCCCAGACCCAGTCGGGGATCTTGTCGAAGTCTTGATCAGCCTGCCCCTCGCTGGGCCACATGATGATCGATGCATGCAGGGAGACAAGTTTCTCGTGTACGAGGGCGTCATCGGGCTCGCCGTCTTCGTTGTTGTCGATCCACTGCGCGAGAATGTTTGCAGCGTGCAGCACCTTGCTGTTGGGGGTGTTGCTGGTTGCATATACGTGTAGCCCGAGCACATCGACATGCTTGCTAAACACATCATCGAAGTTCTGGGGTGCGTTTCCAGGCAGTGGGCCGATCTGGAAATACTCCGCGCAGGCAGTTTCACAGCAATACAGCGCAGCAACTGCAGTGATGCAAAGGGGTGGAATAATGGCGTTGATTGATCTCAAGTGAACCATCAGCCTAGTTGCCCAAGAACCTCCTGCAAGGGAGATGTTCGTCGTAGTGATAGGCAATTCAGTTCTCGCCTTTGCGGGGATCCTGCTTGCCACGGACCTCGGCAAGTTTCTCCATCAGGGTGTACTGGATCTGCGTGGATATTTCGTCTGGCCTCGTGTCGTACTGTTGGA
>CAZKTE010000016.1:0-28802 GCA_964555625.1 uncultured Isosphaeraceae bacterium | reverse complement strand
TCTCGAAGGTGCAGTTGGTAACCGTGGATCCTCCCGTTCCCGCGATGTGCATTCCGCCAGCAGTGTTGTTTCGCACAATGCTGTCTGTCATCAAGAAGGAGGTGAATCCCTTGGGGTCAGACACGAACAGACCTCCCCCAAGATCCTGAGCTGCGTTGCCAGAGAACAGGCAGCCGGATACGCTCGGGCTGCTGTAAAACGCATACAGCCCACCACCTTGCCCGGTGCAATTGGCACCACCGCCGGCGAAGTTGTTTACGAAATCACACTGTTCAAATCGCGGGTTGCCGTATTGAACGAAGCCGCCGCCGCCTTGGCATTCAGCGCTGTTGTCAGTGATCACGCACTTGAGGATGGTCGGACTGCTCGAGTAGATGTAGACACCGCCGCCGCAGCTTCCGTATCCAGTCGGGTCGAAGCCGGTGCCTCCCGTGAGCGTAAAGCCATCTAGGACTGAGTCAGACTGTTCCTGGCTGTAGAAGGCGACCACGGGTGCCGTGCCCTGCTTGATCTGCGAGGCATCGATGATGGTCTCTCCGGCCCCGTTGGCCCCGAGGACCAAGATGCCCTTGCCGAGAAAGTTGATGGACTCGTAATAGGTCCCGGGGGCGACGAGTACCGTATCGCCCTCTTGGGCAATCTCGATCGCTCGCTGAATTGTGGGGTAGTCGCCCGGGACGTTAATCGTGTCCCCGAACGTTGCCGTCGTGGCCAGCAAGGCTGCCAAGATTCCGCGGTACAGCATGTCCCTACTCTCCCACCTTTCGGGCGCAAGTAGAACACACGAAACGGCTTGGGTCCATGGTTTCCACTTAAAATTGAGGCTCAGGCCGCGCGAGGGCGGTCGTCCCCATCCTCCAAGAGCCCCATGACCGCCGCCAAGTGCCGCAGGCGTTCCTGGGCCTCGACGACCGCCGCCTCGGGCCAAGGCGGCCCCTGCTGTTCGCCAAGCCAGCGGGCTGCTTCCACGGGGAACGGAAGCGGCTGCTCGTGGCCGCAGTCGAGATGGCGGGGAATGAAGACCATGTCCTTCTCCCCAGGCAATCGACGCTCTGGACCGCCGCGATCGCGCCGATCGCCGATACGGCCCCACGGTGGCCGCCACAACCTGCAATCCTTCACCAGTGTGACGCGTGCGTCATCGTTACGATGCGCCCCTTGCCATGACCACCCTCCAGACAGCGATTCCCAGCGATCTCCACGGGCGGCGAGATGTGCGGCTTGATGCTGTCGCAGACAAAGTACGCCACGGCGAGCGACTCTCCCAAGGGGACGGGCTCCTCCTCTACGAGACGCCGGATGTCTGGACGCTCTGCGCGCTGGCCAACGAGGTGCGCACGCGCCTGCACGGCGACGTCACCTACTACAACATCAACCGGCACCTCAACTACTCAAACGTCTGCGCGCTGAGCTGCACGTTCTGTGACTTCCATCGCAAGAAGGACCAGGACGGCGCCTACGAGCACTCGATCGAGGAGATCCGCGGCGAGGCGCGAGCAGCGCGCGACGTGGGCGCCACCGAGATGCACATTGTCGGTGGGCTGCACCCGTGGCTGCCCTTCTCGTACTACACAGACATGGTCCGTGCCATCGGCGAGGAAGCGCCCGATGTGCACGTGAAGGCCTTCACCGCCGTGGAGATCGTGCATCTGGCACGCATCTGTGGCCGCGGCCGCGACGGCGACGAGGGCATTCGGGCGGTGCTTGCGGACCTCAAGGACGCCGGCCTGGGCTCGCTTCCGGGGGGTGGCGCGGAGGTCTTCGACGATCGCGTGCACGACGAGGCATTCAAGGGAAAGATCCGCGGCCGCCAATGGCTTGACGTGCATCGCATTGCCCACGAACTGGGCCTCAACACCAACGCGACGATCCTCTACGGCCACGTGGAGACGCGCAGCGAGCGACTGGTGCACATGGACCTGTTGCGATGCGAGCAGGACCGGGCGCTAACCGACTGCGGCGGACACTTCCAGGCGATCATTCCCCTGCCGTTCATTCCGGGCAAGAGCCAGCTCAACCATCTGCCCGGGCCCAGCGGACTTGAGAACCTGCGCACCATCGCCATCGCGCGACTGATGCTTGACAACATTCCGCACGTGAAGGCCTTTTGGATCATGCAGTCACTGATGATGGCACAGCACATGCTCCAGTGCGGCGCCAACGATCTCGATGGCACGGTGATCTGGTACGACATCACCAAGGTGGGCGCCGACACGACGCATCAGGAGTGCTCGGAGCGCGACCTGCAGCGTGCCATCCGCGACGCGGGCCAGATCCCCGTGGAGCGCGACACGCTCTATCGTCGCGTGGAACGCGACGGCGTTGCGTGGCAGGTGGCATAAGGTCCGATAACTAGAATTGGTATCAGGCGGCCCGCTGGGCGGGCAAGTCGCCAGCATCGTGGCACGGGATCCGCAGTCCCCGCGCGTGCAACGCCATCAGGTCGCTGGCCCAGTTGGCCAAGTGGCGGTGGAAGATTTCGCGGGCGACCCGCTCGGCAGCAGCAGCGGCCAGGGCGTCGGGGACCATGGGATGGCGGCGGCAGCACAGGGGCATACCATCCAAGTCGGGCAGCCGGCCGCCCTGCTTTGCACGCACCTCCGGGATTCGATGAAATCAACGGCCCGTGTCAGGGATCGCGCGGCATGCCTAGTCGCTCAAGCAGTCCCTCGAACTGGTCGTTGTCGAAGAACTCCAGGACCAGGCGACCGGTCCCTGCCTTGCGACCTGGCGTGATGTGGACCTTGGTTCCAAGGTGCGACTCAAGTCGCGTCGCCAGGTTGGACAGGTGTACGGCGACCGGGTCGATCTCTGTCGCCGGCGATGTTCCGTCGGAGGCTTTGGTTCGGGCGACGCGTCGCTCGAGCTCTCGCACCGACCACTGGCCCTTGGCGCAGCGGCGGGCGATGGCGCGCATGGTGGACTCGTCGGGTATTCCCAGCAGCACCTTGGCGTGCCCCATCGTGAGGCGGCCGGTGCGAACCTCGTCCTTGATGGCATCATGCAACTCGTTGAGGCGCAGGAAGTTGGCGACGCTTGAGCGGTCGATGCCCACACGATCGGCGATCTCCTGCTGGGTCGCGCCGAAGTCCGCCGAGAGTCGCTGGAAGGCCTCAGCCCGCTCGACGGGGTTGAGGTCCTCACGCTGGAGGTTCTCGATCAAGGCCCACTCGGCAGCGGTGCGGTCATCAATGTCGCGAACAAGCGCAGGGATGGTCGTCAGGCCAGCGGCCTGAGCGGCCCGCCATCGTCGCTCTCCTGCCACCAGCTCGTAGCCATCGGCCGCTGCGCGCACGACGACCGGCTGCATCATGCCCGCTGACTCGATCGAGGCCGCGAGGGTCGCAAGGGAGGCCTCGTCAAATGTCTGGCGCGGCTGGCGGGGATTGGGTGCAATGCGGTCAGTGGGCAGGTGCACCAAGCCGTCGGCAGGGGGATCCGCCTGGGGCGCGACATCCGCCGCTGCGGGCGGTGGGGCGATCTCAATGGGCTTGGCCATAAGTGACTCAAGGCCCTTGCCTAGGCGTCGTGGCTGCTTTCGGGCTCCTGTGGTCATGGGGATGCTCCTTCGTCCCGTCCAAGGCGCGATGCGCCGTTCCACGTGGAACATCGGCTATCGGACCTGCAATTGATCGCATCTTTGCTGCACGCTGTCAACCCGCATCGACGACCCAGACCGATTCGGAGATCAGGGCATAATCGCAGCAGAAGAGAGCGCGTACGAGACAGAACGATAGAACATGCAACAATACACCGTAACATGACCTTATCTGTGGCGAACGTGTATCGATCAGTCGCGAAGTACGACGATGTCATCTGGATCGACGGACAGGTGGAGGTCGCCCTCGTCGGCGTGGCTGGCCTTGGGGTTCACCTCGATGATTCGCAACTCCAGGTCGTCACCGACGGCGACGCGGTGCTGGGCCACCTCACCGAGGTAGATGGTCTCGATGCGACGGGCCTGAAAGCCGTTGGTCTTCACCGGCCGAGACCGCACCTCGATGGCCTCGGGCCGGATCGAGCAGGTTACGGGGCCCTCGGCCGCCTCGGCGGCCTTCAAGGTCCCCAAGGCACTGGCAAGCGTGGCGCCGTTCCCGACGGCTGGCACGAAGTTCGTCTCGCCGATGAACTCGGCCACGAATCGCGACACCGGGCGGTCATAGATCTCACGCGGCGTCCCTACCTGCTCGATGCGGCCATCGCGCAGGACCGCCATGCGGTCGGCGATGGAGAGGGCTTCCTTCTGGTCATGCGTAACGTAAACCGTGGTAATTCCAAGGGTTGTGCAGATGCGACGGATCTCCATGCGCATTTCCAGCCGCAACTTCGCATCGAGATTACTCAGCGGCTCATCGAGCAGCAACAGATCGGGCTCGACCACGATCGCCCGCGCCAGGGCGACCCGCTGCTGTTGGCCGCCGCTGAGTTCATTGGGCCGCCTAGCGGCCAGGTGCTCCATCTGAACAACGGCAAGGGCCCTGGTCGCCTTGGCGGTTCGCTTGGTGGCGTCCAGCCCACGCAGGCCGAGGCCATAGGCGACGTTTTCCACGACACTCATGTGTGGCCAGAGCGCATAGCTCTGGAAGACCATCCCGGTATTGCGCTTGTTGGGCGGCAGGTACGTGACGTCGCGGTCACCGAAGTGGATCGTGCCGTCGGTTGGCTCGACGAAGCCAGCGAGCATCCGCAGCAGGGTGGTCTTGCCACACCCGCTGGGGCCGAGGAGGAAGAAGAGCTCGCCGGCCTCGACATCGAGGTCCACGCCGTCGACGGCAGTGGTCGAGCCGAAGCACTTGACCAGGTTCCTCAGGCTGATGGCGGTCATTGGTCGAAACGATAGCAGGTCACCCTCGCCGCCAACGGCTGTGACCGCCAGTACCATGCGACCCGTGCCCAGCGCCGCCGCCGAGCTTGCAAACCTCCGAACATGGCGCGCGCGTCGGCCCTATGACAACTCCGTTGGACGCACGATCACGCAGGCGCGGCAGTCGCTGCGTCGCCGCGGTGGCAAACTCGCGGCGGCCATTGAGTCATGGGACACGGTCGTGCCGGACGAGGTTGCCCGCGCATCGGTGGTAACCGCGATGCGAGGCGGCGTGCTGGACGTGACCGTCGACGGTTCGCCGATCGCCTGGCGGCTCAGGCGCATGCTGCGCGGCGGCCTGCTCGATCAGTTGCAGGCCTGCTGCAGCGCGTCGCTGCGCGACGTGCGCGTGCGCGTCGCCTGATTACTTTCCAACACAGAATGTGGAGAAGACGCGACCGATGATGTCGTCGCTGGTGACGCTGCCACCCAGCGCGCCCAGCGCATCAAGCGCGCGCCGCAACGACGTTGCGACGAGTTCTCGCGCGGCGATCACCCCGACGGCATCGTCGACCGCATCACGTGCTTCCTCCAAGTGCGCCTCGTGGCGCGGCTGCAACGCAAGCGCATCGACCGACGGGTGACGCAGTGCTCGCACCTGCGAGGCGATGCGCGTGCGCAGGGCGTCGAGCCCGTCGCCGGACACTGCGCAGATCCCCGTTTCCGGAGTAACGTCGCGCAGGTCTGCCTTCGTGTGCACCAGCAGCGAGCGGGGCGTACACGGCGGATCGTCAACGCCTGGAGCCACACAGTGGAGCACGAGGTCGGCGTGAAGGATGGCATCCGTCGCCGCGTCCTGCATGGATCGCTCAAGCTCGGTGGTGGCGGAAGCCTCCCCGGCGGCATCCACCAGGAGCACCTGCGTGCCCTCGATGGCGAGCGGCTCGCCGATGGCGTCACGAGTGGTGCCCGGCAAGGGGCTGGCCACGACGCGATCGCGCTCCAGCAGCGCATTGAACAGCGTGGACTTGCCGGCATTCGGCGCTCCGGCGAGCACGATCCGCGGAATTCCCCCCAGAGCGCGCATGGGCATACTGCGATCGAGGATGGCATGGAGTGACGCGTGGGCCGTGTCGAGCCGCGAGCGCAGCGTGCCGTCGTCGATGGCCACCACGTCCTCCTCCTCGGCGAAGTCGATGCCTGCTTCGACGAGCGCGAGCACCTGCGCCAAGTCCTCGGCGATGCCGGCAAAGGCGTTGCCGAGGGCGCCGCGGCGCAGCAGTTCCGCGCCCTGCAGAGCGGCATCGCCCTCGGCGGCGATGGTGGCGGCCACGCCCTCGGCCTGTGGCAGTGTGATGCGTCCGCGCAGGAACGCCCGGGCGGTGAACTCACCGGGCTCCGCGCGTCGCCCGCCGGCGGCGTCCACCATCGCATCGACAATGCGTCCAAGAAGGGCTGGGTTTCCCGGGGCCTGCACCTCAAGGAGATCCTCGCCGGTGTAGGAACCGCCCTGGAAGTACCCCAGGAGCACTGGAATGCTCGTTGATCCAAGCGACATGCGGGCCGCGATCACCTCGCCCGGGCGTGGCGCCAGTCCAAGTTCCTCCGCAGCGGCGCGTACGCCACTGCCGCTTGCGCGAACCAGGCCGCGACCCGAGCGGCCCGGCGGGGAACTGGTGGCGACGATGGTCGCGTCGAGGTCCATGCGTGGCTACTGGCGCTTCTTGTAGGAGCGATTGGCGGCCTTGTTCTGGACCTTCTTGCGCCGCGCCTCCATGGCGTCCTGCCAGGCGCGCGCCTGGCGGTCCTTGGGCTTGCGCTTCTTGCCCGGCGTCGGCGGGCTGGAGGGATCTGCGTCAATCTTGTCGATGTGCGCGCGGATGTGGCGGCTCTCGAGGATGCCCACCGTGCTGGAGGTCAGGATGTAGAGGGTCAGTCCACTGGGCGCGCTGTAGAGCATCAGCGGGAATAGGACGACCGTCATCACCCGCATCATCTTCTGCTGCGTCTGCTGATCGGCGGTCATGGTCGCGAGGTTTTGGGGCGACATGTACTTTTGCTGGATGTAGAAGATTCCGCCCATCAGGAACGGCAGCAGGTTTATTCCGGTGATGTTCCAGAAGAAGAAGCTGATCGGCTCATCGAACTGCCCGAAGAAGTGATCTGCGGCGCCCAGATCGGCGAGGAACTGCCAGTCGCCGAAGAGCTGGAACATGCCGAAGAACGCCGGTTCCTGGCGCAGGTCGAAGTTGAAGTAGAGGACCGCGTACAGGGCGACCCACACCGGCATCTGCAGAAACATCGGCAGGCAGCCGAGCATGTGCAGCGGGTTGGCACCGTGCTGGCGCATCAACTCCATCTGCTCGCGCTGCATGCGCTTGGGGTCGTCGGCGCAGCGCTCCTTGAGCTTGTCGAGCTCGGGCTTGAGCTTCGCCATCGAGCGCGTGAAGCGCTGCATGTTGACCTGCGACTTCTTTGTGATCGGGTGCAGCAGCGTGCGCACGATTAGCACCAGCAGGACGATCGCCAGACCCCAGTCGAAGACCACTCGGTGATCGAGCGTTGTCAGCAGCCAGGCCAGAATGTCCGCCAGCCACTGGAAGGTGCAGAAGGCGCACATCATGGACATCTGGTAGAGGACCAGCATCCGCATGTTCAACGAGACGTAGGGCTGCTGCGTGCCGAGGATGCCCCGCTGCAGGGGACCGGCGTAGATGCCCAGCGAGAGGTCGATTGCATCGCCGGGTTGCACCGTCGCCGGCGCGCCATGCAGGCCCGTGAGGATGAAGGCGTGCTCGCCCTCGCCGATGACCTGGCAGTGGATCTCGTCGACGCGGCTGCCTAGCAGCCGCGAGCCCTGGCCCTGGTCGCCGAGCGCCGGGAAGACCGCCAAGGCGAAATATCGGTTGGTCGACGCGAACCAAGACAGGTGGTAGTCCTCGTCCGCGGTGTACTGGGTGGGCCACAGGAGTTGCTGGGGCTCATCGGCGATGGACCGGTACTCGTAGATCACGTCTGTTGAGGCCTGAACCGGTGCCGCGGCGTTTGGATCGCGACTGGGCCCCAATTCCCAGCCGAATCGGAAGCGACGGGTGTCCATGTAGCGGCTGCGATCCACCAGCAGGCTTGGGGGACCCCACTGCAGCCACTGCACCTGCAGCACGCCGCTGGCGAGGTTCTCGATGCGCTGATCAAGATGCAGCCCGTGGCCGCCGCGGAGCGACCACGTGCGGGTGATGCGGGCAACTGCGCTGCCGCTGGCGTCCTCGACGATGGCCTCGAACCCACCCGGGCCGGTGACCCGCCACACAGAGGCTGATCCGAGGGCCAGCGGCTGGTCGTTGACTAGGACCGTGTGGGCCCCCAGGACCGACGTGAGGCTCACGCCGGCGCCGGTCTCGGACGCCCAGGGCACGTCGCGGGCGGTCGAGAGCAGGTAGAGGTCGTCGATGGACGGTTCGGGGACGGATCGATTGCCGCTGCGCCAGCGGTTCCAGGCAAGCCTGCCCTGGACCGTCTCGAAGATGTTGCTGAAGCGGATCGAGGCTATGCCTGCGCCGCTGCGGGTCAGCTCCACGAGCATCGCGCTGCTGGCCGGGTCGTCGAGCCCGCCAAGCGGCTGCGGCGGCTGGTCATCGTCGAAGTTCCGCAGGGTCAGATCGCCGACGTCGGCCACTGGCACATCGACCGGCGCCGGCGCTGCCTCAGTTGACGCAGGTTCGCTGGCGGGCGTCGTCGCCGTCTCTGGAATGGATGGCGTTGGCGCACTGCGATCCGGGCCGAGCATGACGACCGTCATGACGGCACCAGCGGCAACCACCACCAGCAGGGGTATCAGGCGACGTCGAACCTGTGGAGTCATGGAGGTGGCGGCGTCAGCGGCCCTCGCGCAGCCGGTCTCCCAGCCAGTTGCTCAACTCGGGGATCGCGTAGATCTTCTCGACCACCGGGTCGATGTCGTACTCAAGTCGCCGGAAGTCGACCTTGTGCGCCTCCATGTCCACGATGGCGTAGCTGCTGCGCGGATCGAGGTCCCGTGGCTGGCCCACGGACCCGGGGTTGATGATGATACGACCCTCCCCGTTGAACTCGAAGGTGTTGTCGATGTCCGCGGGCGGGTAGAAGTCGGGCTCGTCTGTGAATATCCCCGGCACATGGGTGTGCCCGGCCATGCAGAAGCGCGGGATGCGCTCGAAGACCTGCTTCATCTTCACCGGAGAATTGATGGCGTCGTCCGGGAAGAGATACTCGTTGATGGGACGCCGCGGCGTGCCGTGCACGAACAGGTAGTCGCCATCCATTGTCCGCACTCTCAATTTCCCCAGGAAGTCCCACCGAGTGGCGGCCGAGTCCTTGTCCTGCTCGGCGTCGAGTTGCGCGCGCGTCCAGTAGGCGGCCTGCTCGGCGGCGGCGTTGAAGTTGGTCGGCTCGTAGAGGGCGCCGTAGTCATGATTTCCCAGCAGTGACCACTCGCATCGCTCGGCGACCAGGTCGACGCACTCGACGGGATTGGGCCCGTAGCCGAGGGTGTCGCCAAGGCAGAGAATTCGCTCCACCGACTGCTCGGAGATGTCCTCGAGCACGGTCTGAAGCGCCTCGAGGTTTCCATGGATGTCGCTGATGATTGCCGTACGCATGCCGTGGCCCCGTCCTGCAGGGAAGGCGTGCGAGTCTATGAATGCCATGGTCGGCGGTCAACGCGCCCTTCGCCTCCTCACGGTGTGTCCGGCCCGCACCCATCGCCCGGTGCGCACCACTAGAATGCTCCGCTTGATCGGGGGGGTGGATCCCCGGGAAGGGTACGAGCGTGGAACAGCAGCACTACGACCTGGCAGTCATTGGAAGCGGCCCCGGCGGCTACGTGGGGGCCATTCGAGCCGCGCAGCTGGGACTGTCAACGGTCTGCATCGATCGCGACAAGCTCGGCGGAGTCTGCCTCAACTGGGGCTGCATTCCCAGCAAGGCCCTGTTGCACGGGGCCGAGCTCTACCGCGAGCTCGCGGTACATGGCTGCGACTGGGGATTCTCCTGCGACGGGCTTTCCGTCGACTGGCAGGCCTTCATTGCCCGCAGCCGCTCGATCACCGGCCAACTCAACAACGGCGTCGCCCATCTCTTCAAGAAGCACGGAATCGAGCACATCGAGGGCCATGCCCGCATCGAGCAGGGCAGCAGCGAGGGTCAACCTTGTCGCATCGCCATTGGACCGGCAAGCGGATCCTATTACGGGGGCACCGGGGAAGAACCGACACGGTCCATCACCGCCGACCACATCCTGATCGCCACCGGGGCCAAGCCCAGGCAGCTTCCCTTCGCCCCCTGTGACGGTGAGCGGATCATCGATTCTGCGCAGGCGATGTCGCTGCCAAGCCAGCCTCAGTCGATGGTCATCATCGGCTCGGGCGCCATCGGCATGGAATTCGCCTATCTCTACAACGCCCTCGGCACGCAGGTGACCGTCATCGAGATGCTCGATCGGATCCTCCCGGCCGAGGACGAGGAGATCAGCAAGCTCGCGCAGCGAGCCTTCTCACGGCAGGGATTGACCTTGCACACCGCCGCGGGGGTGCGATCCATCGAGACGAACGACGAGGGTGTGGCCGTCATCTTCGCCGGCGTCGAGGACGGATCGCCGCAACAGGTCGTTGAGGGCGACTGCGTCCTGGTGGCCATTGGTGTCGAAGCCCGCCATGACGGGCTCTTCGAGGAGTCGCTCGGCCTGGCGATCGAGGGAGGCTTCATCGCAACCGATGCCCGCAGCGCCGACTCGCCGACCTATACCACCAGCGTGTCGGGCGTACATGCCATCGGCGACGTCATTGGACCGCCGCTGCTTGCCCATGTTGCCAGCGAGGAGGCCATCACGTGTGTTGAGCGCATCGCCGGCCACGAGGTCATCGGTGTCGACTACGACGCCATCCCCGCCTGCACCTACACGAGTCCGCAGATCGCCTCGATCGGTCGAAGCGAGCAGCAGCTCATCGACGCGGGCGTTGAGTTCACCAAGGGGGTGTACTCGCTCAAGGCGCACGGAAAGGCCATCGCGGTCGGTGCCGCCGACGGCATCGTCAAGCTGCTTGCGAGCAAGCCCTATGGCGAGATCCTCGGGGCACACATCATCGGCAAGGACGCCAGCGAGCTCATCGCCGAGATCGGCCTGGCGATGCGACTCGAGGCGACCGCCGAGGACATCATTTCGACGATGCACGCGCATCCGACGATGGCCGAGGCGGTGCACGAGGCGGCGCTCGGCATCGAGGATCGGATGATCCACAACTGAACCAGGGCATGGTGACTGCGTGACCCATCGCCAGACGACGCTCGAGAACGGCCTGCGCATCGTGGCCGAGCCCCAGGAATCCGCTGCATCGGCGGCAATCGGGTTCTTTGTGCGAAGCGGCGCCCGCGATGAGCCCCAGCTGCTCATGGGCGTCAGTCACTTCCTGGAGCACATGGCATTCAAGGGAAGCGCCACCCGCAGCGCCTCAGAGGTGGACCGCGCGTTCGATGCGCTGGGCGTCCAGCACAACGCCTGGACGAGCCACGAGATGACCGCGTTCTGGACGGCAGGGCTCCCCGAGACGCTGGTGCCCTGCAGCGGCATTCTCGCCGAAGTCCTGCGACCAGCGCTGCGGCAGGAGGACTTTGACGCGGAACGTGGCGTGATCCTCGAAGAGATCGCCATGTATGACGACCACCCCTTTTGGGTGCTCTACGAGCGCGCGATGGAGGTCTACTGGGGCGAACACCCGATGGGCCACCGAGTACTCGGAACGCCCGACTCGATCGAGGCGATGGAACGTGATGCCATGGCTGCCTACCACGCGCGGCGCTACGGAGCTGGCAACACTGTCGTGGCAATGGCCGGGCAGGTCGACTTTGACGCGATGGTCCAGATCATTGAAGACGTGTGCGGGGACTGGGAAATCGGCGAGACACACCGGGACGACGCGGCACCGGTCACGCACGGCGGCGATCTGCACGTGCCACTGGATGACGTGCGCCAGCACTACCGGCTCTGCGTCATGCCCGGTCCGGACCAGGACGACGATCGCCGCTACGCAAGCGCGGCACTGGGGGCAATCCTCGGCAGCGGCGACGCCTCACGGTTGCATTGGGCGCTGGTCGACACGGGCCTTGCAGAGGAGGCGGCCGCCAGTTGTGATCCCCGCGACGGCACCGGCATGCAGATGGTCTGGGCGGTCTGCAGCCGCGAACACGCGGAGCAGGTCGCCGATGTGATGACCGCTCAGATGCAGCAACTCGCCACCTCGGTGACGCCAGATGATCTTGCACGGGTCCGCAGCCGCGCGGCGACCGCCCTGGCGCTTGGCGCCGAGCTTCCCGGCGATCGGATGCAGCGCACGGGCCGCATCGTGGCGGCCACCGGCCACTACCGCTCGCTGGAGGAGGAACTCGATCGCGTCGAGTCCCTTTCGCTCGAGGACCTCGCGGAGGCGGCGCAGGCCTTCCCGTGGACGGCGTCGGTACAGGCGACCGCCGACGGCGGCCCCTGATCGCGTACAACATGTACGGCCATGTCCACGCTCGATGACAGCGCGCTGGTTCTTCGCTGCTGGGACTTCTCGGAGACCAGCCAGACGGTCAGTCTTCTGTCGCGCGAGCACGGCATCATGCGCGGCCTTGCCAAGGGCGCTCGCCGGCCGCAGGGTTCATTCAGCGGCGGTTTCGATCCACTGACGCGGGGCCATGTGGTGGCGAGCGTCCGGCCGGGCCGTGATCTTGCGACCCTCACCGAGTGGCACCTTGAGGGCGTGTGGTGGAAGGCACGCAACCAGTTGGCCGTCAATCGCCCGGCGATCTACATGGTCGACCTGGTTGGCCGCATGATCACTGACGCTGATCCGCATCCGGTGGTCTTCTCGGCGCTCTGCGAGGCCCTTGATCGCATGGAGGCCGGCCATGACCCTGCCTGGCCACTACTGCGATTCCAGTGGTCCCTGCTTTCGGAGACGGGATACCGTCCGATGCTCGAGGTCGATGGCGACGACGAGGTGGTCGCCTTCTCCTCGTCCCTCGGCGGCGTCCTCCCGGACACGGGTGGGCAGGATCACGTGCGGGTGCGGAGAGAGACGGTGCAACTGCTGCGGATGGTCGACGAGGTCGAGCAACCCCTGCAGCCGGTCTCTCCCGAGTGCCTTGAGCGGGCCTGCAGGCTGCTGGGGCATTACCTGCGGGACCTCATCGGGAGCGAGTCGGCGGCGATGCGTTGGATGTGGAACAGCGCGCGGGAAACCGCCTGCTAGCGGTACACTCATCACGTGTCCGATACGCGCGTCATCGCCCTGCTCAACCAGAAGGGGGGCGTCGGAAAGACGACGACCACCGTCAACCTCGCCGCCGCCCTGGCGCTCGCGGGCGATCGGGTTCTGGTCATCGACCTCGATCCCCAGACTCACCTGGGACTGCACTTCGGCATCGACGCGACAGGCACCAGCGTCTACGACCTTCTGCTCGATGACGCTACGCGGGTGGTGGAGGCGCGCGTCGAGGCCCGCCCAAACATCGACCTGGTCACCAGCGAGGTGGATCTGGCGGCCGCGGAGAGCGAACTGGTCAGTCGAACCGACCGCCACGACCTACTGCATCGCAAGCTCGACCCGATCGTGGACCAGTACGACTGGGTCCTCATCGACTGTCCGCCGAGCCTGGGCCTGCTGACTGTCAATGCCCTCGCCGCTGCGTCAGAACTCGTCGTGCCGATGCAGGCGCATTTCCTGGCCCTCCAGGGGATCAGTCGCCTGCTCGAGACGGTCGGCATGATGGTGGGCGGTATCAATCCGCGGCTGCGTGTGTCGGGCATCGTGATGTGCATGTACGAGCGGCAGACCAACCTCGCCAAGGAAGTCGTCGGCGACCTGAAGTCGTTCCTGGAGTCATCGCGCGGCCAAGGGCTGCCCTGGTCGTCGTGTCAGCTTCTCTCGCCACCCATTCGCCGAAACGTCAAGCTTGCCGAGGCACCTAGCTTCGGCCAGACGATCTTCGACTACGCGCCGACCTGTGCCGGCGCCAACGACTACCGGGCGCTGGCCCGGAGCCTGACGGCCACGGGCGCCGCAGCCGTTGGCCGGGCCCAGGCGGACGAGCCGGCGCTGGCGGCGACTGATGGATCAGCCTGACGCCGCGCGCCGCGGATGGCGCGTCGCGTGCGTTCTCTGGCTGGTTGTCCTGACGGTGGCGACCCACTGGCAGCGGCTGGAACTTGGAAATGAGCAGCACGACTCGCCCGACAAGGTGCTGCACTTCGCGTGCTTCGGCATCCTGGCATTCAGCTTCTGGTGTGGCGGATGGGTTCGGCGGCCCATCGCCGCGGTACTGCTGGTGTTGGCGTGGACGGTCCTGGATGAGTGGACTCAGCACCTGCTGCCCAATGACCGGGGATTCAGCGTGGCGGACCTGCTTGCTGGACAACTCGGGGTGATTTGCGCAGGATGCTGGTTTGGCTCGATGCGGGCGACGCCCGCGCTGCGGGACGGCCTCGAGGCTGCATTGGCTGCGAGGCGCAACTGGCTTGTGCTGGCTGTGGCTGCGATCGTCACTACTGCCGCGATCTCCGCGTTGACCTGGGCGATGGCCTGGTTCGCCTTCTCGGTGAGCCCGGTGGAGGAGGCCGTCGCGATTGGCCTGACAGTGGCCGCCGCGGCGACGCTGCGGATCGCTGCGGGCCTCGGTGGTGTTGCCCCACTGCTATGGGCACCTGCCCTGATCGCCCTGCGCACCGCGGCGATCCCGGTGGCGGTCATTGCAGGAGCATGCTGGTGGGGCGCGTCGACGCTGGACGTGCTGGCGGCGGTTGTGGCGCTGGCGGGGACGACGCTGGCATTGCGGGCGGGTTGGCAACGCGGGATTCGTGCCGGCATGCCGGCAGGACCGATGGACTGAACGAATCGTGGGAGACCGACTAGAGCAACATGCCAGGACCGTCTGGTCGCTGACACTGGCAAGCCGCCTCACCGGCCTGGTGCGCGACGGCGCCATCAGCCGCATTCTCGGCCCGGGCCCGCTGGCATCGTCCTTCTACTTCGCGTTCCTCGTGCCGTCGCTCTTTCGGCGGCTCTTCGGGGAGGGCGCGCTGGCATCGGCCTTCCTGCCGGCCTACACGAAGCTGCGCGAGGAGGACCGTGGGATCGCCGCAGGCCTGGCATCCTTGACGATCGCGTCGCTGGTGCTGCTGCTGGGCGGGATCGTGCTCGTGGTCGAGGGGGTGCTGTGGGCCCTCACCTTCTGGGGGAACTCCGAGAACCTCGCAGCACAGCTGACCATGATCACGCTGCCCTACATGCCCCTGGTCTGCGTGGTCGCCATCCTCGGGGCCATGCTGCAGGTGCATGGCCGGTTCGGCCCGCCAGCGGCTGCGCCAATCATCCTCAACGGACTCATGATCGCCGCGCTCCTCGGGTGGAACGCGCAGCACTCCGAGCCATCTGCAGGCACCGTGCAGTGGCTGGGGGCGGCGGTCGTGGCGGCCGGCGCGCTCCAGGTCGCCTGGTGCCTCCTCTCGCTGCGCGGCAGCGGGTGGTGGACGCGGAATTGGGCACCGGCCACGGACGCAATGCGGCAGGTGTTGCGCCAGTCGCTGCCGATGATCCTGGGCCTGGGCACGCTGCAGGTGAACACGCTGATAGATGGCTTGATCGCCAGTTGGCCAGTGATCGGTGGCGACACGATCCTGGGCGTCGCCTACCCGTTGGTGGAAGGTGACATGGCCTCGCTGACCTTCGCGCAGCGGCTCTACCAGTTTCCACTGGGCGTCTTCGGCATCGCCGTTGCGACCGCGATCTTCCCGCTCCTTGCGCGGCAGGCATCGGACGCGGACGCCTTCGCCGCCACGCTGCGCCGTGGCCTGCGACTGGTGGTCTTCATAGGCCTACCCGCAGGCGCCGGGCTCCTCCTGGTGCGAGAGCCGCTCGCCGCGGCGGTCTTTCAGGGCGGCGTCTTCGACGCCGGCGACGCCATGACCGTGGCCTTCATCCTCGCCGGGTATGCCCCGGCAGTCTGGGCCTACTCGATGACTCACGTTCTGACGCGGGCCTTCTATGCGCGTGGGGATGCGATCACGCCGGTGCGGGTCGCATTGGCGATCGTCGTGATTAATCTTGTCTTGAACCTCGTCCTGATCTGGACGCCGCTGAACATCTCGGGCCTGGCCTGGTCGACGGCTCTCTGCGCGGTCATCCAAGTGGCTGTGCTGCTGCGGTTGGCGCGGCGACACGTGCAGCGCCCCGTGGACGAAGTGGTCGTTGGGTCATGGTGCAGGACGCTGGTACTGGCCGCTGCCATGACGGCGGCTGTTGCTGCTGCAACACCGCTGGCCTGGACCGAGAGCGGGTCGTGGATGGACTCCCTGTGGGCCCTGGCCATCCTGGTCCCGCTGGGCATTGCGGTCGTGGGCCTGGGTGGGCTGTTGCTTGGGATGCCGGAAGTGCGATGGGCGATCGGTCGCCGTTGAGTGGGCTACTGGTCGTGCCCGGAAAACTCTGGCATCTCGTGGCCGGCATCACGAAGCGTCTTCTCTCGCGAGGCCAACTCCATGTCGTGCTCGACCATCATTGCTGCCAGTTCCTCGACGCTTGTAGTCGGTGACCAGTCCAATAGTTCGCGGGCCTTGGTGGGATCGCCGCGCAGTTGCTCGACCTCGGCGGGCCGGAAGTAGCGCGGGTCAATCTCGATGAAGTCATCCGGGTCAAGGCCAACGGCGCCGAAGGCCAGTTCCGCGAATCGGCGCACGGGGATCATGACGCCCGTGGCGATGACGAAATCGCCGGGCTCATCCTGCTGGAGCATGCGCCACATCGCATCGACGTAGTCACCTGCGTAACCCCAGTCGCGCTGCGCATCGAGGTTTCCAAGGTAGATCTTCTCCTGCAGCCCCATCTTGATGCGGCCCACGGCGCGCGTAATCTTGCGCGTCACGAATGTCTCGCCGCGCCTGGGCGACTCGTGGTTGAAGAGGATGCCGCAATTTGCGTGCAGGCCGTAGGACTCGCGGTAGTTGATCGTCTGCCAGTGGGCATAGACCTTGGCGCAGCCGTAGGGCGATCGCGGGTAGAAGGGGGTGGACTCGGTCTGTGGGACCTCGAAGACCTTCCCGAACATCTCCGAGGAACTCGCCTGGTAGTAGCGGATCTGGTATCCGCTGAGCTCCTGGTAGTCGCGGACCGCCTCGAGCAGCTTGAGCGAGCCGACGGCGACCGTGTCCACCGTATAGACGGGATTGTCGAAACTGACCCGGACGTGGCTCTGTGCGCCGAGGTTGTAGACCTCGGTGGGCTTGATCTTTCGGACGATGCTCGAGAGGGACATCGCGTCGTTGAGATCGCCGTAGTGGAGGAAGAGGCGAGCACCGGACTCGTGGGGGTCCTGGTAGATGGGATCGAGCCGCTCGGTATTGAATGACGCCGAGCGGCGAATGATGCCGTGCACCTCGTAGCCCTTCTCAAGGAGCAATTCGGCGAGGTAACTGCCGTCCTGTCCCGTGATGCCAGTGATCAAGGCGCGCTTTCCGCTTGTACCCATGGACCTCTCCGTTGGGGCCTCGATCATTCGAGGCCACCGGAAGCATACTTCGGCACGAACAGGATGTGAGTTCGGGCGTACCCGTGGGAATGCCCATTGAAGGCGGACCGGCCCGGGAAGGGCCATCCCACCAGCCGCTATCCTCCGTGCGTCCCATGGCAATGGACCTCTCTACCAAGCGAATCGTCGTGACCGGTGGCGCCGGATTTCTCGGACGCAGGCTCTGCGCGCTGCTGGCAGGCCGCGGGTGCAGCGACGTCCTGGTGCCTCGATGCGTGGACTATGACCTGACGTGCGAGGAGGCCGTGGCCCGCCTGTACGCCGACATGAAGCCTCAGGTGGTGATTCACCTGGCCGCGGAGGTGGGCGGCATCGGTGCCAACATGGAGAATCCGGGCCGTTTCTTCTTCGCCAACATGGCCATGGCGCTGCACCTCATCGAGCATGCGCGGCAGGTGGAACTCGAGAAGTTCGTCCAGGTGGGCACGATCTGCGCCTACCCAAAGTTCTGCCCCGTGCCCTTCAGCGAAGACGACCTCTGGGAGGGCTACCCGGAGGAGACCAACGCCCCTTACGGCGTGGCCAAGAAGGCGGCCATGGTGATGCTCGACGGATACCGCCGCCAATACGGTCTCGCGTCGGCCTTCCTGCTGCCGGTCAACCTCTACGGTCCCGGTGACAACTTCGACCCGCGCTCCAGCCACGTGATCCCCGCGCTGATTCGAAAGTGCGAGGAAGCCATCGATGGTTGCGCAGACCACATTGAATGCTGGGGGACCGGCGGCGTCAGCCGCGAGTTCCTCTTCGTCGATGATGCAGCCGAGGGCATCGTGCGGGCAGCCGAGGAAATGGACGCGCCTGATCCGATCAATCTTGGGACTGGGATGGAGATCACGATCAAGGAGCTCGTGACGCTCATCGCCAAACTCACCGGGTTCGAGGGCGAGATTCGCTGGGACGACACGAAGCCAGATGGCCAGCCGCGGCGGTGCCTGGACACCTCCCGCGCCGCGGAGCGACTCGGATTCACGGCACAGGTCGGGTTCGAGGAGGGGCTGCAGCGGACCATTGAGTGGTGGCGCAGCGAGGGCAAGACGGCGGATGCATGAATGCTCAGTCCCGGTTGATGCCGGGTCGCTTCGGGGAGCCTATGCTTCTGGCGTGAATGCCGCCGCTTCATCGGGGACACGACAACGACTGGGATTTACGCTCGTTGAGCTCCTGGTGGTCATCGCCATCCTCCTTCTGCTGCTGGGACTCCTCGTTCCGGCGCTTGCGGGAATCCTCGGCGCGACCCGCAGTCGCAAGGACATGTCGCAGGTGCGGGGCATTCACCAGGCGATGATGCTGCATGCCAGCGGCGACGAGGGCCGCTTCCCGCTTCCAAGCCGCATCCAGGATGAGTCCAACGAGGACTGGACGCTCAATACGACCAGCAACCTTTTCGCGTCCATGCTTGCTCACCAGTACTTCGGTCCGGATCTCCTGGTGAGCCCGGTGGAGTCCAACCCTGCCATCACGGTTGACCTGGACTATGACCATGAGGTCATCGACGGTCAGGACATCTTCTGGGATCCGGCCTTCACCTCGGACTTCAACACCGGCGCCGCGCACAGTTCCTATGCCCATCAGGCACTCTGCGGCCAGCGAGTGCGACTCAAGTGGCATTCATCCGCGGGCCACAGCGACGTGGTGCTCTCCAACCGCGGTGTCGAGGATGGAGACGCCGCCAACATGGCCGACAGCAACACGCTTGCGTTCCACGGCGACAGCGGGCGGTGGATCGGCATTGTCATTGCCGGGGATGGTGCAGCGCAGCAGGTCGAGTCGTTCATCCCCGAGTTCGTCGCCTACCAGCCGCTCAACGGCGAGCCGCTTGGGCCGGACAACCTCTTCGCGACCGACTGGCTTGACATGGGCACCAACGCGATGGCCTGCGGTGACAACTGGCTGACGATCAGCCCCGTCGCCATTGACGCGGACGCCATCGAGGTGATCTGGGACTGACTCTCAGGTCACCTGCGATGCGAGCAGGTCCTCGATCCGAACCCATTGGAAATCGTCGAGCAGTCGCGTCCAGCGGCGCTCGCATCGATCGATGTTGAGGTAGTGGCGCCACTGCTTCATGCGAGTCGTGCCGCGCCGGCGCGGCTGGCCGACATCGATCTCCCAGGGGTGGAGGTAGAAGACAAATGGCCTGCCGCTGCCGAGCACGTGGCGGACACCGGACCGGAAGATCGCGTACGGGAGCAGGCGGAAGTAGCCGCCACCGGCCCAGGGGATGCCGCGCTTGCCGCGGTTGAGACAGGGCATGCACACCTCGTGGAACCCCGGCCGAATCTCGACGATCGGCTCGAGGCCAGACACTCCCTCGAGGCGGCCGTAGCGATCGTGACCGACAGTCAGGAATGAGGACGAGTCATAGGCGTATCCCTCCTCCACGAGCACGTCGATGGCCCAGTCGGTGATCGAGAAGCACGGCGCACGGTATCCGCGTACCTCCTTGCCGGTGAGGTCCTCGAGCAGCGTCTTGGTGCGACCAACGTCCTGGGCGAATTCCTCCCTCGTCAGGTCGTAGCAGAGCTCGTGGTTGTAGCCATGGCTGGCGATCTCATGCCCCGCTTCGGCGATGCGGCGGATCAGGTCGCCGTGGCGTTCGGCGATCCACCCGAGGATGAAGCAGGTGCAGTGCACCCCTCGCTCGTCCATGACCTCGAGCATGCGATCGACGTTGACTTCGATGCGTGATTCCGCGTCCTCCCAGCGGTCGGCCGGGATTCCCAGGTTCTGGACCTGGAACCAGTCCTCGACATCGATCGACATGGCTGCCAAGGTCGTCATCGTCAGAGCATCCTATGGCCGAGCGCGCGAAATGCCCGTACGTCGGATGGCTTCGGGAAGGAGAAGTACGAGGCATCGGTCATGTCCAGCGGCACGACCTCGATGCAGTCACGATCGGCGATCTCCAGCAGGGTCCTGATCATGGCGCGGGCACCCTGCTGCTTCGTGCCGGCGATGACGCGATCGAGTGAGTCACGTTCGCGCAGCGGGAAGTCGATCGTCTCCAGGATCCCTCCCGCATCGAGTTCGCGGGCCATCTCGTGGATCGTCACGACGACGCTCGATTCGCCGTGTAGCAGTTGCCAGAATGTGGGCATCATGCCTCGGTAGATGGGCAGTCTTCCGCTGTGGATGTTGATGCATCCGATGCGTGGCGTGTCCAGCAACTCCTCGCGGAAGATCTCTGGAGCCGACACTGACATGATCACGTCCGGCGAGAGCGCGGCGACGCGCTCAAGGTAGGCAGGATCGTTGACGGACTCGGTCTTGATGACGGAGATGTCGCGGCCTCGCGCAAGCGATGCGATCGATCGCCCTCGCAGCCGCGTCATCGCGTATCGCAGGCAGAGGCGTGGGAAGTCAAGGAGACCGTAGAACCGGAATACCCTCCAGGCGGTCTTCCAGATCGACTCGTGGAAGGCCTTGGACACGGTGATGCCCAACACCTCGATGCGATCGGAGGGGTACTCCTCTAGGAACACGTCGAAGAAGCGAATCACGTAGAGCGGGTCGTCCTCGGTCACGACGAGCACGCGCAGTGGGCCGTCGCTCATCCTGCGCTCCGAGCCGCCAGCAACACCTCGTTGTATCGATCGGCGCATGCTGCGATGGTGTATCGCTCCTCGAAGAGCACGCGGGCACGGGCGCCCATGGCCGCCGCCGCTTCTGGATCTGCAATGAGGCTGCGAATCGCGTTGGCCAGTCCTTCGGCGTCGCCGAGTTCCACCCAGAAGCCGACATCACGATCCTCGATGAGATCTCGAAGATCCGATCGTGCCTCGGAGATGGCCAGGATCGGCCGGCCCACGGCCAGCGACGCGTACAGTTTCGATGGAAAGCTGATGCCCTCGATTCCCTTCGCGATGGTTACGAACGATGCGTCGCAGGCGTTCAGCGAATCATTGAGCGTCTCGAGCGGCTGGTAGGGGAGCACCATCGCGTTGTCGAGGTTGCGAGTGCGCACCTGATCCTCGACGTGGTCGCGGCGGCCGCCGCCTCCCACCAGGACGAGCCGGAACGGATCTCCTCGCAGGAGTTCTGCTGCGTCGAGCATCGTGTCAAAGTCGTAGTAGAGTCCGAGGTTCCCCGAGTAGAGCGCAGTGAAGGGCGCAACGAGGTCGTGCTGCGCTGCGAACACGCTCTTGGACTTGTCTATCGGACGCAGCAGCGCGCCGTCAGACCAGTTGGGTATGACATGAACCCGTTCCTTCGGGATGCCGTAGGTGTTGCACACGAGAGTCTTCGCTGCCGGACAGAGCACGATGGTCTCACGTGCCCCTTGGTACATCAGCCGATTGGCCACGTGCCACAGGCGATCGATCAGGCCGCCGCGGCGAATCTTGCCCACCCAGACGGCCAGTTGTGGATAGCTGTCGTGGAGGAGGATGACATAGGCATGGCGACGCAGGAGCGAGATGCAGGCGCCGATCACGCCCAGGTAGGGCGGATTGGACGTGTAGAGGAACACCTCTCCCCGGTTCCTGCGAAACAACATGCGCATGAAGAGCGGTGCGAGGAAGGTGATCGAATTCAGGATCCGACCGAGGATGTTGTCCTTGCTGAATCGCGTGGTCCGCATCCGAAGAACCGACACGCCGTCGGCGGATTCTCGACGCGGGGCATCCTGCCAGGTCTCCGGTGGCCCATAGGAGGGCATCGTCGTCACGACAGTGACCTCCGCGTTCCTGCTCGCGAGGTGCTGCGCCAGCTCGGCAATCAGGATGCCCGTGGACGCGACGTCGGGCGCGTAGTACTGGTTGAGGATGACGACGCGATGCGCGTCGGGCTGTGGGGGCATGAGGGTGGCGTCCAGGGGGAGAGCCTGCAGGTCCGGCCCCCGTACCGGTGGCGACTAGGTGGCGACCGGGATCGGGCCGCCACCAGCGCCGGCGGCATGATAGGCATGGGGGCGCGAATCTGCTCAGCGCAAGCAACAGGCCCGTCCGATACAACATGAACCCAATGGTGAGTGACCATCACACGCCGAAGACGCACGAGCAGCAGTCGGCTGCGATGAAGGCGGATCCACTTCCACTGCAGAGCCCCTGGTCGCCAATGCAGCAGTTGATCCGGCTCGTCTGGGGAACCGCCGGCCGGCTCATCTGGATCCTGGTCCCGTCGGGGAGATCTACGCTGTTGCGATGCTTCGGTGCGACCGTGGGCCAGCGTTGCAGGTTTGCGCGAAGCGTCGAGGTCACCATCCCCTGGCATCTTCGGATGGGTGACGACTGCAGCGTGGCCGAGCACGCCATCCTCTATGGGCTGGGCCTGATTACCCTCGGCGACCGGGTCCGCATAGACACCCGCGCACATCTCTGTGCCGGATCCCACGACATGCGGGACACGAGATTCCCGCTGACGCGGCCGCCCATAACGGTCGGAGCGGACTCGTTCATCGGGATCGATGCCTTCATCGCGCCGGGCGTGACTCTTGGCGCCGGATGCATCGTGCACCCGCGCGCGAGCGTCTACCGTGATGTGCCGGACGGAGTGGAATTGAGAGGTAACCCCGCCAAGGCGGTGACCTGATGGTCAGGGGATTCCTGTGGCGCAATGTCGCCCGGCCACTCTTTCGACTCACGCCGCACAACGCCTACCCGGCTCGCACGCTCATTCTTCGCTGTTTCGGCATGCGATGCGGCAAGTGGTTGCGGATACGGCGGAGCGCGTGGATAGACAAGCCCTGGAACATCCGGGCCGGGGACCGCGTCATCATCGGTGATCACACGGTGCTGCTCGCCGAGGAGCCCATCACCATCGGAAGTCGCTGCGTGATCAGCCAGCACGCGATGCTGTTGACGAGGGCCATGTCCCATGAGGGGGAAGACACCCGCGAGGCCCTGGAGATCGAGGACAACTGCTGGATCGCCGCCGACACGGCGGTCCTGCCCGGTGCACATCTTGAAACCGGCGCGGTCGTTGGCGCAAGGGCGCTGGTTGAGGGTCGACTGCCGGCATGGAAGGTCTGCACCGGGGAACCGGCGGTGACGCATGGCGATCGAGTGCTGCACCTGGAGCACACGTCGTCGAACATAGAGATCATCATTCCCGTGAAGAACGAGGAACTCAATCTCCCGCATGCGCTGCAGAGCGTCATGTCCTGGGCGGATCGGGTCTGGGTGGTCGACAGCGGCTCGACCGATCGAACAATGGAGATCGCCCGTGAGTATGGAGCGGAGGTGGTCGAACAGGCGTGGCTGGGATTCGCCAGGCAGAAGAACTGGGCGATAGACACGTTGCCCTTTGACAGCGACTGGGTATTCGTGCTGGATGCGGACGAGGCCATCGATGACGAACTGCGCACGGCAATGCTGGCCATCTCAAGGCGGCCCGTCGATGATGTGCTCGAGTCCGCCTACAGCATCAATCGCTACCTTGTCTTTCTCGGGCATCGCATTCGCCATTGCGGCTACTACCCAAGTTGGAACGTGCGGTTTTTCAAGCGAGACAAGGCGCGGTACGAGGATCGCGAGGTCCATGAGCACATGATGGTGGAAGGACTCACTGGCGCCCTGCCGGGACACATGTCGCATGAGGATCGCCGTGGGCTCACGGCGTACATTGCCAAGCACAATCACTACTCGACGCTCGAGGCCAGGGAGACGGCCGAGGCGCACAAGAGCGAGTTGGCCGGCGGGCCATCGCGCGGCCGGCGCTGGATCAGGCAGCACATCTACCCGCGGCTGCCGGCGAAATGGTGCTTCCGCTTCCTGTGGATGTATGTGCTTCGGCTCGGGATCCTCGACGGATTGACGGGCCTGCGGTTCTGTCTGTTGATCTCGTTCTACCAGTTCCTGATCGGGGTGAAGGCCATCGAGATCCAACTCCAGGAGCAGTCTTCATGACAGGCGACATGCCGGTGGCGGATCGCCATCGAAGCCCCTACTCGCTGCGGGAGAAGATCGCGCGCATGGCGTGGGCAGTCGTGCAGGGTACGGTCCTGCGATGGTCGTTCCACAACTGGAACGGCTGGCGCATCGCGTTGCTCTCGCTCTTCGGGGCGGACATTCACCGAAGTTGCGTCGTGCGAAGAAGTGTGCGGGTTGAGTGCCCATGGAACCTCACGATGGGCGCAAACAGCTGTCTGGGCGATCGCGTGCAGGCCTACTGCCTCGGTCGTGTGAGAATCGGTCAACGCGTGTCGATTTCGCAGGGCGCCCATCTCTGCGCGGGAACTCACGACTACGATCGCGCGGACATGCCGCTGCTGCGAACGCCGATCGAGATCGGCGATGACGCATGGATCGCCGCCGACGCGTTCGTCGGTCCTGGCGTGTGTGTAGGGGAAGGCGCGATCCTCGGAGCGCGGGGCGTCGCCTGCGGTGACCTTGACGACTGGACGATCTACGTCGGCAATCCCGCCGTGTCGCTCAAGAGCCGAGCAAGACCTTCCTCGAGCGACGCGACCGGCACGTAGCCGAGCACATCAGTGATGGCGGCGATGTCGGCCCGCGAGTGCGGGACGTCACCCTCCCGTGCCGGCTGGCATGTAGCCTCGATGTTCGTTCCAAGGACGGCATTCATCTGCTCGAGCACTTCCAGCAGGCTCACGCCGCGTCCGGTGCCGACGTTCAGGACGGATCCATCAAGGGGAGAACTGTTCGTCGCAGCCAGCAGGCACGCCTCCACGGCGTTGTCAACGTAGGTGAAGTCACGGGTCTGGCTGCCATCGCCGTAGAACACCGGTGAGCGACCGCTGCGCAGGGCATCGGCGAAGGTGGCGATCGCCGCAGCGTACGGCGAGTTCGGATCCTGGCGTGGGCCGAAGATGTTGAAGAACCGAAGCGCCACGGTGTCCAAATCCCAGCACGCCGCCCAGGCCGAGATCAGTGCCTCTGCGGCGAGCTTGCTCGCCGCGTAGGGCGATGCAGCTGCGACCGGATCCGTCTCGACGCTGGGCAGGTTGGCGTCCATCCCGTAGGCCGAGGACGACGCTGCGAATACCAGCCGGCTGCACCCGGCGGCCACGGCCGCCTCAAGCACCGCCTGCGTTCCGGCTAGGTTGACCTCCAGGCACTCTTGTGGCTGCTCGAAGCTCCTTGGCACGCTGACCATCGCAGCCAGGTGGAAGACCACGTCGCAGCCTTGTGCCGCCGTGGCAAGTGTGTCGGCGTCGAGAATCGACGCCTCGACCAACTGGGCGTCGCAGTGGGCGACGTTGGCGGCGTGGCCGGTGCTCAGGTCGTCAAGGATGCGCACAGCGCACCCCTCACGGCAGAGCTGCTCGACCAGGTGCGACCCGATGAAGCCCGCGCCGCCGGTGACCAGCACGGTCCGATGTTTCAGGGAGTGGCGCGTGGTGGGCATCGCGTCGAATCGTAGCATCGGCACGGCTCGGTACACTGACCGCCCGATGGAGGTCCGGCTCTACAACACGCTCAGCCGGGAGGTGGAGCCGATTGTCCCCTCGTCGCAGGGGCAGTCGCTGACGTTCTACACCTGCGGGCCAACCGTCTACGACTATGCGCACATCGGGAACTTCCGCGCGTTTCTCAACGCGGACATGCTGCGTCGAACGCTCGAGGCCAGCGGCCAGGGCGTGCGACAGGTGATGAACATCACCGATGTTGGGCACATGACCCAGGACTCCATCGCAGATGGCGGTGGTCAGGACAAGATGCAGATCGCCGCCGATCGCCTTCGAGAGGCGAAGGAGGCTGGAACACTGCCGAAGGGTACGGACATCGATCCGTCGGACCCCATGGCGGTTGCTGAGTACTACGCACAGGCATTTCTCGAGGATGCCGCGGCCCTTGGAATCCGCGTGGTCGCAGACGCGCAGAGCGAACCGGAGCTCATGCCTCGACCGACGGCGTACATGCCGCAGATGATCGCCACGGTCGAGCGTCTCGTTGAGAGCGAGCATGCATACGTTGCCGAGGACGGAGTGGTCTACTTCGACGTGCAGTCGTTTCCCGAGTACGGGGCACTCAGCGGAAACGCGCTGGAGGATCTGCGCAGCGGAGAGGGAGGACGGGTGGATGCAGCGACGCAGGCCATCAAGCGACACCCAGCGGACTTCATGCTCTGGAAGCCCGACCCGGAACACGTCATGCGATGGCAGAGTCCATGGGGCGAGGGCTACCCGGGGTGGCACCTGGAGTGCTCGGTCATGGCCAATGCGCTGCTGGGAGACGAGGTCGACATTCACAGCGGCGGTGAGGACAACATCTTCCCGCACCACGAGTGCGAGATTGCTCAGTCCCGATCCGCTACTGGGGCTGCGTCGTTCGCTCGCTACTGGTTTCACACGCGCTTCCTTTTCGTAGACGGCAAGAAAATGAGCAAGAGTGCAGGCAGCGTTCATACGCTGCGGGATCTCTGCGATCGCGGCGCATCACCGGCGGCCGTGCGGCTGGAACTGATCCGGACGCACTACCGGTCCAACGCGAACTTCACCTTCCAGGGACTGCGTGATGCCCAGCGGCAAGTCGCTAGGTGGCATCGATTGCGGCAGTGGCTCGTGGAGAATGGCGATGCATCCATTGACGGTCCAGGCCCTCTGCAGCAGGCTCGCGAGTCCTTCATGGCTGCGATGTGCGATGACCTGAACGTGTCGGGCGCCCTTGGCGTCTTCAGCGAGGCCGTCTCGGCTTGGCCGGTGGATGCCGCCCCGACCTCAGGCAGTGGCCCGGGCACGCTCGCAGGCGAGTTGGAAGCGCTCTTGGAAATGGACGCGGTCCTTGGAGTGCTCGACCTGCGTTGCGAGGGAGGCGAGGGTGACATTGACCAGAATCACGTCGCCGCGCTCATCGAGGCGAGAAACACCGCGCGTGGCGCGGAGGACTTCGGCGAGGCCGACCGGATTCGCGACGAGCTGCTGGGCATGGGCGTGGCCATCAAGGACGGACCCGATGGGACATCTTGGACGCGGGTTGTGCAGTAGATGAACCAAGAGCCTCTAGTCATCGGGCTGACCGGTGGGATTGCCGCGGGCAAGAGCAGCGTTGCACGGATCCTCGGTGACCTAGGCTGTGTTGTCAGCGACGCGGACGCCGCCGCACAGACGGCGCTGGACATGCCAGCGGTGCGCGACACGCTCGTGACTTGGTGGGGCGACGGGATCCTAGACGCGGAGGATTGCGTAGATCGCGCCGCTGTTGCTGAGCGGGTATTTTCGTCTGAGAGCGATCGTCGTCGGCTCGAGGGGCTCATCCATCCGCTGGTCCACCAGCGGATGGAGGCCTGCTTCGCCGCCGCCCCGGAAGGCGCCATCGCGATGGTCATCGATGCGCCATTGCTCCTTGAGGCTGGCCTAGGCGACGATTGCGCCGTGATTATCTACGTCGACGCACCCCGCCAGGACCGGCTTGCACGGGCCATTGGGCGCCGTGGATGGAGCGAGGAGGAGTTTGGCCGCCGCGAGGCTGCGCAAGCGAGCCTTGACGAGAAGCAATCGAGGGCCGATCATGTGGTTGTCAATGACGGCGACGAGGCTTCGCTGGTAGCGAAGGTGACCGCCGTCCTTGAGGCGATCCGGGATTCCATCGCCTCCAACCCAGATCACTACTGATCACCCCCGTCTTGCATCTCAATGCAGGGGGGAGCGCCCCGCGGGGGGCACCCAGTTCTAGGAACAGGAGACAGGTTCAGCCATGGCTACGAAAAAGCGACGTCGTCGCAAGAAGTCCTCATCTGGAGGCGGCATCGCCGCCGTCGTGCTCAAGCCCGGAGAGGTTCCCACTGACGAGGAACTCGAGGCGGAGGCCGCGGCACTCGATGACAAGCTCACCGAGGCTGCGCAGAAGAAGTACGACAAGGCCAAGAAGGACGGCTATGACCTTGCCTCCCTGCAGCACATGAAGGGCGGGGAACTCGCCAAGGTTGCGCAGAAGGAAGAGATCAAGCACTGGGCGGACATGCCAAGGCAAAAGCTCGTCTTCGAGGTTCTCAAGGCGCAGGCGAACCGCCAGGGCTTGATGATCGGCGAGGGTACGCTCGAGATCCTCCCTGATGGGTACGGATTCCTGCGAAGCCCCGAGTACTCCTACCTTGCATCCGCCGACGACGTCTATGTAAGCCCCTCGCAGATCCGTCGCTTTGGCTTGCGACGTGGCCAGATCGTGCGTGGACTGATTCGTCCGCCCAAGGAGACCGAGACCTACTTCGCGATGCTTCGCGTCGAGGCGATCAATGGTCGCGAGCCACGCGAGGTCCGCGACCTGCCCGCCTTCGAGAACCTCACGCCGCTGCACCCGGATGACCGCATTCACCTCGAGACGACCCAGGACGTCATCGAGACGCGCGTCATCGATCTCGTGGCGCCGCTGGGATTCGGCCAGCGAGCCCTGATCGTCGCGGCCCCGCGCACGGGAAAGACCGTGCTGCTGCAGCGCATCACAAACGCCATCGCGGCCAACCACCCAGATGTGTACGTCATCGTGCTGCTGATCGACGAGCG
>CAZKTE010000015.1:22851-30806 GCA_964555625.1 uncultured Isosphaeraceae bacterium | reverse complement strand
CCGCAGCCGGATACATCCGTGGGTGGACAGTTGATCGTGGCGCCAAGGCCCGAAGCGGAGGTGGCTGCGGCGGCCACGTCATCGACCTGCACGTAGCCCACCCAGTGTCCTGCGCACCCTTCCCAGTGGATCTCCATCATGCCCGCGACCTGGGTCGATCCGCAGGTGAAGACCGTGTAGTCGAAGTCGCCGCATGGCTTGGCCTGGGCGGTCCATCCCAGGAGATCCGTGTAGAAGGCCGTCGCGGCGGCCGTGTCGCTGGTCAGCAGTTCGTTCCAGCAGAAGATCGGCGTCGTCGACCTGGTCGTCTGGGTTGTCATGGGTCCTCCTGTTCCCTCCGGCACGCTTGAGCGTAGCGGCACCCTGCACCCCCCTGCGCCAAGCGGTACCATCGCCGTTCCATGGGATCCACGGCCACCCCGAGGCAGATCCGAGCCCCCCGCGGCGCAGCAATGACCTGCAAGACCTGGCAGGCCGAGGCCGCGATGCGCATGCTCATGAACAACCTCGACCCGGAGGTGGCGGAGCGACCCGAGGATCTGGTCGTCTATGGCGGACGCGGTCAGGCCGCCCGCAACTGGCCCTGCTACGAGGCGATCATCGAGATTCTCCAGCGCCTCGAGGACAATGAGACCCTCCTGGTGCAGAGCGGCAAGCCCGTAGGCGTCGTCGAGACGACCCGGGATGCACCGCGGGTGATCATCGCAAACAGCAACCTCGTCCCCCACTGGGCCACTCAGGAGCACTTCGATGACCTCGCAGCGCGCGGACTAATCATGTTCGGGCAGATGACAGCCGGTTCATGGATCTACATCGGCACCCAGGGCATCCTCCAGGGCACCTACGAGACGTTCGCCGAGTGCGCCAGGCAGCACCTTGGCGGCACGCTCGCCGGGGCGCTGTGCGTCACCGGCGGCTGCGGTGGCATGGGCGGCGCGCAGCCACTTGCCGTGACGATGAACGAGGGCACATGCCTCATCGCCGACATCTGCATCGAGCGCCTCGAGAAGCGCGTGCACGACCGATACCTCGACAAGGTCGTCGATGGCATCGACGCGGCCATCGACGCGGCGATCACCGCGCGCGACGCCAGGAAGGCCATCTCCATCGGATGCTGCTGCAACATCATTGACCTTCTCGCGGCCCTAGAGGCGCGGGAACTCGTTCCGGAGGTCCTCACCGACCAGACCTCCGCGCATGATCCGCTCCACGGGTACTACCCACATGGCATGACCCGCGAGGAGGGCGACGCGCTGCGCGTCAGCGATCCGGAGCAGTACGTGGAGCGCAGCACCGCGTCGATGGCAGAGCACGTGCGACAGATGCTCTCGCTGCAGGCTCGCGGGGCCCGCACATTCGACTATGGCAACAACCTCCGTCAACGCGCGCTCGAGGCCGGTGTCGAGCAGGCCTTCGACTTCCCGGGATTCGTGCCGGCCTACATCAGGCCGCAGTTCTGCCAGGGCCGAGGTCCCTTCCGTTGGGTCGCGCTCAGTGGAGATCCGGCGGACATCGCCACCACCGAGGAGGCGCTGCTGGAGCTCTTTCCGCAGGACGAGCCGCTGCATCGCTGGATTCGCATGGCGCAGGACCGCGTCGCCTTTCAGGGACTGCCCTGCCGCATCTGCTGGCTGGGCCTCGGGCAGCGAGATCGGGCGGGCCTGGCGTTCAACGAGCTGGTGCGCAGTGGCGCGGTCTCTGCGCCGATCGTCATCGGCCGCGATCACCTCGATTGCGGGTCCGTGGCGAGTCCCAACCGCGAGACGGAGGGCATGCGCGACGGGTCCGACGCCATCAGCGACTGGCCACTGCTCAACTTCGCCGTCAACACCGCAAGCGGCGCAAGCTGGGTGAGCTTTCACCACGGCGGCGGCGTGGGCATCGGCTACGCCCAGCATGCCGGACAGGTCATCGTCGCAGACGGCACGGATGAGGCCGCAGCGCGCATCGCGCGGGTACTGACCAACGATCCGCTCCTCGGGATCTATCGGCACGCGGACGCCGGCTACGAGGACGCGCTGCGGTGCGCGGCGGAACACGACGTGGTGATCCCCATGCAAGCGGAGGGGCCATGCCTGGGCTGCTGATCCTCAATGCCCGGGTGCTGACCCTCGATGGTCCCGATGGCCCACGTCGTGGCAGTGAACTGCACGACCTTGGCGTCATCGAGCACGGGTTCGTGCTGGCACGCGAGGGAGTCATCGTCGCCGTGGGCGACGGGGACCCGGACTCCTCCCTGCTGGAGGAAGACGAGAACATCGCCGTCGTCGACGCGGGAGGGCGGGTCCTCATGCCCGCATTCGTCGACTGTCACACCCACGCCTGCTGGGCCGGCGACCGACTCGATGAGTTTGAGATGGGGCTGAGGGGCGCCTCCTACCTGCAGATCCTCGAGCGCGGCGGCGGCATCATGTCCACCGTCCGCAGCGTGCGCAAGGCGCCACGCGAGGAACTGGCCGACTGCCTGGAGTGTCGCCTTGGCCTGATGGCCTCCCACGGCACCGCCGCGGCGGAGATCAAGAGCGGCTACGGCTTGACGACCGAGTCGGAGATCAAGATGTTGCGCGCGATCCACGACGCCTCCCAGGTCCTTCCCCAGGAGATCGTGGGGACCTTCCTTGGCGCCCACGCCATGGACGAGGAGCAGGATCACTTCGTCGATGTCATGATCGATCAGTCGCTGCCTGCCATCGTCGCGGAGTTTCCGGGAATAGCCTGCGACGCCTACTGCGAGCAGAGCGCCTGGAGCGTCCAGGACACGACGCGGCTCTTCGAGCGTGCCAAGGACCTCGGCTGCCCGCTGCATCTCCACGTCGACCAGTTCAATGCCCTTGGCATGCTTCCGCGGGCACTGGAGATGGGCGTCCACAGCGTCGCGCACATGGAGGCCTCCGCGAGCGCGGACCTGATTGCCCTGGCCAGAAGCGACACGATCGCCGTGCTCCTGCCCCTGAGCGGGTTCTGCACCGATGGTCGCTATGCGCAGGGTCGCCTGCTTGCTGATGAGGGGGCAGCGATCGCACTGGCAACCAATTACAACCCAGGGTCAGCGCCCTGTCCCTCCATGCCCCTGGCCATCGCCATCGCCTGCCGCCGCCTGCGTCTCACGCCCGCGGAAGCCATTTCGGCTGCGACCCACAATGCCGCCTGCGTGATCGGCCTCGAGGATCGCGTGGGCCGACTGGCCCCCGGGCACCGAGCGGACCTGCAGTTGCTTGAGTGCCAGGACGAGCGTGAACTCGCCTGGCATGTGGCCTCAGGTGGCCCGCTCCTGGTGTGCATCGGCGGGGAGGTGGTTCATCTCCTCGCCGAGGCCGACGGGGAGGACGAGGAGTGAAGGAGGCGCCGGTCGTCACTGGCCGCGATGCCCACGCAGCCGCCGAGGCAGCTCGCCGGGTCGTCGCAGTACACGAGGAGCTCACCGCGTTCCTGCGCGCTGGCCTGCGGCTCCCGGAGATCGACGCCTTCGTGGCGCGCACTCTGGCGTCCCTCGATTGCCGCAGCGCGTTCCTGGGCTACTCCATTCCAGGCCAGTCGCCCTTTCCAAGCCACTCCTGCCTGTCGATCAATGCGTGCATAGTCCACGGTACCCACACGATGGAGCAGGATCCGCTTGCACCGGGCGACCTGGTGTCCATTGACATCGGGGCACTCCACGAGGGATGGATCGGGGACGCGGCCTGGACCTGGGCCATTGAGTACGCCAGCGACGAGGATATGCGCCTCATGCAGGCGGGCCGCGCATCCCTGGCGGCGGGCATCGCCGCGATGCAGCCAGGATCCCCGCTGCTGGACTTCGCCAAGGCGGTCCAGCAGGCCGCCGAGGACGACCATGGGTTCCACCTGGTGCGTGGCCTCGGTGGCCATGGCTACGGGCGAACGCTTCACGAGCCGCCTTTCATCTCCAACACCGTGCCCAGCCACGGCGGTGAGTGGCCGGATGCGACAATTCCATTCTCGCCGGGGCTCCTGGTGGCCGTCGAGCCGATGTTGGCCATCGGGACCGGTCAGACCAGTACTCGAAAGGGCCAGTGGCCCATCTTCAGCGCAGATGGATCCCGCAGCGTGCACTACGAGGCCGACATCCTCATCGGCGAGGACGGGCCAATCGACCTGACTGAGGGCCTTGCGGCCCTGCCGGACATCGTGGGGCGCTCTTCATGACTCTTCTTCCAGTCCTCCTGTCCTTCCTGGTCCAGGGGGATCCCCTGGCCTATCCGCACACCGCTCGCGGCGACGTCGTGGACCTGCTGCACGGAGTCTCGATCGCCGATCCGTATCGGTGGCTCGAGGATGACGTGCGCCACAGTGACGACGTCTCGAAGTGGGTCGCCGAGCAGAACGAGTTGACCTTCTCCTTCTTGAAGGCCATCCCGCAGCGGGCCGCCATCGAGGAGCGCCTCTTGGCGTCCTGGGACTACCAGCGACGCGGCCTGCCCACGCGGCGCGGCGATCGATGGTTCCAGACACGCAACGATGGCCTCCAGGACCAGGACATCCTCTACACCGGAGACGGCCCGGACACCTGCCACGAGGTCCTCCTGAATCCCAACACCTGGTCGGAAGATGGCACGATCGCCATGAGCATCTGGAGCCCGGATCCCAGCGGCCGCTTCCTGCTCTGGGGCCGCTCCGAGGCTGGCTCCGACTGGGACCGCTGGTACGTGAGAGACCTCCAGACGGGCGAGCAGCTTCCAGATGAGTTGCAGTGGATCAAGTTTGGATCCCCCGCTTGGCTCCCCGATGGATCGGGCTTCTACTACGCGCGGTACCCCGAGCAGGATGCGGGGCAGGGACATGTGGACGCCATCGACGGCAGTCAGTTGTGGTACCACAGGATCGGAGATGATCAGGGCGAGGATCGTCTCGTGCTCTTCGACGCAGCGCATCCGCGACGCTTCTACGCGCCTTCGGTCACCGAGGACGGCGCATGGCTGGTGGTGAGCGTCAGCGAGGGGACGGCGGCGCGCAACACCATCGCCGTGGCGCGCCCTGCCATGGCCTCACACGGCTGGTGCAGTGGATCGGCCGAGGAACATCTGGACTGGCTGGTTGAGCAGCTTGCTGCCAAGTACGACCTGATCGGCGCCGTCGGTGACGATCTGTTCTTCGTGACCGACGATCGGGCGCCGCGAGGTCGCATCGTCGCTGCGCGGCATGACGGCGAGCGCTGGACCTGGCGTGAGGTGGTCGCCCAGCGCAGCGACATCCTGGACTCGGCCGACATCGTCGGTGGCGGCATCAGCGTGCGATGGATGCGGGACGCCTCCTCGGCAGCGACGCTGCATGACCTCAACGGCACCCAGCATCACGAAATCACCCTGCCGGGCATCGGCTACATGTCCGGACTCGGCGGCCGAAACGACGCCACCGAATCCTTCTTCGCCTACTCGAGCTTCAATCACCCCCCGTCCATCCACCACGTCGACCTGGCCACCGCCGCAATCAGCGAGGTGTGGCAGGCCCAGATACCCATCGACGCCTCCCCATACCAGGTGCGTCGGGTCTTCGTGCCCAGCACGGATGGGGCCCGCGTTCCAATCTTCATCGTCGCTCGAAGCGGCATACAACTCGATGGCAACAACCCCCTGCTGCTCTACGGATACGGCGGCTTCGACATCGCCATGCGGCCCTACTTCAGCGTCTCGCGCCTCGCGTGGCTTGACATGGGCGGCGTGCTGGCGATCTCCTGCCTGCGTGGCGGCAGCGAGTACGGCCGGCCCTGGCACGAGGCGGGGATGTTCGAGCGCAAGCAGCAGGTCTTCGATGACTTCATCGCCTGCGCGCAGTGGCTCATCGACGAGGGGTGGACGCGTCCTGCGCGCCTTGCGATTCAGGGTGGCAGCAACGGCGGGCTCCTGGTGGGAGCGTGCATGACCCAGCGGCCCGGACTCTTCGGCGCCTGCCTGCCTGCAGTGGGTGTCATGGACATGCTGCGATTCCATCGCTTCACGGTCGGCTGGGCTTGGACGGCCGAGTACGGATCGCCGGACGACCCGCGGATGTTCCATGTCCTCCACGGCTACAGCCCCTACCACAGCATCCGTCCGGGAACCCACTACCCGGCCACTCTGGTGACCACTGGCGACACCGACGACCGAGTCGTCCCTGGCCACAGTTTCAAATTCGCTGCAGCGCTCCAGGCCGCCCAGGCCGGCGACGCACCGATCCTGGTGCGCATCGAGACCCGCGCAGGCCACGGCGCGGGCAAGCCCATGCGGCTGCGACTGGAGGAGACGGCCGATACCTACGCATTCCTGGTCGAAGCGTTGGGGATGGACTTGACGACGCGCTAGGATGGCTCTCATGCGGGTACTGCTTGCCAATCCACGGGGCTTCTGCGCGGGCGTCCACATGGCTGTGGACCTCGTTGAGCAGCTCCTTGATGCGCTGGGATCGTCCGAGTCCCTCTACGTCTACCACGAGATCGCGCCCAACCGCCATGTCGTGGCGCGCCTCGACGCCAAGGGCGCCATCTTCGTGGACCACGTCGATGAGGTGCCCGAGGGTGCCACGGTCGTCTTCAGCGCCCACGGCGTCAGCCCCGCGGTGCGGGCCGCAGCCGACGCGCGGAACCTCACGAGCATCGACGCCACTTGTCCGCTGGTGACCAAGGTGCACGCCGAGGCCATCCGCTACGCGAGCCGAGGGTGGCAGATCCTGCTCATTGGCCACAGGGACCATCAGGAGGTCATCGGGACCCGCGGCGAAGCGCCGCAATCCATTCAGGTGGTCGAGTCAACACAGGACATCGCGGGCCTGCAGCTCGATGACCCCGCCAAGCTCGTCTACCTCACGCAGACCACCCTGAGCACCGACGATGCGGAGGTGATCATCGCCGCCCTGAAGGAGGCCTTCCCGGAGATCCACGCGCCGCCCAGCGACGACATCTGCTACGCGACCACCAACCGCCAGCACGCGGTACGGGCCCTCAGCACGCAGGCGGACCTGGTCCTGGTGGTCGGTAGCGCGAACAGCTCGAACTCCGTTCGGCTCACGGAGCTCGCGCAGTCCGCGGGCACCGAGGCGCGGCTTGTCGACGACGTCTCAGATCTCGACGACGCGTGGTTTGCAGGCGTGGACGCGGTGCTGCTGACGGCCGGCGCCAGTGCGCCCGAGTACCTCGTTGCGCAGATCCTTGAGGAACTAGAGGAGCGCCATGGCGGCATCGTCGAGCAGTGCGAGGTTGTCGAGGAGGACATGTTCTTCAGCGCCCCGGAAAGCCTTCGAACGTTCCTGGCCGAGCGCGGCGTGACGCTGACCGTCGACGGACGCTCAGGAGAGTAGTCCGCGGATCTCCCGCTCACTGGCCTCGTGCAGGTGACCACTGCGGGCTGCCGCTTCCAGCGCTGAGAATCGACGCACCCACGTCGGCTGTTGGTCGGCCGTGGCCCGCGTCGCCTGGGACACGGCCTCGATGACCGCCGCCCGCACGGCGCGATCGCGCCGACGTCCACGCCAGTGCTGGGGTACGAGGAGACCGAGTGTCGAGACCAGGGTGGCTGCCCAGTCGCCGGTGCGAAGGTCCATGCGCAGGGAGACGGTCGGCAGCGAGGCACGGATTCGCACTAGAAACCTCCGGCTAATCTCGTCACCACGCGAAAGTCGGACGTTGAGTCGCTGGCGGATCGAGCGACGCACTTCCGGACTGCGGGACAGGCGGCCCAGGTAGATGACGTCGCGCACCAGCATCGCCTCGGCAAGCGGCAGGGCTGCTGCAGTCGTCATGGGGCAGGCCGGGTCGGACTCGGCGGCGTGCAGTGCGCAGAGGAGGTTCGCATAGCGCTCAGCAACACGATCGCCGCCCCAAAGAAGGCATCGCCGAGCAGCGACAATCGCGTGGCGCCTCGCTTCGCGTCCTGGCTCGGTCTCACCGAGTCCCGCAAGGCCCACGCGAAGGCGATCGAATACCCGCGATGCCGATGCGCTGCGGCCCGCGGCGCCGTCCACGTCGT
>CAZKTE010000015.1:21094-22841 GCA_964555625.1 uncultured Isosphaeraceae bacterium | reverse complement strand
GGGGCCTCGGGCAGGAGGGCGAGTTGGCGGCCGAATTCGAAGGCCTCGCTGCTGCGGGCGAAGCCAAGGGGCTCCAGGGCTGCGATCCCCGCAAGCATGGCATCCAGTGACACGGGGATCAGGCCCTGCTGGAAAGCGACGCCGACCTGGACGAGATCACCGAGTCGTTCGTTGTGGAATCGGTAGGCGGCGAGCGCCGCGAAGTCGGCGACCATCCCCGCGCCATCGACGCAGTGCGCTCCAAGGGCGTCCACGAGGTCCCCCTGCTGCCCGGAGGCGTCCAACAGGCCGCTGTTTGCAATGGCCACGGTGCGATCGCCGCTGGCGACCTGGAGGCGCACGCGGTGGTCGATGGCTCGCAGCGTCTCGGGAGGATCCCAACCAAGAAGCAGATCGGCCTCGCCCCAGGGCACGGCGGCGACAAGTGGTCGCTGCGTTCGGGTGGTCATGCGACGGGTGAAGAGCAACTGCGCCCAGGCGCGGCGACCTGGGCCGATGAGGGTGGTGTTGCAGCGACATCGCACCTCGTATCCCATGCGCCGCCCGGCCTCGAGGATTGCAGCGACCGCCGCACCAGGCGTGCTGCCGCGCGTCCCAGCCACGTGGAGGCGCCAGGTCGTGGCGGTGGCGTGGCGTGGCACCGGCGGGGAGACGCCAACGGGCCCGGGACCTGCGATGACGCGGACGGGGGCGCGGCGTCGGGTGACCTCCACGCGCTCAAGCAGGGGCTCCACCGAGACGCTGATGCGGCGCCTGGCCGCCTTGTGGCGCTCGACCTGCATCGTCGTCTCCAGGGGCATCGAGGGCCCATCAGTGGCGGCCTTGCCCGGTAGCGGCGGGCAGATGGCACAGACGTCGGACATGGAGATTACCAGTGACTGGCGTGGTCGAAATCCCCGCGCATCAATGTCGGTGGTCGCCGCAGACATCGCCCGCAGGTCGAATCGCGGTTCAGCGCCCTCACGGGCGATCAACAGGGTCAGCCCCCGGCGGCTCAGGGCCGCGTCCATCGCCTCCTTGAGCGTCTCGACATCGTCGATGGGCAGTTCCAGGACGTGCCGGGCATCGTCGCGGGGCGCCGGAAGCACGGCCCTGGCAAGACGGCCCAGCGATGCCGTGCGGTCATCGCGGGCCCAGGCCAGCACCAGACGCGTCCGTACCTCACGCGCGGCGCCGCTGAGCATCTCGATACCGTCGCCACGGAGGCGATCGGGTCCCCAGGTCTCTACTGCGACGACCGGACTCTCCGCTGACGGGGTGCCCACGTGCATGCCGTCGACAACCATCGCATCGATGCCCGCGTCGCTCGCCACGCGCATGCAGGTCTCCCGCAGCCACTGCATCGCGGCGATCGTCCCGAAGACCGGGCTTCGGGCGGAACTGCGGTCGGGGATCACGAGACCAGGAACATGTAACTGTTCGGACACCTTCGCGGCGGGCCGAATCTCGTGCAGCAGGTGCTTGATCATCCGTGCAAGGACCGAAGGGTGCAGCGCATCGACGGGCGCCCGCGGCGGATCGTCGTTGACGTCGATGGGTGGAAGGACGTGTCCCCAGACCGTCCCGGGCACCTCGCCCTCGCGCCGCAGCGCCTCGGCCGCCGCGAGCACCGAGTGCTCCATCTCCCCGGGCCGCGGCTCAAGCACGACCACGTTTCGGCATCGCAGCAGCAGCCGCTGCAGCGGCGCTTCGTCAACCGGGTGAACGAGGCGCAGATTGACCGTCGGCACGCGTCCAAGGAGGCGCA
>CAZKTE010000015.1:0-21084 GCA_964555625.1 uncultured Isosphaeraceae bacterium | reverse complement strand
CAGGTATCGCAGCGCACCGTCTGAGGGCCCGACCGTCACGAACCCGACCGGCACCCGCTCGCCGGGACTCGGGAGCCCTCGGACACGATTGAGTTCCAGGCGGCGTGCCACTCGCAGGGGCTCGCTGCTGTCTATGGTCGGGCGCGGTCCCCGAGAGTCATCCTGGACGATCGTGGCGGCCGATCCCACCAGCCAGTGGTGCATTATCAGGGCGACCGGGCCGCAGCGAGCCTCGGCCAGGTGCCGCGCCGCCACCGTGCACTCTTGGACCTCGGCGGCATCCGCTGGCTCCACGGCCACGAGACCTGCCTCCTGCGCCATGCGCCGAGGGAGGACCGTAGCGGCGACTCCAGGATAGTCCTCGAGTACCAGGACGATCGGTTCGTGGACCGCCATGGCGCGCTGCACCGCCTCGTGCACTTGGCGATTGGGCACGAGGATGGCGACGCGGCCGCCGGTCTCGGCGGCCAGTTCCACGCCCCGCGCGGCGCTGGGCACGATCACCACATCCGGTCCGGGTGCCTCAAGGAGATGCTCGAAAGGCTCGCCGAAGGGTATGTGCAGCGCCCAGCGACCGGCATCCTCTCGCAGGGCAGCGAGCGTCGCCGGGAGCGTCCAGGTCAGGTGGAGTTCTTGGGCATCCTTGCTCATGCGTCCACCGCCGCGTTGAGGACGTGCCGGATGATCGCATCAGCAAACCCGTCGTCATCGTGGTCGCCGGCGATGACATCCGCCTTCGCCTGCAAATCACTGTCGGCATTGCCCATGGCAATCGACAGCCCCGCCTCCTCGAGGAGTTCGAGGTCATTGAGGCCGTCGCCGATGGCCACGATGGCACCTGCGCTGAACGTCTCAGGCAGCACCCAACGCAGCATGGACCACTTGTTGACGGTCGGCTCGAAGATCTCCAGGAGATGCGTCGCTGATCCGGTGGCCTCACTTGAGGTTACCGCAGGCCAGTGCTGGACTCGGGCTTGGTCCCCGAGCGAAGCGGCAAGCATCTGCGCAGGTTCCGCCAGGCATCCGGCATCTGCCACTGCGCCGACGCGAATCGTCTGCCCGGGACACGGGTCGTCGGAAATCGTCGGGACCTCTGCGAGCCGGACTCCATGGTCCGCGAACCACCAGATCGACGCCGGGTGCAGCGGCGCATCCCCCACGAGCACATAGTCGAGACCGCATGCATCGCCATCCTTGAGCACCAGGACCCGCAAGTCCCGCTCCAGGAGGACCTCGGTAGTCGCTGCGACCACCGCATCGACAAGGAGTTTGCGATGCAGGGTGTGGCCTTGGCGGTCACAGAGCAGCGATCCGCCCGCTGCGATCACCGGCCCAACGTGCTCGATTTCCTTCAGGACCCGCCTGCACTCGCAGTAGCAGCGTCCAGTTGCGGCGATGAGGTCAATGTCGGCACCTTCCAGCGCCCGCAGCGCATCTCGGTTCCGCGCGGAGACGCATCCATCGCGGCCCAGCAGGGTTCCGTCGAGATCGAAGACCAGGGCTCTTGGCCGTTCCTGCACCCCTACAACCTATCCGGCGACCGTCGCTCCTGCGCCGCCTTGCCCGGCGTCGCCATCGACTCTACGCTCTGGGCGTGGGAGATGCATCGGAGCGCGCATGGTGACGGGTGCTGGCGCCGATGCAAGCAAGGCCTCGCTGGCCAGGTCGCTTGAGCCGGTGCTGCATGAACAGTGCGAGGGATGCCTGGGCAAGGTCCGCTGGTTTCGAACCGACTGGCAGCGTGGCGGCGCCGCCACCGGCTACGCGATCTGGACATCCGGTGAGGACTCACACGACGTCGTCGTCAAGTTGCCAGTCGTGCAGCGAGAGCTGCAGTGGCTGCAGCGACTCGGTACGGACGGAGCCGTCGTCCCACGACTCTACGCCGGCGGCGAGGCCGTTGGCGGCTACGACCTTGCCTGGGTGGTCATCGAGCGCCTGCCAACAGGACCGCTGGGTACCAGATGGGCCGATGGCCACGTCGATCGCATGGCCGATGCCGCCGCTCGCTTCACAGCGTCCGCCGACATTCCGTGCGATGAGCAAAGTGCCCGCCGAGAGGACTGGGAGCACACCATCGGGGAAGCACGGGAGAGTATTCAACGCAACCATGTCGAGGAAGCGGGGCACTGGAAGAAGTCGTTGGTCCGAGTTGGGCGGCACCTTGACGAGCTCATGGAGCAATGGCGCGCCCGGCCGCTGCGAGAGTGGCTCCACGGCGATCTTCATCTCGCCAACGCGATGAGTCGCAGCGACGCGCCCGATTCTGACGTGGTCCTCATCGATCTTGCCGAAGTGCACGTGGGCCACTGGGTGGAGGATGCCGTGTACCTGGAGCGTCAACTCTGGGGCCACCCTACTCGCCTGAAGGAGACACGGCCGGTGCGTGCCATGGCCGCCGCCCGACGCCGCCACGAGCTCGCTGTGGACGACGGCGATGCGAAACTTGCGGACCTGCGCCGGCTCCTGCTTGCGGCGACCGCCCCCGCCTTCATGCGCAGTGAGGGCGATCCTCGGTACCTGCGGGCGTGCCTATTGCAGTTGGATGCGGCGGCCGAGCGACTGAAGGTCCCCTGATGAGCGTTTGCCACGCCGTGGGCGGCCCATTAGCATGCCCGGTCTGCTCTCCCCGGAGCGCATGCCATGGACCAGAGACTCAAGGATGTACATACCGCTGACCTGGGCGAGACGCAGGTCAATGAGGACTTCGTCACCTGGCTCAAGACCAAGGGGCCCAACTACCTGTTGGTGGGCATGGTCGTCATTGCCGGGTACCTCTTCCTGATCCGCTGGCAGCAGTCCAAGGCCGCCCATCGCGGCGACGCGTGGATCGCCTTCCTCGAGGCCCGCGCAAGTGGACTTCCGGCCTCCCTGGAGGACGTCTCGGCGACCTTCGATGATGTCGATGGCCTCGGATCGCTGGGGCTCCTACATGCTGCCGACGCCTATCTGCAGGCGGTCGTCTCGGGACGGACGCTCGGCGCCGACCCGACCCTGCCGGCGTCCCTTGGCGATGAGGATCGCACCTTCTACCTCCAGAAGGCCAGGGGGCTTTATGGCCAGGTGGCTGGGGCCGATGACGGATCGCTGGCCGATGCACTAATGACCATCAACGCCCGAAATGGAGAGGCCGCCGCGGCCGAGGCCCAGGGTGAATTGGACGCCGCCGCGACTGCCTACCAGGCGGCCGCGGATCGCGCCGATGAGCATTACCCGAAGCTCGCTGAACTTGCCCGCAGTCGCATTGCCGAGCTTGCCTCAATCGGCGACGCTGCGGCACTGCCCACGGCCGCAGAGGTAGCTGCGCGCAATGGCCAGGTGATCCGACGCGACCCAAGACAGGTCAATCCAGTCCTCGACGGCCTGGTCGAACCGGGATCCTGATGGACCGCTCCCCCTCCTGGGAGCTGATGAACGCCGGCGGCAAGATCGATGTTGCCGCGCTGCTGCGCGCCCAGCAGGAACAGACTGACAGCGATGATTCGCCCGTCGAGGCCGTCTTCACGCTCTCGCGGGACCTCGACAAGCGACTTGATCGCTACCTGGTCGATCGCATTCCGTTCCTCTCTCGCACGAGCCTGCAGCGCTTGATCGCAGAGGAAGCCGTGACGGTCAATGGTCGCGCGCCCAAGGCCTCGACGCACCTGCACCTCGGCGACGTCGTGCGAGTCACTCTTCCGCCGCCACCGTCCAAGGAGATTCCCGCCGAGGACATTGCGCTGCGCATCGTGCACGAGGACGCCGAGCTCGTGGTGATCGATAAGGAGGACGACATGATCGTCCACCCGGCCCGCGGAAACCAGGGAGGCACGATCATCAATGCCCTGGCTTGGCGCTTCGCCAATCTCAGCGACGGCCAACTGTCGACCGTGGGCGCCGATCAGGCTCGGCCGGGCGTCGTCCATCGCCTCGATCGCCACACAACCGGGGTACTGGTGGCGGCCAAGACCGAGACGGCACACTGGCGACTGGGGAAGCAGTTCCAGGATCGCACGACTCGCAAGCGATACCTCGCGGTGGTCCATGGCGAGGTAGAGCCGCTCGCTGACGTGATCGACCTTCCCCTCGGCAAGCACCCGACGCAGCGGACTCGCTACGCCGTGCGGCATGACGACACGGGAAAGCCATCCGTGACCCTCTACCGCGTCCGCGAGCGATACGAGGGGTTCACCCTCCTTGAACTGGAACTGCGCACCGGCCGCACCCACCAGATCCGACTGCACCTCTCGCACCTCGGGTGGCCTGTCGTCGGCGATGACATTTACGGCGGCCGCCACCTCACGGTGGCAGATGTGGCGCCGCGGGACGCGGCGGAGGATCGACGCGCCCCCCTGATGACTCGCCAGGCGCTGCACGCGGCGCTGCTGGGCTTCGTGCACCCGGCCAGCGGGGAAGACGTGACCTACCTGGCCCCCCTGCATGACGACATGGACAACCTGGTAACACTGCTGCGTCGCTACCGCTTCCTCGATGCGCCGACCGTGGCCGGAGTCGAACTGGATCTCGATGCGCTGATCAGCGCATCTTGATCGTGACCATGGCCACCATCGCAAGTGCAACCGCCACGATCCAGAACCGAACGACCACCTGCGACTCCGACCACCCCAGGAGGTGAAAGTGATGGTGAATGGGCGTGCACTTGAAAATGCGGCGACCCCCGGTGGCCCGAAACCATGTCACCTGCAGGATGACGCTGGCCAGTTCCATGACGAACACGCCGCCGATGAGCAGGATCAGGATCTCCTGGCGGATGATCACGGCGATGGCGGCAATCGCCCCGCCCAGCGGGAGCGCGCCGGTGTCGCCCATGAAAACCTGCGCTGGCTTGCAGTTGAACCAGAGGAATCCCAGGCATGCGCCGGCCATCGCACCGGCGACCACCATCAGTTCCGATGCGCCGTCTACAAATGGCATCAGCAGGTGCCCGGCCATGGCCGCCGATCCTGCGATGTAGGTGAGCACCATCAGCGCGAAGCTGGCGATCATGACGGTGCCCGGCGCAAGGCCATCGAGGCCGTCGGCGAGGTTCACCGCATTGGTCATGCCGGCAATCATCAGGGCCGCCAGGAGGATGTAGATGCCGCTGCCGAGAATGATCGCTGATGGAACGAGAGTCAGCGCCTCGGTGCCGGGTAGATAGGTCCGAATGAAGGGCAGCGTCAGCGACCGCGCCGCGTCGCTGTCACCGGTGAGTCGCCACGCATAGAGCCCCACGACAGCCCCGATGCCAAGCTGGAAGAGCAACTTCTCCCAGCGGTAGAGCCCGTCACGCGAGCCGGGCGAGCGGCGAGCGGCCGTCAGCTTCAGCCAGTCGTCGGCCGCCCCGAGAGCGCCCAGGAACACCAGGACCGCCAGCATCAGGTGCACGTACTGGTTGAAAATGTCGGCAAGCAGCAGCGTCGTGACGACGATCGAGCCGATCAGCAGCACCCCGCCCATCGTCGGGGTGTTCTCCTTGTTGGCCATGAGCGTGTTGATGTCCGCCTGGTGAAACTCCGGGACGTCGCCGATCTTCATGCGAATGAGCCGACGGATCGTGATCTTGCCAAGCAGCGTCACGAACAGGAAGGCCAAAACCGTGGCGGAAAACGCCCGGAACTCCAGTTGGAAGAGCACCTGGAGGATCCTGTAGAGGCCGACGCTGTCGAGCCAGTCAGCTGCGAACTGGAGGAGGTTGAAGAGCATGGCCGCAGCGAATCAGGTCGAGGCCTCCGCGGAAGTCGCATCGAGGATTCGCTCAAGGGCCATGCCACGCGATCCCTTCAGCAGCACCAGATCGCCGCCACGAAGGTGCGCCGAGGCATGGAGCGAGTCTGGGCACCAGGTTGCGCCGGCAGCCTCCAGGACCCGCATCGCCGGGCCCACGGCGACCAGCAGGTCCAGATTCAACGCCGCGAGCTCGCCGGCGAGGGACGCGTGGGCCGCGTCCTGGGCGTCGCCGAGCTCAAGCATGTCGCCCAGGACTGCCACGCGGCGTCCGGGCGCATCCATCGCCGCAAATGCCGCCAGAGCCGCACGCATCGAGGCGGGGTTCGCGTTGTAGGCGTCGTGGACGAATGTGATGTCGCCACGCTCAAGGACCTCCATGCGGCCCGCCGCCGGCGGCGCAGCGGCAATAGCCTCGACGAGAGTCGCCTCGCAGGTCGCCACGCCTAGCAGCGCGCAGGCTGACTTCGCCGCCGCCAGAGCGAGCGCCGCGTTCTGGGCATTGTGCACGCCCAGCAGCGCCAGTGGCTGCCCGCAGAGCAAGGCCTGCCCCAGGCCGTCGACGCGATTGTCACCGTGCTCGCGACAGACTGGTGCGATGATCTTCAGCCCGGCAAGGTCCAGGTCGCCGGCGACCACCGCCACTCCATCTGCGGCCAGTGCCTCGAGCATCAGCCCCTTCTCCCTGCGCACCTGCGAGATGTCGCCGAGCCCATCGAGATGCGCGTCGCCCAAGGCGGTGAGCACCCCGATCTGCGGGCGCGCAAGTTCCACAAGCGGACCCGTCTCCCCGGGGGCATTGATGCCCAGTTCGCAGATCACCACATCAGCGGCGCCGCGATTGAGGAGGGTCAGAGGCACGCCCAGGTCGTTGTTGAAGCTGCCGGGGGCCGCGGCGACGCGGTCGAGGCCCAGCGCCGCGACCAGCGCGGCGGCCAGGAGATCCTTCGTGGTGGTCTTTCCGACCGACCCGGTGATGGTGATGACCAGGCTCGACGCGAAGGTCGACCTGGCCGCCCTCGCAGCGTCCATCAGCGCGCGGCGTGTGTCGTCAACGGCGATGATGGCCACGTCGCCATCCACGTCAACGGGCTCCTCCACAACCAGCGCAGCACAGCCGCCTTCGATCGCCGCCGCAACATGAGCATGGCCGTCGCTGCGGGTCCCTCGCATGGCGAAGAACGCGCGGCCGACGACGCTTCGACGGGTGTCGATCTCGGCCCCGAGGATGGTGGCGTCAGCGTGTCGCAGCCAACTGCCGCCGGTGGCCTCCTGCAGGAAGCTCGTGGTGAACGCCATCAGCGACTCCTGGCCGCAAGGGCGTCGCGCGCCACATCGGCATCATCGAAGTCGATGGTCTCGGCGCCGATGATCTGCGTGCGCTCGTGGCCCTTCCCCGCGATGACCACCACGTCGGCAGGATCCGCCTCGCCGATGGCCTGCTCGATGGCAAGGCGGCGATCGGCGATGCGATGGACGCGGCCCAGGCAATCGCGGGGCACGCCCGAGAGCACCTGGTCGAGAATCGCCTCGGGCAGCTCGCTGCGGGGGTTGTCACTGGTGGCGTAGATCCTGTCGCCGAGGGTCGACGCCACTCTCCCCATCCGCGGGCGCTTCTGACGATCACGGTCGCCGCCGCAGCCGAAGACCACGACCAGTCGCCCCCCTGTTGGCAGCACCGGCCGCAGCGACGTCAAGACCTGCCTGAGCGCGTCATCGGTGTGCGCGAAGTCGACTAGGACACGCGGCTGCAGGTCGCCGACCCGCTCGAGCCGTCCCGGAGGCGGGGTTGCGCAGGCGAGCGCGTCGCCGATGGCCGCCGCATCGATGCCAAGGTGGTGGGCTGCAACTGCCGCCTGAAGGGCGTTGATGGCGTTGTGGCGACCAAGCAGCGGCAGTTCCATGACGATCGTTCCCCAGGGGCCATGCACTGCGAGGTTCGATCCCTCGAGTGACTCCTCGAGCACCTCGACCCACGCTCCGGCCGCGTCGCTCTCGAGACGGCAGGAGCAGATCGGCGCCGTTGCTCGATCGGCTATCCGCCAGGAAAGCGGATCGTCCATGTTGATGACGCAGAGTCCGCCCACCTGGTCAAAGAGCCGCATCTTGGCCCGCAGGTACGAGTCGATGGAGCCGTGGTAGTCCATGTGGTCGCCACTGAGATTGGTGAAGATCCCGACCTCGAAGGCGATAGCGCTGACGCGGCCCTGATCGAGGGCGTGGCTCGAGCACTCCATGACAGCCGCGTTGCAGCCGTTGGCCACCATCTGCGAGAGATGGCGGCTGGCCTCGCAGAACCCGGGGGTCGTCAATCTGGCGGTGTGCGCCTCCTGGCCGTCGTGTCGCAGTACGGTGCCGAGCATGCCGCACCGAACTCCTGCGTGGTCCATGATGTGACGCAGGATCCACGCGATCGTCGTCTTCCCGTTGGTGCCGGTGACGCCGACGATGGGGATCGCCCGCGAGGGAGTTCCGTGAAAGCGCTCGGCAATCGCCGCCCCGCAACTCCCGGGGTCCTCTGCGACCACGATGGCCACGTCGAGATGGTCGATGGCCACCTCGCTGCCGGGTCCACAGAGAATCGCCGCGCAATTGCGAGCGACCGCGTCCTCGGCAAAGCCGATGCCGTCGTGCCGGGCCCCGGGTCGTGCAATGAAGAGGCAGCCGGATTCAACTGCTCGCGAGTCATCGACTACGTTGGTGATGATCGCGTCCGCAGCGCCGCGCCGCATCCGTGCGTCGAGTCCGTCAATGAGCGTAGCGAGCGTCTGCATCCCTGCTGAGGACAGGATAGGGTCCCCTACCTGAATGTCGACCGTGGACCGGTCAATCCTTCAGCCGCCACGTGGCAGGAGGAGCATCGCATCGCCGTAGCTGTAGAAGCGGTACCCCTCGGCGATGGCTTCCTCGTAGAGCGAGTGCATGCGCTCGAGGCCCACGAATGCCGCCACCAGCGCAAGGAGGCTCGAGCGAGGCAGATGGAAGTTCGTGAGCACCGCGGTGACGACCTGGAAGTCATGGGGCGGAGAGATCATCAGGTGCGTGCGACCACATGCACCCGCCGCCAGGTCCCAGGCGTCCACGCCAGGGCCGGGAAGGGACTCAAGGGCTCGCACCACGGTAGTCCCAACGGCAATGACCCGTCGCTTGGCCTTGACGGCGGCGGCGATCGACGCCAGCGCCGCTGGGGCAATCGACCACGTCTCGCCGTGCATTTTGTGATCCTTGAGGCGATCTGCCCTGATGGGCTTGAAGGTCCCGTGGCCGACATGCAGCGTCAGTGCCACGCGTTCGATCCCGCGCTCATCGAGGGCCGCAATCAGCTGCTCGTCGAAATGCAGGCCCGCCGTTGGCGCGGCGACCGATTGCGCCTGCGCCGGATCACTGTAGATGGCTTGGTAGTCGAGTCGGTCCACCGCGTCCTCGACCTGCTGATCTCCGCGCGCGCGGCGAATGTAGGGCGGCAACGGCGTCATGCCCAGTTGATCCAGCAGGCCATGGGCATCCTCCACGCTGCAGCGGCAGGCCCAGGAGTCCTGGTGCTGCTCGAGGAGCTCAAGGTGCGCATCGCCCAGGTCGATCACCTGCCCGGGTCGCAGTTTCCCGTTGCTGCGGAGCATCGCCCGCCAGTGGCCCCCCTCCTCCTGCTCCAGGAAGAGCCCCTCGACGGCTCCCCCAGTGTCACCGCGGGTGCCAAGGAACCGCGCGGGCATCACGGCCGTCTCGTTGACGACCAGCAGGTCATCGGGCGCAAGGAGCGTGGGAAGATCCGCTACGACCTGGTGCGCGAGCCGCTGCGACTCGTCGGCCACCAGCATCCTAGCGCTGGATCGTGGGCGAGCCGGATGCGTGGCGATGCGGCCCTCGGGGAGGTGGTAGTCGAGGACGGACGTCGGCAGGCCGTCGGCTATGAGGCCCATTTGGCCAGTTCCACGGGAAGGTGCTTGAGGCCCCGGCGCATTGCCTTGGCGACGGCGTAGCGAAGAGCGTCGTCCCGCCGCCGCAGCACCCTTGCGGTGACATTGAAGCCATTGGCCTCCATCGCCGAGATCGCCCAGGCCCACGCCATCATCTCCTCCATGCATCGAAGCCGATGGGCACGAAACCCGATGGCATGGTGGCCCACCTCGTGGAGGAAGACCGCGCAGCTCACTGGCCCTCGCGGATAGGGAGACTCGAGCATGCGGGTGACCACGCCATGCTTGTCGCGCAGCTCCCAGGCGCAGCCGCTGGTGGAGGACCGCCATCGGCGTACCTTGAACCCGTAGGTCTCCTTCATCGTCGCCACCATCGCGTCGTAGCGGTCCTGCATGATGCTGCGCCGCCGCGGGCAACGGGCCGCCGGTGGCGGTGGTGGGCGCAGCAGGTCCCAGAGGCCCATGATCGATGCCATCAGCAGGTGCCCTCGCAGATGGTCCCGGACTCGACTGACCTGCCGCGGGCATAGTCGGCCCAGTCCATTGCCCGCCCGCCTGCGGGCTGGAGGTCAAGCAGCTGCATGGTGCCTGATCCGGTCGCCACGTGCCCGTCATCCAGAAGCGTGCCGATGGGGGCATCGGCGGGTGCGTCATGGGCCACTGCGCGAAGCAGTTTGCATTGTTCCTGGCCGATGCGCAGTTGGCACCCGGGCCGCGGAGACATTCCACGCACCAGCGCCGCCAAGGTGGAGGCGTCCTGCGAGAGGTCCAGCGCCGCATCACTGCGATGGATCTTGCTCGCGTATGTGGCGGCTGCGTGGTCCTGACCGACACCGTCAATCGTCCCCGCCTCGTGCGCGGCCAGCACGGAGCGCACCAGGGGCGCGCCGAGCAGCGCGAGGCGATCATGGAGTTCCCCGGCGGTCTCCAGCGGGGCAATGGGCGTCTCCTCGCTGGCCAGCACGTCTCCGGCGTCCAGTTCCTGGGCGAGCGTGATGACGCTCACGCCGCTGGTCGCGTCGCCTGCGGCGATGGCACGCTGGATGGGCGCCGCCCCTCGCCAGCGTGGCAACATCGATCCATGGAGGTTGATGGCCAGCCGATCTTCGACAAGGTCCGGCCCGATCATCTGTCCGAATGCCACGACCACCATCGCATCACAGGAGAGACGCTCGCGAGCGTCTTGCACATTGACATCGGCGAGCTTCTGCAGGGGCATCTGGTGGGCATCGGCCCACTGCGCAATGGGGGTGTCCCCCGTCTCGCGACCCCGGCCCCGCCGCTGATCGGGCGCGGTGACGACCGACGACACCTCGTGTTGTGCAACAAGGAGTTCGAGTGTCGGGATGCCAAAGGCGCCGGAGCCTAGGAATACGACCCGCATCGCGTCAGGCCCTCGCGGCCCGCTCAAGGCCGCGGATGGCGCGACGATTAGCAAGGCGGCCCATTGGAGACATGCGATCGATGATCAGGATCCCGTCAAGGTGGTCGTACTCGTGCTGCCAGATGCGGGACTCGAAATCGTCACTGGTGGACTGCACGGCCTCTCCATCTGCATCCGCAGCGTTGATGGATACGGCCCGTGGGCGGCGAATGTCGGCGCGGATGTCCGGGAGACTCAGGCAGCCTTCCTCCTCGACCTCCAGTTCGGTGTCCAGCGGCTCGATCACCGGGTTGATCCACGCCCTCGCCTCCGTTTCGCTCTCTCGGGTGATGAAGAGCCTCCAGGGGACGCCAACCTGGGGCGCGGCGAGCCCTATGCCCTTGTGGGCGATCATCAATTCGACCATGCGATCGATGACGCCAGCGAGGTCCGGGTCGGCGAGGTCAACCTCCTCGGCGCGGGCGCGCAACACGTCGCTGGGGTAGTAGAGGAGGTGCAGGGATGCCGTATCGATGGCCACGGGCCTATGCTACCTTCGCGTTGACCACCCACGCGATTGAGCGTACGGTGGAGCGTCCCCCTTGGGCCCGCACTGGAGACCTGTCTTGGCATTCTTTGGCCGCAGCAAGAGCGAAGCAATTGAGTCATTCGTACCGCAGGCGGCACAGGCACGTGCGTGGTTCGATCGCGCCCGGGACATGGCCGAGAGCTCGAATTACCCCTCGGCATTCGCCTTCTATGCAAGCGGATTCAAGCTCGATCCGCGCGAAGTGGCCGTCCACGAAGAGGCAGTTGCCCTCGCTGCCCGGTACCACAGTCAGGGCGGCGAGGCAGCGACGGGCAAGGCGATCAAGGCCATCGACGACGGGGGTCCCATGGATGCCTTCGTGTCCTCGCTCTATGCGTGGTGGCACGACATCGACGATCCAAGGCTCGCCATTGGGGCGATTGCCGCCGGCATCGAGTCTGGACAGCGGGAGTTCAGTTGCGCGATGGCCGAGAAGGTTCTGGCACTTGCGCGAGGTGGCGGGCGAGTGCCGTCGGTCAAGGAACTCAAGCGGCTCATGCATCTCTTCAAGGCTGCCGGCGCCTGGAACCAGGCAATCATCGTGGGCCAGAACGCCCTTCAGCTCAAGCCGGAGGACAGCGTCCTTGAGAAAGAACTCAATGAGCTGGCCGCCGAGCGCGCGATGGCCGAAGGTGGCTACAACGACATCGCAGGCGACGAGGGTGGGTTCCGCCGAATGGTCCGCGATCTGGACCACCAGCGAGAACTCGAGGAGGAGGACTCCATCAGTGGCAGCGGTGGCAGCAGCGATCGCGTGCTTGAGCGTGCGCGCACGGAGTGGGAAGAGCACCCGCAGTCTCCTGACATCGCAAACAAGTACGCGCAGCTCCTGCGGCGACAGGCGACGCCCGAGTCGATCAAGGCAGCCATCGGCGTGTACATGCAGGCCTTCGAGGCGACCGGGGAGTACCGCTTCCGGACGGCTGCGGGGGATCTGAAGATCGAGCAGGCCCGCGACCATCTGCGCGGCCTCGAGTCGGCGGGCGATGCGGCGGCGGTCGAGGCGGCCCGCGGCGAACTCCTTGCGTTCCGAAAGCAGGAGTACGAGGATCGCGCCGTCAAGTACCCGACGGACCGCGGCATTCGGTATCAGCTTGGCGACATCGCGCTTGAGAGCGGCGACATCAACCTCGCCATGGAGTGCTTCCAGAAGGCCAAGGACGAGCCTAGCCTGCGGGTACGAGCCGGCCACGCGCTGGGCCGCTGCTTCGCCAGCGAGGACTGGCATACGGAGGCAGTCGCCGAGTTCCAGGAAGCGCTCAAGGTGCTCGCCGGCAGCGATGCGACCGCGGAGCTGTCCATCCGCTACGACCTGATGCGCAGCCTCGCCGACAAGGCGCAGCGTGACAAGAACGCGGACCTTGCCCGCGAGGCACTGGACATCTGCTCCACGATTGCCCGCAAGGACATCACCTACCGCGACATTCGCGACTGCCGCCGGGAGCTCGACGAGCTTGTCAAGGAACTCGACTAGTCTCCACCGCGTCGCTGCAAGAACTGAGAGTACTGCTCGGGGGTGTCGATCCCATGGGGCTGTGGCGACACGCGCGCGATGGCGATGGGGATGCCGTTGTCCAGGACCCGAAGCTGCTCGAGGCGCTGCGCGATCTCCTGCTCGGTCGGTGGCATCGCGACATACTCAGCCAGGAATGCGCTGCGGTAGACATAGAGTCCAAGGTGTCGCCAGGGATCACCGTCCTCGGGCATGATGCGAGAGAACGCAGCCGCCGTGCCGTCTGCTGATACGATGGCCTTGACGACGTTGGGATCCGCTCGATCCTGCGGCGCCAGGGGGCAGACGGCGGTGGCCATCGGGCAATCGTCGCGGGAGAGGAGCGCATCGACGGTCACGTCGATGACTGCCGGATCGAGTTCAGGCTCGTCACCCTGCATGTTTACGATGACGCTCGCCTCGAGATCCGAGACGGCCTCGGCGATGCGGCTGGTGCCGTTTGGGTGGGTGCCTGTCATCACGACCTCGCCGCCGAAGGCCTTGACGCATTCGGCGATCCTCGTTGAGTCCGTCGCCACGAGAACTCTGCTGACGCGCGATGCGCCACACGCCACGTCCCACGCGTGCTCGATGAGAGTCTTACCCGTGGCATCTGCGAGGGCCTTGCCCGGGAATCGGGTGGACTCGAGGCGTGTTGGGATGACCGCCATGACGGACATGTCCGCAGTGTCCCATAGTGGCGCTTGCCGTGGCATTGGTGTCCGTGGTAGACTCGGACATGCCCCACCACGAAGGTGACACGTTCCTCAGCAGCTTCGGCCGAAGCTGCGAGACCACCGAATTTCATTCCCCCATGCCCGAGGGCTATGTCCGCCAGCGCACGCGATTCGTCGTGGTGCTGGGCACGGTGATGTCTGGGCTGGGCAAGGGTATCTTCAGCTCATCGCTCGCCAAACTCTTGAAGGACAAGGGTTTGACTGTCGCGCCCGTCAAGCTTGAGGGGTACCTGAACATCGATTCCGGGACGCTCAACCCCTTCCGCCACGGCGAGGTTTTCGTCCTCGATGACGGCACCGAATGCGACATGGACCTGGGGACCTATGAGCGGATTCTCGATCAGGACCTCACCGGCGCAAACTTCACGACGGCCGGACAGATCTATACGGACATCCTGCGCCGCGAGCGCAAGGGCGGGTATCTGGGCCGAGACGTCCAGATGATCCCCCATGTCACAGGCGAAGTGAAGCGGCGACTGCGCCAGTTGGCCATCGACGGCGGCGAGGACGGCCAACAGGCCGATGTGGTCTTCGTCGAGGTCGGCGGTACGGTCGGTGACTACGAGAACGGTTTCTACATCGAGGCGCTCCGTGAGCTGGCCTACGAGGAAGGTCCGGGCACCGCCTGCTTCGTGGCGCTGACCTACATCGTCGAGCCCGACATTCTCGGCGAGCAGAAGTCCAAGCCCGCGCAGCTGGGCATCAAGCGGCTCATGGAGACGGGGATCCAGCCGGACCTCGTGGCATGCCGCGCAAGCAAGCCCGTAACGGAGACCGTGCTGCAGAAGATCTCGGTGTGCTCAAACGTCCCGGGGGAGTGTGTCTTCTCGGTGCCGGAGCGCGAGGCGATCTACACGATCCCAGAGGACATGCGCACCGCGGGGCTCGATCGCCAGATCCTCTCGATGCTCCAACTCCACGATCGAGTTGACGCCCCGCAGGAGGACACGGCCCGCGCGCAATGGCGCACCTACGCCAGCGCGATCGTCGCGCCCCGCGCGCACGAGGTCAACATCGGCATCCTCGGCAAGTACACGACCATCCGCGACGCGTACGCCTCCATCGACAAGGCCATCGAACACGCCTCGACGCATCTCAGCGCAGCAGCGCACGTGCGATGGATCGACGTCACGGACGTCACCGACGACACGGTCGATGCGTGCCTTGAAGGCGAAGAACTTGATGCGGTTATCGTGCCTGGCGGCTTCGGTGAGCGCGGCGTGGAGGGAAAGATCGCCTCGGCACGCTGGGCCCGTCAGAGAAACATTCCCTTCCTTGGAATCTGCCTTGGATTCCAGGTCGCCGTGATCGAGTACGCCCGCAACGTCCTTGGGCTCGAGGGCGCGCACACGACCGAACTGGAGCCGACGTGCTCTCACCCTGTCATCTCCGAGCTGCCCGAGCAGAAGGAGATCGAGGGCCTTGGCGGCACAATGCGCCTCGGCGGGCAGGACGTGGCGATCACGGCTGGATCGCGAGCTGCGACCCTCTTTGGCAGCGATCACGTGCGAGAACGCTTCAGGCATCGCTTCGAGGTCGAGCCACGCTACATTCCCCAGCTGACCGAGCACGGCCTGCGTTTCAGCGGATGTCATCCTGATCACCCGATCATGCAGATCCTGGAACTGTCGGCGGCGACCCACCCGTACTTCCTCGCAGCGCAGTTCCACCCGGAGCTCACGAGCCGCCCAATGCACCCCCAGCCGATGTTCATGGGACTGGTTGCAGCGGCGATTACAGGGCGATGCGGCGCGATGCCACCGACGGCGATTGCCGAGCGCTGGCTCTGCCGCGACCACGCTCCCCAGCCATCCTGAGGGTAGAATTCCCGCCGCGGCGGTATAGCTCAGTTGGTTAGAGCGAGGGATTCATAAGCCCTAGGTCGCTGGTTCGAATCCAGCTACCGCCATTGCCGAACTCTTTCCTTGAACGGCCCCCTGCCCGGCGATATGGCAGCGTGGCCGTCAAAGACTTGCTGTTGATCATCGGAAACTGGGGCCCCTGCTAGCACACCCACGTCAATCGAGAGCGGGCAGGGCCATTGCCCTGCCCGCGTCTCCATGCGGTGGGGGTGGGATTCGAACCCACGAAGAGGCAAAGCCCCTTACCGGTTTTCAAGACCGGCGCCTTCAACCACTCGGCCACCCCACCTGGAATCTCACTCCATCCCGGACGCGCTGCCCTCGAACCCGTAGTGCGCCTGCCAACGATTGAACGCCTCGGCCATCGTCGGCGGCAGTTGCAATGGCTCGCCCACGTTTCGGCGAGCACCGTCGAGCATCGCCGTGCCCGCGGCGATCCAGTCGTCGCCTGCCTCCATGCGCAGGTGCGCGGCGATGGCATGCAGCGTAGCGGCAGGATCCTCCGTCAGGTCGTCGTAGGTCACCTCCAGCAACCGCTCGCCCAGGCGGCCCTGGCTGGCGCTGACCTCCTCAAGGCTTACGAGCCACTCGAGGGCCCCGCGGGCAAAGTGCCCGTCTATTGCGGGTACGTCGTCGGCGAACCATCCGGCGGCAGTGGCATCAGCAGCGAGTGAGGTCCACTTGCAGTCCTCTCGGCCCCACCACTGGTTGAAGGCGCCGCGGCCGCTGATGCGATAGGTGTTGTTTCTCGCAAGGCGCTCCACCGACCGCACGACGTCGATGCCGTTTCGGACCAGGTGCAGGACGCGACAGCCTGGCGCAATCGTGTCCAGGAACCCCAGTCTCATGGCGTTGATGGGCGTCTTCTCCACGATCGGGAGGCCGCCCCCGCGGCGCGACTCGGCCCAGAAGCAGCGTCGCAGCCGGCGCGCCACGTCATCGGTGGCGTCTTCCTGCCCAAGGAGACAGTGCGATCCCCCGGGGACCTCCCCGAAGAGCTGGATCATGTCGGTTGCCGGAAGGACAGTCCGCCAGATGTGGTAGGGCTCACGGAGGTAATGCACGCCTTCGTGAAGCGCAAGGAGCTGTCCAGTGATGGTCGTGCCGCTTCGGCCGCAGCCGACGATGAATCCCGGCGCAGGATCGAGGCGAGCGTCGTCGAGGGGACATGGTCGCTGGGCGTCACGCTCGGCCCGCCGCAGAAGCCGGCCGAATTTGACCGAGCGGACCCATGGACGCACGCCTTCCAGGAGCCTGCCGGGCATGGCGCGAGTATACCGCCCCCTATACTCGCGTCATGCGTCCTCTGCTGGCCGCCCTCATGCTCCTTGGCTGCACCTCCTACGATCAGGTGTCGCTGCGCGTCCTCGACGGCGCCAGCGCGCCGCTGGCAGGAGCACAGGTCACCGCCGGGCCCATGTATTTCTTCGATCCCACCGCCGGCAAGATCGCCTGGCCATTTCGTGGCCGCATGGACCGCAGCGTCACGGACGAGGACGGGATGGCCACGGTCGAGGTGGTCTCGGGGAACCCGTCGTCGATAAGCGTCCATGCCGACGATGATGTCGCCTGGCGAGGCCTGCTCCAGTGGCGAAGCGGGCGGTATGTGGCACGGTCCGTCGATGGCTGGCATGCGGATCTGGAAGTCCAGGTGGTGGAGCCGATAGCCCCCTAGGGACTGCTAGAATCCCGCCTTCTACGCCCCCCGGATGCCCCCGACCCCAATGACACGGCTTGTCCTTCCCCAGCAGCGACGCTTCGGCCGCACCAGCCGGCAGGATGCATGGTGGCTCCAGCCCGTGGTGGTGTTTCTCGGGCTCTTCTCCTTCATCGTCTACTCGACGTGGGCCGCCTTCGCGGGCACTGACTATCTCTTCGCCGGCGGCGGCGCCGAGTACCTGTCACCGTTCTATTCACCAGAACTCTTCGGCGACAGCGGCCACGCCCTGTTTGGCCCCAAGCCGACCTGGTGGCCACAGTGGATGCCCTTCTCCCCGGCGCTGCTGATCCTCTGGGCGCCCGGTGGCTTCCGATTCACCTGCTACTACTACCGCGGTGCCTACTACAAGGCCTTCTGGGCCGACCCCTCCAACTGCAGCGTGGGTGAACCACGATCCTGTTACCGCGGCGAGCACTCGATGCCTCTGGTCCTCCAGAACATCCACCGCTGGTTCCTGTATCTGGCGCTGGTGTTCATCGTGATTCTCGCCTACGACGTCTGGAAGGCGATGTGGTTTTCCACAAGCGAGGGCGGACACGAGTTCGGCATCGGCGCAGGCACGATCGTGCTGGCCATCAATGTCGTGCTGCTCGGCGGCTACACGTTCGGCTGCCACGCGCTGCGGCACCTTGTGGGCGGACGACTCAACATCCTCTCGCGGCGACCCGTACAACGGCAGGCCCTCGCCTGCGTGACCTGCCTCAACAAGCGGCACATGCTCTGGGCCTGGATGAGTCTCTTCTGGGTCGGGTTCAGTGACTTCTACGTGCGCATGTGCTGCACCGGGACCTTCAGCGATTGGAGGATTCTGTGAGCGGCTGGACGACCCACGAACACGACGTGCTGGTCATCGGCGCAGGAGGCGCGGGCCTGCGCGCTGCCATCGAGGCCTCCTCGAGTGGCGCGAGGGTGGGCGTGGTCTGCAAGTCGCTCCTAGGCAAGGCGCACACCGTCATGGCGGAGGGTGGCATGGCCGCCGCCATGGGCAATGTCGACGACCGCGATAGCTGGAAGGTCCATTTCGCCGACACGATGCGTGGCGGCCAGTACCTCAACAACTGCCAGATGGCCTCCATTCACGCCCAGGAGGCTCCCGATCGCGTGCGCGAACTCGAGGGCTGGGGGGCGCTCTTTGACCGCACGAAGGAGGGCCGCATTCTCCAGCGCAACTTCGGCGGCCACGCCTACCCGCGCCTGGCGCATGTGGGCGACCGCACGGGCCTGGAGATGATCCGGACCCTGCAGGACCACGGGATCCACCAGGGCATCGACTTCCACATGGAAGCGACGATCGTGCGGCTTTTGCGCGACGGCGACCGCGTCGTTGGAGCATTCGGCTACGACCGGGAGAAGGGCCGGTTCCTGCTCTTCCGCGCCTCGGCCATCATCATGGCCACAGGCGGCATTGGCCGGGCCTTCAAGGTGACCAGCAACAGCTGGGAGTACACCGGCGACGGGCACGCGCTGGCCTACCACGCCGGGGCAGACCTCCAGGACATGGAGTTCGTCCAGTTTCATCCCACCGGCATGGTTTGGCCGCCGAGCGTGCGGGGCATCCTCGTCACCGAGGGCGTCCGCGGCGAGGGCGGCATCCTGAAGAACAGCGAGGGCAACCGCTTCATGTTCGACGACATCCCGTCGCTCTACGTCGACCAGACGGCCGAGAGCGAGGAGGAGGGATGGCGGTACGTGATCGGAGACAAGGAGGCTCGCCGGCCACCGGAGTTGCTGACCCGTGACCACGTGGCGCGCAAGATCGTCCAGGAGGTCAAGGAGGGCCGCGGCAGTCCCCACGGCGGTGTCTTCCTGGACATCGCCTGGATCAAGGAGAAGCTGCCCAACGCCCAAACGCACATCCGCAAGAAGCTCCCAAGCATGTACCACCAGTTCAAGGAACTGGCCGAAGTCGACATCACGACCGACCAGATGGAGGTCGGCCCGACGACCCACTACATCATGGGCGGAATCAGAGTCGACGCGGAGACGCAGATGACCACCGTCGACGGACTCTTCGCCTGCGGAGAGTGCGCCGCTGGCCTCCACGGCGCGAACCGCCTCGGCGGGAATTCCCTCTCTGACCTGGTCGTCTTCGGCAAGCGAGCAGGCGAGCACGCCGCGGCGTGGGCCGCGGACCATGATCGCGGCAACGTCGATGAGGCCGACATCTCGGCGGCCGCCGGCGAGGCCCTCGCGCCCATGGAGCGCAACGAGGGAGAGAGTCCCTACGCCCTTCAGCAGGAACTCCAGGACATGATGCAGGACCACGCGGGGATCTCCCGCACCGCCGAGGAACTCGAGACGGGCATCGCCGCAATTGCCACGCTGCGAGCGCGGGCAGCGGACGCCTGGTCGCCGGGCAACCGCGAGTACAACCCCGGCTGGCACACCGCCCTGGACCTGGAGCCCCTCCTGACCGTTTCCGAGGCGCTCTGTCGCTCCGCCCTTGCGCGGCCGGAGAGCCGCGGCGCACACTACCGCGAGGACTTCCCTGAAAAGAGCGACGCGTGCGCGGCGTACAACATCGTCACGCGTCTGGCCAGAGACGGCTCCATGGAGGTCGAGGAGGTGCCGGTGGTGCCTCTGACAGATGAGCTCGCGTCGATCATCGAGGAGGTCGGGTGATGGCCCAGTCAACCTTCCGAATCTGGCGCGGCGAAGGGGGCGAGGGAGCCTTCAAGGACTACGACGTGCAGGTCGAGCCGGGCATGGTCGTGCTCGACGCGGTGCACAGCATCCAGGCCGAGTCTGCGCCGGACCTGGCGGTGCGATGGAACTGCAAGGCCGGCAAGTGCGGCTCGTGCTCGGCGGAGATCAACGGGGTGCCGGGCCTGATGTGCATGACCCGGCTCTCCTCACTGCCCACTGACGATCCCGTCACGATAGAGCCCATGCAGGCGTTCCCTCATGAGCGGGATCTGGTGTGCGACGTCTCGTGGAACTACGAGGCCAAACAGCGCGTGCGGCCATTCAAGCCCCGGCCACCGGACAATGAGGACGGTACCTGGAACATCGACCAGGCCGACGTCGAGCGTGTCCAGGAGTTTCGCAAGTGCATCGAGTGCTTCCTCTGCCAGGACGTCTGCCATGTACTGCGCGATCACCACGAGCACGATCGATTTATCGGCCCGCGGCTCCTCGTGCAGACCGCCGCCTTTGAGATGCATCCGCTGGACACCGAGGATCGAATCGGTGATCTGAAGAACGAGCACGGCATCGGCTTCTGCAACATCACCAAGTGCTGCACGAAGGTCTGTCCCGAGCACATCGAGATCACCGACAACGCCATCATCCCGCTCAAGGAGCGCGTGGTCGACGAGTTCTACGATCCGCTGACGAAGTTCTTCCGGATCTTCAAGTCCGCCGACGCGGCGAAGAAGTAATCACGCCTCGACGATGCCCGCCGACGCGATCGTCGTGTCGTCGTCGAGGTGATCTCTTCCGGCCCAAGTGACGACCGCTTCCAGCAGCGAGCTCACGTCCTCGTGCGGGCCACTGCAGGGTGCAAGCGTGCCCAGCACACGCTGCATGCCAAACTGCTCCCCAGAGGCATCCTGCTGCTCGACGACGCCATCGCTGAAGAGGGCGATGCGATCTCCTGGCGACAGGTCCATGCGCTGCGTCTGGTACTCGCTGCGTGGATCGACGCCGACGATGGTGCCGGTGGGATCCGGAGGGAACTCGCAGGTGCCGTCGCTGCG
>CAZKTE010000014.1:13652-31359 GCA_964555625.1 uncultured Isosphaeraceae bacterium | reverse complement strand
GGGTTCCAGTCATCGACGACGCCATTTGCCCACTTCGGGCAGGTGCCAGCAGGCAGCACGCTTGAGGTCACTTGGCCCGATGGCCAAGTGCAGCGTGTTGCACCTGGATCCGGGCATCAGGTCATCCGCCGCGGCGACTAATCGCCGCTCAGGTGGTCTTGATGACGGGGACCTTCTTGAAGGGCTTTCCGAGGACAGCCTTGGGATCGACGCCGAGCCAGTCGTCGAGGACCGAGGCGTAGACCTGCCGGAAGTCGAGGTTGTAGACAAGGTCTCCCTCGTCGAGCCGCTCCATGGAGGGGTGGATGCCCAATAGGCCGGGCTCGACTGAATCACCGACGAGGAACATGGGCGCCGCGGTGCCGTGGTCCGTGCCTCCACTTCCGTTCTGGGCGACGCGGCGGCCGAATTCGCTGAAGACCATCGTGACGACGCGGCTGCTGTTGCCCTGAGCCTTCAGATCGTCGTGGAACGACTTGAGCGCGCCGCCGACTTGTCGCATGAGGTTTCCATGCTGCCCGAGCTGGTTGGCATGCGTGTCGAACCCGCCGAGGCTCGCGTAGTAGACCCGCGTGGAGAGTCCGTGGCGGATCATCGAGCCGATCAGCCGCAACTGCTGAGCCAGTTGCCCGTTCGGATAGGCGATCAGAGGTCGCTGGGCAACCGCCTCGCGAATGCGATCCGATGACAACTGGGCGTCGAGGGAGGTGCGGACCAGAAAGTCCAGTTGTGAGCCGCTCTCGGCGCCACTGAGCATCCCGGATCGATTGATGTCGTCGTAGGGATCTGCCAGGTCTTCGTCGACGCTACCCCCGGCCCAGCGAAAGAGTTCCTCGGACTCGAAGGTGACGGGCTTCTGCAGTTCGCCCTCGAGGGCATGGGGCGCGCTTCGGCCGATGGCAATGGCGGCCTCCGGGTTGGGCGTGCCGCCGCAGGAGTTGTCGAAGTATCGCCCGAGCCAGCCGTGGCCGTTTCCGGAGAGGTTGGCGGTGTGCCAGATGTCCATCGACGTGAAGTGCGAGCGATTCGGGTTCGGGTACCCGACGCCCTGAATGACCGAGGCGACGCCGTCATCGAGCAGCGAACGCAGGCCAGTGAGGTTGGGATGCAGCCCGATCCCATCTGCGCCGGGGATGGCCAGAGCAGTCCCACCATCTCGGTTTGTGCCTCCAGGCTCGCCGATCGACAGCCCCGGTCGCAGGTCGTAGTACGAATTGCTGCCGTAGGGCACAACGGTGTTGAGCCCGTCGTTTCCGCCACCGAGTTGGATCACAACCAGGACGCGATCCTCCGGGACGCCTGCGCGAGAGGACACCATGGAACCCAGCGGCAGCATGACGCCGTGCGCCGAGCGCTGCATGAACAGCGGCACTGTCGCTGCGGTGGAGATGAATGCCATGCCTTGCTGCAGGAAGAGCCGTCGACTGAACGCGTTGGTTGTGCCGGTGCTCGATTGTCCGCAGCATGCGTGATGGAAGTCGTCGTTCATGGAATTACCTCAGGAGAGCTGGTACTCGGGCATCGTGGTGATCAGCGTCAACATGCCGACGACGCTGGCGTTGTCGACGCGGTTGTCGCGTCCCTGCAGGAACGCCGCTAGGGCAGCAACCCGATCCGGGTGTGGATTCGGCGTGCCCAGGTGCACCTGCAGCAGGTGGGGAATGATTGCAGCGGCACTGCGCGAGGCCCGCGGGACCTGCGCCAGCGCGTCATAGCGGGCGGAATCCGCCTCCCAGGCGTAGCCGTCGGGCCGCTGACCGGTGAGCAGGAAGGTCAGCGTGTTGTGCCGCATGAACATCGTAGATGTGTTTATCCACGCGCGGCCACCGTCCCAGCCCTTGACGGACGGGGGGTAGAAGAGCCGCTGGCCCATCAGGTCGCCAGCGGTGGCGAGCGTCCGCAGCAGGCCCTTGCGGGCCGGCGGGCTCAGCGACCGTACGGCTTGGACGATCAGCTGGATCGGCGACTTGATGATCGCCCGGACGTTCACCGGTTCGTAGAAGTGCCGGGAGAGGAAGAGCGTGCGAAGGATGGGCTTGATCTCCCACTTCTTGCGCTTGAAGAGTCGAGCGAGGCCGCCGACGACTGCGCCCGGCTCGCCATCGAGTCCATCGGGCACGTCGTTGACCAGGAAGCGATAGAGCTTCTCGAGCACGAACTCCGAAGCGCTAGGCCGGGTGAAGATCAGATCGACGAAGTCGTCGCCGGTGAACTGACCGCGCGAGCCGAACAGCTGCTTGACTCCGTCGTCGTGTTGGCGGGTACGGAAGGCGAAGGCGTCGTCGTCGAATGTGTAGCCGGTGAGCGTGCGTGCGCCCTGCTTGATGTCGTCCTCGTCGTACCCACGACCCTCGCCGAGCGTGAAGAGTTCCATCAACTCGCGCGCGAGGTTCTCGTTTGGCGCCTGCGGGCGGTTCTGGTTGTTATTGAGGTAGGCGATCATCGCCGGGTCGCGAATGATGCCCCGGACCAGACCTTCCTTGAAATTGCCCAGAGCGTTGGCGCGGAGGAAGCCGTTCTGAAGGAACATGTGGTAACTGTCCTCGATGCCGCGGTAGCTGGTGGCGAAGTGGCCGTGCCAGAAGAGCGTCATCTTCTCCTCGAGCGGGCGCGGCGACTCGATCATGCGCTTGAGCCACCATTCCTCCATCTCGGCGATCTGCTGGCGATCGAAGCGCTGTCGACGCTGTCGTTCGAGCCGCAGTTGCTCGAGCATCGCCTCGTTTCCATCGCGGCGCGCCTTGCGATAGGTGTCTCGCTCGCTGCTGGAGGGAGGTCGCATGATGTCGCGATCGAACTCATCGCCGCTGACCGGGGACGGATCCGACACGTCGTCGTATTCGAGGATGTAGTCGACGGCATCGACGAGCCCCATATTCGCCAGCGCGGAGACCTGCGCCGGGGTTCCGCCAAAGCCTGCGCGATTGAGCAGGTGTCGCGCCTTCCACTCGTTGAAGGTCCGGGGATCGAGTTGGCTCAGCGGGCTGGGAGGCATGGGGAATCAGTCGGTGAACGGGGCCTTGGGCATGCTATTGCCCGTTGTCGCGGTCGCGACGCAGGGTTCGCTTGAGTCGGAGTGCGTTTCCGATGACAGTGATGTCACTGAGTCCCATTGCTGCAGCGGCGATGAGCGGTCCGCGGGCCCCCAGGAGGCCAAGGGCGGCCAAGGGGATGGCTGCGGCGTTGTACAGAAACGCGAAGAAGAGATTCTGGCGGATCGTGCGGAGAGTTGCGCGGGAGAGGGCGATCGCTTCGGCTGCAGCACCGATTCGATCGGAGGGAATGACGATCGAGGCCGACTCCATTGCGACGTTGGTGCCGCCTGCAATTGCGATGCCGACGTCCGCCATCGCCAAGGCCGCCGCGTCGTTGATGCCGTCGCCGACCATGACCGACGGCCCGGGCAGGTCAGCCACGATGGCGGTCTTCTCAGCGGGGCTTGCCTCGGCGTGGACATTGGCTGCGTCGATGCCGATGCGGTCGGCCACCTCTTCGGACGTCTCGCGACGGTCACCGCTGAGCAGGTGCACGGTCAGACCCGCTGCCTCAATCGAAGCGACCGCTTCGGCGGCATCGTCACGCACCTCGTCCTCGACGCTGATGCGGCCAAGGAGGTCACCGTCTCGCTCGACCCGGCAGGTGGCCGCGGAGTCGCGGGCAACGACGATGCGCTTGCCGTCGACGTCGGCGGCCACACCGACGCCTGGCGTCGCGTGGAACGCGCTGGCCTCCGGCAACTGCAGCCCGCGCTTTGCAGCCTCGGCCACAATGGCCTTGCCGATCGGATGCTCGCTTGCTGCCTCGACGGCTGCGGCGGCCAGTAGTAGGTCGTCTGCGGTCTCGGCGCCGGCCACGACGACCGAGGAGACGACCGGCTTGCCCCGCGTGAGCGTGCCGGTCTTGTCGAAGATGCAGGTAACTGCGCGGCCTGCCGCCTCAAGGGCCGCGGCATCCTTGACCAGGATGCCACGAAGGCTCGCTTCGCCTGTTCCGACCATTACTGCCATGGGGGTTGCGAGCCCCAGCGCGCAGGGGCAGGAGATGACCAGCACCGTGACGGCCGAGACGATGCCCGTGCCCATGTCCCCGGCGAAGTACCAGCCCACGATGGTCGCGGCAGCGATGGTCAGCACCACAGGCACGAAGATGGAGGACACACGATCGGCGAGCCGCTCTATGTCCGCGCGGCTCGACTGCGCGGTGGTCACCAGCGCGGCGATGCGAGCAACGGTCGTGTGCCGCCCATCCACGGTGGCTTCGACGACAAGTCGACCGCTGGCGTTCATCGAGCCGGCGATGACCTCGTCCCCGATGCCTCGTGCCACTGGCAGGGGCTCACCGGTGACGATCGACTCGTCGACATCACTCCTGCCGTCGATCACCGTTCCGTCGACTGCGATGCGCGCGCCTGGCCGCACCACGAGGCGATCACCGATGGTGACATGCGCCGTGGGCACGCTGCGCGACGAGCCGTCCTCGGCCAGTACCTCGGCCTCCTCGGGCTGCATGTGCAGGAGCTCGCGGACTGCGGTACCCGCCTTCGCGCTCGATCGAGCCTCGATCCAGTGACCGAGGCTGATGATGGCAAGGAGCGCAGCCGCCTCGGTGAAGTACAGCGGCTGGTCAATCTCGACCCCCATGCGCTGGGCGACGAAGATGAAGGTTGAGAATCCCCAGGCGGCGCCGGCGCCCATCGAGATCAGCGTGTCCATGTTGGTCGTGCCGCGGCGGGCCGCCGACCAGGCGGATGCCAGGAACCCACTGCCAACGAGGAGCATCGCGAGGCTCGACACCGCGAGCATCACCCAGTCCGGTGCGTGCAGGCCGATCAAAGGTCCGCCCCAGTGCATTGCCTCGGCCGGGACCCAGAGCGCCAGGCCGATGATGGCCCGTCGCCGCCAGGCGCATGCTCGGGTGGTCTGCTGGCGTTCGATGGCCGTGGCCATGGCCGCAGGGTCCATGCCTGGGTCCTCTGCGGTCGCCTCGTATCCGGCGGACTCTACGGCGCCGATGAGCGTGTCCGCGTCGAGTTCGTCGCCCTCGATGACCGCATGAGCCGTTGCGAAGGCGACCTGGGCATGGGCGACGCCGTCGATGCCAGCGAGCGCGCGCTGCACCTTTGCGCTGCAGGCAGCGCAGTTCATCCCCCCCACGCGTAGCGCCACGCGTTCCACGACGGGCATCCTAGTGGCGCGGGGCGCCGCGGACGCAGGCAGGCGTATACTGGGTGGATGCGAGTCGATCGCGCCAACGCGTCGATGGCCGTGGCCACGCTTCTGGCAGCCCTCTGCTGCCTAGGGGTAGCCGTCGTGGCCGTCGCCCCCCAGGGCCCGAGGGTCCTTGCCACGATGTCCATGGCCGCGCCTGCTTCCAGCGGCGTGGTGTCCGCGGCACGTGACTTCCTGCCGTCGCCGGTGATCACCAGCGAGGGTGGCGTCGTGATCGAAACCCGCGTTGTTGCCCTGGCAGCCGTCCTGGCGCGCCTGAACCTGCCTCCGCCGGTGGCCTGATCCCCGTTCGTGCGGGCCCCGTGGCCCGCGGTGTGGATTTGGTTCTCCCCCGGCAGGTGTTTCAGAAGAGGTTCGAAATGGGCATTCCCGTCGTCTCCAAGGTGTCACGGAAGGTATTCGGCTCGCGAAACGACCGGATGGTCAAGCGCTACATGCGCATTGTCGAGCAGGTCTCGGCCCGCGAGGACGACATTCGTCCCCTCAGCGACGCCGAGCTGCGTGCCCAGACCGACGTGTTCAGGAAGCGGATCGAGGCTGGCGAATCGCCCACCGATCTGATCCCGGAGGTGTTCGCCGTTGCCCGCGAGGCCATGGACCGCTCCGTGGGCATCCGGAACATCTTCAATCCTGATCTTGACTTCGACACCAACTTGCTGTCGGCCTCGGCGCGGGAGGCATACGAGCGCGTGGCGGCGCAGATGGCCGGGACGGAACCACTGCCTCCGGAGGGCGAGTTGCTCGGGTGCAGCGAGCCGGTTCCCGCTTGGCAGTTCGTGGACATTCCCATCGAGCTCTACGAGGCGGTGCGCGAAATCTACCCGCAATCGAAGCCACCGTTTCGTGCGCGGCCATTCGATGTGCAGATCATCGGCGCCGTCGTCCTCTATGAGGGTCGCATCGCGGAGATGAAGACCGGCGAGGGCAAGACGATCGTTGCGCCGCTGGCCTGTTATCTCTCCGCGCTCGCCGGGCAGCAGGTGCATGTCGTGACCGTCAACGACTACCTCGTGCAGCGCGATCGCGACTGGACCTTTCCGTTCTTTCGGCTGCTGGGGCTGACCGTTGGCGCGATCCACCCGCACCACATGCAGCCGCCGCCGCTCAAGCAGCGCGCCTACGCGTGCAATGTGCTCTATGGCACGACCAGCGAATTCGGGTTCGACTATCTCCGCGACAACATGAAGCACAGCGTTGCCGAGCAGGTGCAGAGACATCGCCAGGTCGCCATCGTCGACGAGGTCGACTCGACGCTCATCGACGAGGCACGCACGCCGCTGATCATCTCGGGCCCCGCCCACGACGAGCAGCCCCGCTACGAGCTGGCCGATCGCCTTGCGCTGTACCTGTTGGATCGCCAGAAGACCTGGGATGAGGCCGACGGCAAGGTCCAGTCCTGTCTGGTGCGCATCAGCGGCCTCGAGGGCGACATTCGAAACGCTGCGGACAAGTCCACCATCCCGAGCCTCAAGGAGCAGCTGGAAACCGAGCGTGCGCGCCTCCCGGACCTCGAGGAGCACCGCAGCCGCCATGTGCAGTTCTACGAGGTCGAGCTGGACAAGAAGCGGGCCACGCTGACGCACGAGGGCATTGCCAAGGCCCAGAAGGAGGCCGACATTGGCTCCTTCTACGTGGGCGCAAACATGGACGTGCCGCACCTGCTCGAGCAGTCCATTCGTGCCCACACGGTCTACGAGCGCGGTCGCGACTACATCGTCGACAGCGACGACAAGGGCGAGATGGGCGTCATCATCATCGACCAGAACACCGGGAGAAAGATGATCGGCAGGCAGTGGTCCGACGGCTTGCACCAGGCCGTCGAGGCGAAGGAAGGCGTCCCCATCAAGCAGGAGACGCAGACCATGGCCACGATCACGATCCAGAACTTCTTCAAGCTCTACGACAAGCTCGCGGGCATGACCGGCACCGCCGACACCGAGGCGACCGAGTTCTACGAGATCTATGGCCTCGACGTGGTCGTGATTCCAACCAATGTGCCGATTGAGCGCGTGGACCACAATGACCTGGTCTTCACGACACGTGGCGACAAGCTCGACGCCGTCGTCGAGGAGATTCGGGCCATGCACGACGCGGGCAGGCCCATCCTCGTTGGCACCACGAGCGTCGAGAAGTCCAAGGAACTCGGCGACCTGCTCACGCAGCGCTACGGCGTGCCCCACGAGGTCCTCAATGCCGAGCAACACGAGCGAGAAGGCGAGATCGTCAAGTTCGCCGGCGAGCTCGGCGCCGTGACCGTCTCGACCAACATGGCCGGCCGTGGTACCGACATCAAGCTCGCGTCGTTCACGCCGGCGGAGTTGATCGACCACTGGAAGAAGCGCGACATCTGCCCGAGGGATGTAACGGCGGACATGGACGCGGAAGAGCTCAAGGGCCGAATCTTCCGTCACATAGCCCCGCGGGAACTGAATCTGCGGACGCCCGACGTGGATGCCATGGACGATGCGGCCATCGGCCGGGCACTCCTGGAACACTGGTGGGCGACCTGCTGCTGGTGGATCGACCCGGACAAGGCTCCCGGCATGAAGGACGCCAAGATGCTCGAGGATCTCGATCGCAGCGGCGCGTGCCTGCTGCACCGCCTGCGCATCTGGAAGAACATCGAGGACCTGGGAGGCCTGCACGTGGTGGCTACTGAGCGTCACGAGGCGCGCCGCATCGATAACCAGCTTCGCGGCCGCAGCGGCCGCCAGGGCGACCAGGGGTCGTCGCGATTCTTCCTGAGCCTCGAAGATGACCTGATGAAGATGTTCGCCGGCCCGCGCACCCTTCAATTGCTCTCCAAGATGGGCATGAAGGAAGGCGTGGCCATCGAACACACCATGCTCACGAAGGCCATTACGAAGGCACAGCGCAAGGTCGAGGAGCGCAACTTCCTGATCCGCAAGAACATCCTCGAGTACGACGAGGTGATGGACCACCAGCGGCATGTGTTCTACGACCTGCGCCAGCGGGTCCTCGAGGGTGAGGGCATTCGGGAGTTGGTCTTCGAGTACATCGAGGCGACGGTCGCAGACTCGGTGTACACGTATCTCGATGACCGCTATTCGGCCAACTGCATCGCCGAGTGGGTGCGAGAGAACCTCAATGTCGGCATCGACCCTGATCGCATCAAGGGCAAGGACCGCGAGGACCTGCACCGTCTGGTCACGCGAGATGCTCTGGAGGAGTCGGCGAACACGATCGGTGTGACCATCGGCGAGTACCTGCCCGACACGATCGACCTCGGTGATGGAAACATCTCCGAGCGCGACGAGTCCGCCTGGGACTGGAAGGGACTCGTGGACTGGGCGAGTGCGGCCTGGGACTGCGACCTGACGATCGCCGAGGCCACGGAGATGAAGCGACAGGACATCATCAGCCGTATCGAGGAGGCGGCCGACGTCAAGATCCGATCACTGGATCTCTCACCGCTTGACCCGTACCTGCTTGACGATCATGGGTACAAAGAACTGGCCATCTGGGTCAACGCGAAGTTCGAGTTCGAGTGCACCGCCGCGGAATTCGACGGGCTCGAGCTCGATGATGCGGTCGACCTAGTGATGGACCGTGCAACGGAGCTCTACGCGGTGCGCGAGCGCGAGTACCCAGTGGAATTCTCCATTGAGCTGACCGGCGCGCTGATGCAGCAGGATGCGCAGCAGGCGATGGAGCGATTCTGTCACTGGGCCAAAGTCAAGTACGACCTCGACTGGACACCGTCGACGTTGCCTTCGGGCGATCCCAACGAACTCCGCACCTTCCTGCTTGAGGAGGCTGGCCGCTGGGACGATGATCGCGTGCAGCGCCGTGCCGAGCGCATGGTCGAGGCGGCCGACGGTGATCTCGACGCCTGGCTGCGTTCCAACTGGCACTTCGCTCTCAACGATCAGGAGAAGGAAGCCCTCGAGAACGACCCAGTGAGCGTGGCCGCTGACAAGGTGCGGCAGGTCCAGAGGGCGGAGTTGACGCAGCTTGAGCGAAACGTCCTGCTCCAGATCTTCGATGCGACTTGGAAGGATCACCTCCACCAAGTGGACCAGGTCCGGGAGTCGATCGGCTTCCGTTCCTTCAGCCAGCGCGATCCTCGCATCGAGTTCAAGCGGGAGGGCGCTCGGCTCTTCGACGAGATGTTCGCACACATGCAGGAGCGCACCACGGACCTGGTATTCAAGGCCCGCATGCAGGTGGCACCACGTCCGGCGCCGCCGGCGGCGACTAACGGCGACGGGGAGGCTCCTGCACCCCCGCAGCCTGCGCAGCGACCCGCGTCGCAGCCCGCCCCGCGTCCGCGCGCAGCGGAGGCTGCCGTGGCCGCGGCGACCGCGGCACAGTCCTCGGGCGGTCCCATGACCGTCGGCCGAAACGAGCCCTGCCCGTGCGGGAGCGGCAAGAAGTTCAAGAAGTGCTGTGGAGCAAGGAAGTAGGCTTCGCCCGATCGGCGAACGCCCAGACCACCAGCACGACGATTGGCGGGATCGTGAGCCACGCCTGGTCCCGCAGGAACCCTGCGTCGAGCATTGGAATCGCCATCACGCACAGCAAGGTGAAGCCGAGCGTGCGACCCGTTGTCCATGACCCTCTCTGGTGCATGAACACCGCGACGATCCCCGGGAAGATCAACCCGTAGAAGGCGATCCATCGCAGGTAGTCGTCGACCACCGCCGCGACATCGCCGTGGTCGCGCCATGCAATCATCATGCCCAACGTCGCCGCGACCAGCACCGCTGTCAGCGTCCACTTCGCGCTGGCCAGCCGCGGCGCCTCTCGCAGGTGCGCGCCGATCGTGAAGATCGACTGGGCGACTAGGTGGACGACCACGATCGTCGCGAGGCCCGCAACCAACGCGTCGGCGTAGAGGCATGTGATGGCGATGATCACTGCGAACGCCGCGCCGAATATGGCGAAGGCATGCCGGGAGGGCGCTTCCTGCAGCGCGCGGTGGAAGGTGGCGTCCAGATATGGACAGAGCAGGAATCCGAAGGTGATGATCGGTGCAAGCCACAGCAGATCCTGCCAAGGGCCGCTGGAAAGCGGCTCGATGTTCGCCGGCAGCAGCGTGCAGCCCACGGCGAGAGAGAGCAGGAAGACGGCGGTGCCAAGCAGCGGCCAGGCGCGCGTCGGCAGGGCTCGCAGCGCGAAGGCGGCGACCAGCGCGGCCGCCGGCAGCATCCAGGACCACTTGGCGCCCAGGGATGGTGCTAGCCACCGCGCGACCATCGCAAGGAAGAAGACGTGGAAGGCGATGGTGACGACCGAGAAGGCTGCCATGGCGCGACCATGGTGCGCGCAGAGCTCAGCGGACCGCTGCGGCGTGCGCACGACATAGCCGAAGGCCACGAGCCCGAGAATGTTTGGGATCGCAAAGAGTGCGACGCCGCCCCATCCATAGCGATCGAGCAGGACCACCGGCATGAACATCCCGATGCACCAGGTCCAGCTCGATGCGAGGTAGAGACCCCAGGTGGTCGTTCGGAGCATTGGAGGACTCCAGGGCAGGTTCGCGCTACGTAGCGCGCTTCCGCTTCCCGCGGCCGCGAATCATCGCCTTGGGCGTGCAGTGGAAGGTGATGTCGCAGCGGCCCACGCGCATGTCTCGGCCCTTCTTGACCTTGATCTGCGAGATCTCCATCGAGAAGTCGAGATTGAACTCACTACCCGCCTCCTTGTACTCCTCGAGGCGCCGGGAGACCTCCTCGGCCTCAAGCACGCGGTAGACCGCCGGTCCGTGACAGGGTCTGAGGAACTTGTAGGACATGTGCTTGCAGACGACGGCATAGTCACTGCCGCAGAGCTTGAAGAGGAACATGCCCGCGGCGACCTCGCTGTTCCCCAGCAGGGCGGCACCGGCCATGGCGTTGTAGAAGTTTCGGTTGGAGCGCTTGAAGGGCAGGACCGCGCTGAAGCGGTCGCTGCTGATGCGCCGCATCGTGATGCCGCTTCGAAACGCGAAGGGCAGCCAGATCAGCGAGCAGACGCGGTGCCAGAAGTTGTTGCGGGTGCTCAGGCGCGTGATGTACGCCTCGACCTTCTCCCAGAAGGTGAGCTTCACGCCCGGGAGCTGCTCCGTTGCCGGGGACTGCTCAAGCGATGAGTCGGGCTTGATGGAAGAGACGGACATTGGGGATTGGCTCGGCGAAACAGCGTATCCTAGCCGCCCGCCGGGCAAGGAGCCATCTTCATGGATCGACGAATCGCCGTGTGCCACTGGAGCCTGCGCCCGCAGGGGCCCGCAGACCTCATTGGGCAGGTCCGCGCATGTGGCCTCGATGCGCTGCAACTGGGCCTGGCGCCACTCGGAGAGGACGATGCGTGGGCCGATGCACCGGCCATGATCGCCGATGCAGGCATCAGTGTTATCAGTGGCATGCTCGCGGCCACCGGCGAGGACTACACCACGCTCGAAACGATCGCAGAGACCGGAGGCGTCCGAAGCGACGCGACCTGGCCGGCGACCTGGGAACGGGCGCAGCGCTGTGCCGACGCGGCCGCAGCCATGGGCCTTTCCCTTGTGACGTTTCACGCCGGCTTCCTGCCGCCCGATCGCGACGATCCGCTCCACGACGTCATGCTCGATCGACTGCGATCGGTGGCGACGCTGTTTTCCGATCGTGACATGACCCTCGCCCTGGAGACCGGCCAAGAGACGGCAGCCACGCTCCTTGGAGTGCTCGAGGCGCTGGCGATGCCCAATCTCGCCGTGAACTTCGATCCGGCCAACATGATCCTCTACGACAAGGGCGATCCGATCGAGGCGATCACCGCCCTGCTCGCACACGTCGTCCAGGTGCACGTCAAGGACGCGACCGCCACGGCCGCGGCGGGCACCTGGGGCAGCGAGGTCGTCGTCGGCAGCGGCGATGTCGACTGGCCGACCTTCCTGTCGATTGTTCCCGAGGATGCCGACCTGGTTCTTGAGCGCGAGGGCGGCGACGAACGTGTCGCCGACATACGTCGTGCGCACCAGGTCGTGCTTGACGCCACATGAGACGCATCCTGCTACTGCTTGCACTGTTTTTGACCTGCGCCTGCGCAGCGCAGCAGCCGCGGTACGCCGGTGGCGCCGTAGCCGCCGACCACGTTCTGGCTTCGCGCGCAGGCGCGGAGATCCTGGCAGCCGGCGGCAACGCAGTCGACGCCGCCGTTGCCACCAGTTTCGCGCTGAGCGTCGTGCGGCCCTTCAGTTGCGGGATTGGCGGCGGTGGCTTCATGGTCATCGTGCCTCCGGACGGATCGCCGATGGCGCTCAACTACCGCGAAACGGCGCCCGCCGCCGTCGGTCCGACCTTCTTCGCCAACCCACCGGTTGAAGGGGCCGGTGTCGCTAGCAGGGACGGGGGAGCAGCGGTTGGAGTTCCGGGCACCGTTGCAGGACTGCTCGCAGCGCACGAACGCTATGGCCAGTTGCCACGCGCCGCGGTCCTTGCCCCGGCGATCGCCCTAGCCCGCGGTGGCTACGAGGCCGATGCAGCGCACCGCGGGGCGCAGGAGTCCGTCGAGGCGCGACTCGAGCGATTCCCGTTACTCGGGCCTGTGGCCCGGGAGACGCGCGACGCCTTCTTTGGGCGCCGCGTGCGGTTGCCGGGACAGGCGACGGTCTTGCAATTGATTGCAGACCACGGCGCCGTGGGGTTCTATGCAGGGGACGTGGCCGATGCCATCGTCGCCGCCGCCGCCGCGAGCGGCGGCGTGCTCACGCGCGATGATCTGCGCGCCTACGAGCCACGCTGGGTCGCCCCGCTTTCGGTGGACGTCGGGCGTGGCGAGACGCTCATTACCATGCCGCCACCGAGCAGCGGCGGGGTGGCGCTTGGGCAGATCATCACGGTCGCGCGAACGGTTCTGGCCCGCGAGGAGATCAACGATCGCAGTGATCCGAGATATCACCACGTGCTGGTCGAGGCGATGCAGCACGCATTCGCCGACCGCGCCGAGCACTTGGCCGACCCGGAGTTCGCCCACGTGCCGGTCGAGAAGCTCCTTGATCGCCGAAACCTGGAGGAGCTTGCCGCCCGCATTGACTTGGCGATGACGGCCGAGGCGATGACCTACGGGTCGATGGCACCACCACCTGATGACGATGGCACGAGCCACTTCAGCGTCGTCGATGGCGATGGGTGGGTGGTCGCCGCGACGGAGACCATCAATACGTCCTTCGGGTCGCTGGTGACGGTGCCGGGATACGGTTTCGCGCTCAACAACGAGCTCGATGACTTCACGACCCCCGGACGGGTCAATGCTTATGGTCTGCAACAGTCGGCGGCGAATCTTCCGGGGCCGGGAAAGCGACCGCTCTCGAGCATGTCGCCGACAATCGTGCTCCGCGATGGGCGGCCGGTCCTAGTCTTGGGCGCCAGCGGGGGCCCACGCATCATCAGCGCCGTGGCGCAGGTGCTGCTCAACGTCGCGCAGTTCGGCGACGAGCCCGTGGTGGCATTAGCGCGGCCGCGCCTTCACCACCAGTGGATGCCCAAACGCGTGGACCTCGAGCGGGACTGGGACGACCAAGCCACGGTCGTCTTCCTAGAGGCGATGGGGCATGAGACGCGGGAGCGCGGGCAGATCGCAGTCGTGCAGGTCATCGCCATCGACGCCGACGGGACGCAGTTGCCAGCGTGCGACCCCCGCAAGGGCGGCAGGCCGGCGGGCATCGCCCCCAAGTGACAGCCCCCGCCGTGGGGCGGGGGGGCTGGCGTGCCCTTCTCTTCCAAGAGGGCGGGGTCAGCCTCCGAGCGTGTACCGCACGAAGGCCGAGATCGTGGCATCGCCCATGACGTCTGCGACGGTCTTCGACTCGTCGAGCACGTACTTCTGGGCCATGAGCGTGTTCTCCTCGAGGTACTTGCGGACCTTGCCCTCGGCGATCTTGCCGGCGATCTCCTCGGGCTTACCCGACTCGACCGCCTCGGCGATCGCCGTGGTCTTGATGTCCTCGATCGTCGACGCTTCGACGTCCTCGGCGCTGATGCCCGCCGGATCGTGGAACACGATGTGCTGACAGACGCCTTTGAGGGTGTCGGCGTCGGCTGAACCATCGACCTGAACTAGGGCGGCTCGCTTGCCGTCGTGGTGGACGTAGTGGCCGAAGGTGTCGCCACTGAGACGCCTTCCGCGGGCGAAGTTTGCGTTCTCGCCGGTCGTGATTCGAATGTCGTCGACCAGGGCGACCATCTCGTCCGTGGCCTCCACGTCACCGTCGCCCTGCGAGGTCGCCATCGTGGCGACCTGCTCGACCATCTCGACGAAGGACTCGGTGCGGGCGGTGAAGTCGGTCTCGGTCTGGATCTCGACGATGACCGCGCACCCGTCGCCGTAGGCGACGCCGATGCGGCCCTCGCCGGTGGCACGCTCGGTCCGCGTGTCCATCTTTTCCTTCTTGGTCTCGCGCAGCCACTGCTCGGCGGCGGCGATGTCGCCTTCCTTCTCGGTCAGGGCGTTCTTGCAGTCCATCATGCCCAGTCCGGTCTTCTGCCGCAGGGCCATTACGTCATTGGCGGTAAAGCTCACGGTCATCTCTCCGTAAGACGCGTCACGCGTCTGGGGTGGTCTTCTCTTGATCGCCCTCGGCAGGCGCATCGCTGGGTGCTTCAGGTGCAGGCTCCGGTGCCGTCTCGGGCTCCGGTGCGGGCTCGGGAGCGGCTTCGGGCTCGGGCGCCGGTTCCGGCGCGGGCTCCTCAGCGGGTTCAGCCGGCGGTGCCGGGTCGGGTTCCGGTGCAGCGTCCGGGGCAGGCTCCGCGGCGGGTGCCTCCTCCGGGGCCGGGGCGTCCTCGGCGGACTCCTGGGCCTTGAACGCTGCGCGTACCGATCGTTTGGGCGGTGCGTCCTCGCCGTTCTTCTCGCTGACTGCGGATGCGGCATCGGCAGCTTCCTTGGCGCGTCGACCTTGGAGGCCCTCGTTGACGGCGGCCATCAGGTCGCTGACGATGACCTCGATCGATCGCAGCGAGTCGTCGTTTCCGGGAATCGGGATGTCCACGAGCCCGGGGTTTCCATCCGTGTCGATCAGTCCGATCGTCGGGATCTGCAGGGCCGTTGCCTCGCGCAGCGCGTTGACCTCTATGTTCGCATCGATGACGACCATGGCGCCGGGCAGCTTGTCCATGTTTCGGATGCCCTCAAGGTTGCGCGTGATCTTGCGCTTCTCGCGCATCAACTGCGACGTCATCTTCTTGGAGTAGTTGTCGATCTCGCCGCTCTTGACGAGCTGCTCGAGTTCCTCGAGGCGACTGAGCCGCTCGCGGATCGTTCGGAAGTTCGTGAGGGTGCCGCCAAGCCAGCGCTCGGTGACCCAGGGCATGTTCGACTCGGTCGCATGCCGCTGGACGGCGTCCTTAGCTTGGCGCTTGGTCCCGACGAAGACGACGTCCTTGCCGCCGGCCACGGTGTTCTGGATGAACTTCCGGGCCCGCAGCAGTCCCTTGACCGTCTCGCGGATGTCAATGATGTGGATCCCGTTGCGCAGGCCCCAGATGTAGGGCTTCATGCGCGGGTTCCAATTGCTTCGGCGCTGGCCGAAGTGGATGCCCGCCTCAAGCAGGCAACTGACGATGTCCGTGGATTGCGTAGCCATTGATGGCTCCTGGCAGCGACACCGGCGGGCGAGCATGGGCACGGACCCGCGCAAGGGCGCTTCTTGGGGTCTCGAGCACCCCGTTGCGGGATGCTCTCAAAGAGAGTTCATCGCTGCCCGCCGCCCATGAGGCGATCAGCGTCGCTGCCGTTTTCGGCTGCGAACCGCGGATTCTACAGGCCCCCCGGGCCCGGTCAAGCCTCAGCTTGGCAGTCGATCGCCCACGCACAGGTGGGTGAATCGCCCCGCAAGCAGCGTGCCGATGGCCCGCCCGCGGACGCTCCAGCCGTCGAAGGGGCAGTTTCGGCCCGCCGAGGCGAATGCGGCGCTGTCGATCGTCCAGGACGCGTCGGGATCGATGATCGTCACGTCGGCCGAGGCACCGACCGTCAGGTGCCCGAGATCATCGCGGGCGATGAGGGCCGCCGACTCGCTTGTCATCAGGGCAATCAGCCGCGGCCAGTCGATCACGCCATCGTCGATGAGCGCCCGCGCGTATAGAGGCAGCGCGCACTCGACGCCCACGACGCCAAACGACGCGTCTGCGAAGGGGATCTCCTTGGTCGCCAGCGGGTGCGGTGCGTGGTCGGTCGCCAGAAGGGTAATCGTCCCGTCGGCGATGCCCTCCTTGAGGGCGTTGATGTCGCTGGACTCTCGCAGCGGCGGGTTCATCTTCGCCGCCGTGCCCAGTTCCCTGATGTCCTCGTCGCGCAGCAGGAGATGGTGTGGTGACGCCTCGCCGGTGGCCGGCTGGCCCGCGGCCCGCGCGGCGCGGATAAGCTCGACGCTTCCACCGCTGCTGATGTGCTGGGCATGCCAGCGACAGCCGATGTCGGCGTTCATCGCCAAGTCACGCTCGACGATCGCTTCCTCGGCGCGGCGCGGCCAGCCGATGTGCCCGAGCTCGCGAGATAGGGCGCCCTCGTGCATGGACGACCCGGGCGTCATGGCTGGGTCTTGGCAGTGCTGCATCACGCATGAGTTGACGGCCGCGGCCTGCTCAAGCACTGCGACCATGCATCGCTTGTCGATCACGCATCCGTCATCGCTGAAGGCCACCGCGCCAGCGGCCGTCAGGTCGGCGATGGGCGTCACGTGCTCGCCGTGTCGGCCGATGGTTGCGGCTGCCACCGGTACGACCCTGCAGTCGGTGGCCGCGGCAATGGTGTCCTTGACGATCGAAACGCTGTCTGTGGTGGGCGTCGTGTTGGGCATCGTGCCCACGGTGGTGAATCCGCCACGGGCAGCGCTGGCGCAGCCGCTTGCGATCGTCTCCTCATGACGGCCATCGCTGGGCTGGCGAAAGTGCACGTGGATGTCCAGCAATCCGGGGGTGACGATGCACGCCTCGCAGTCGATGATCGTGGCATCGTCGGGCGGGTCGATCGCGCTGCTGCGCACGTCGGCGATGCGGCCATCGATCACGAGGACGTCCGACGTCTCGTTGATGGCGTTGCGGGAGTCGATGACACGGCCGCCTCGCAACAGAAGCACGTTGGTTGAGGACTCCACGACCCTCCCATTCTATCGGCGCATGACAGCGGGCCCCGCATGTGCGGGGCCCGCAGTATTCGATGATGCCGATTGGCTCAGCGGTTGCTGAAGGGGCATTCACCCTTGGCGTCGCTGGTCGCGGCAGGGGCTACCTTCTTCTGGCTTGCGCAGCAGGGAGCAGCATCGGTTGCAGCAGCCGGCTGGACCTTTGTCTGATCACCTTGATCGCCGCGGATCTTCACCGCCATGCGATTCAGGCGTTGCTCCATCTGCTCTTCAGTGATCTCGCCGTTTGCAACCATGGCCTTCATCTTCTCGCGTGCAGCGGCGTAGTCTGCTCGAACGGTTCGATCTCGGGCAGTCGGGGCCTTCGCAGCGGTGCAGGCAGCCTTCTCGGCGGTGCAGGCAGCCTTCT
>CAZKTE010000014.1:2633-13552 GCA_964555625.1 uncultured Isosphaeraceae bacterium | reverse complement strand
GCGGTGCAGGCAGCCTTCTCGGCGGTGCAGGCAGCCTTCTGGGCGGTGCTGCAGGTGGCAGCCTGGCCGGCGCAGCACGCGGTCGCGGCGTCAGCCACCGCAGAAGCGCTGACCTTCTCGGTCTTCTGGCAACCGCAGCAGCAGGCGAAAGCGAGCGCCGCGGCGATAGTCGTTTTGCAGATCAGATGCATGTGGATGTCTCCTGTATTAGTCTCGTGTTCAGCCGTTAACTGTAGCAGCGACAGGGGGCCGTGGCCAGTACTCGTACGTTGCTACGGGCTTTGTGGGGGGTGGTTCCTAGAATCGTCAACGCATGGACGAGGCAATTCCTGCATCCGAGTGGGCGATTCCACGCGCCGAACTGGCCGCCCTAGCCCGTGGCCTGCGCGATGAACCGGGCGTCTACCTCATGAAGGACGTGTCCGGGGGGGTTCTCTACGTCGGGAAGGCCAACGCATTGCGGTCCCGCGTGGGGTCCTACTTCACGCCGTCATCTGACCTGGGACCCCACAAGCAGCGGATGCTGCCGCTGATCGCGGCCATCGACACGGTGCCCTGCGCCAGCGGCTGGGAGGCCTGCCTGGTCGAGGCGCGGCTCATCAAGGACACGCGGCCGCGCTTCAACACCATGTCGCTCGATGATAAGACCTATCCCTACCTGGTCATCACGACGCGCGAGGAGTACCCGGGCGTCTACATCACGCGCACGCCCCAGGACGCGCAGTTCAAGGGAGCGAAGGTACTGGGCCCCTTCACCTCGTCAGGGCCGCTCAAGGAAGCGGTGCACCTGCTCCAGTCGGTCTTCAAGTTTCGCACCTGTGACCTTCGCATCAAGGAAGGCCACCCCGCCAACAAGCGCTTCCGGCCCTGCCTGCTGCATGCCATCGATCGCTGTACGGCGCCCTGCGCCGAGCGCATCGACCGCGAGACCTACCGTGGCGACGTCGATCGATTCGTGCGATTCGTCACGTCAAAGCGCAGCGCGATGCGCCGTGAACTCGCCGCGGACATGGAGGCGGCGTCGGCGGCGAAGGAGTACGAGCGAGCCGCGGCGCTGCGCGACCAGCTCAAGGCGATCGAGCGGCTCGACGAGCGCGACAGCGGCGGGGGCCAGTGGCAGCCGGAGGTGACAGTCTTCGCGACCGACCCGGCGGCGTCGATGCGATCGCTTCAGCGCGCGCTTGACGTCGACCGCGACATCCGCTGCATAGAGGCGATCGACATTGCGCACCTCCAGGGCAAGGAGACCGTCGGGTCCAAGGTCTGCTTCATCGATGGGCGACCCTTCAAGGACGCCTATAGGCGCTTCAGGATCCGCACGGCGGACAACGACGACTACGCGGCGATCCGCGAGGTCGTCTCGCGTCGCTACCGCGACGCCGGAGCGGGCGAAGGGCTCTACCCGGACCTGATCCTCATCGATGGTGGCCGCGGGCAGCTCTCTTCGGCGACGGAAGCCTTCGCGCAGTTGGCGCACCAGCCGCCGCTGGTGGCGAGCCTAGCCAAGAAGGAGGAGGAGATCTTCCTGCAGGGCCGCGATGAGTCCATCCGCCTCGGTCGGGACAACCCTGGCCTGCGGTTGTTGCAGGCGATCCGCGACGAGGCCCATCGCTTTGCGCAGCACTACCACCACGTGCTGCGCCGCAAGCAAGTGCTCGGGGAGGATCGGTGAGTCACCCGGCGCTCAGCGCACAGGGCGACGGGATGCGTATCGCCGTCAAGGCGGTTCCCGAGGCATCGCGCGATGCGATCGCCGGACTCGTGGGCGTTCGTCTCAAGATCCGGGTGACCGCGCCTCCGGAAGCGGGGAAGGCCAACGACGCCATCTGCCGCCATGTGGCGGACGCGCTGGGCGTGAAGCAGCGGCAGGTGACGGTGGTCAACGGGCGAAGGGATGCGCGCAAGACGATCGAAGTGACGAGCCTGGACCCGTCGCGCGCGTCATCTCGGCTGCAGTGATGCTCACGCCGGCGAGGGAACGACGTCGCCGGGGGTTTCCCCGTCGTCGATCTCGGGTGCCGGGGGTGACTCGAGCGGTGCGGCGTGATCCGCCTCGGCGTCGAGCAGGTCGGTGACCGTGGGCCTATCGACCGTTTCGCCGCGCATCAGCGCCTGTACCTCTTCGCCCTGGAGCGTCTCGTGCTTGAGCAGCGCCTCGGCGACCGCGATGGCCTGGTCCCAGTGCTGCTCAAGCAGGCGCTCGGCGTCGTGGTAGGCCATGTCGACAAGGAGCTTGACCTCCTCATCGATGACGCGGGCGGTTTCCGGGGAGTACTCGTTGTCGGCGATGAGCACTTCGCGGCTTGGATCGCCGCTGTAGTTTACAAAGCCAAGGCGATCGCTCATTCCCCACTCGAGGACCATGTGCCGTGCGTACTCGGTGGCCATGCGGATGTCCATGGCGGCGCCGCTGCTGATGTCGCCGGTCTTGCGCTTCTCGGCGATGCGGCCGCCGCACAGGACGCGCAGGGACGACTCGAGGAAGCTGCGGTTGTAGAAGTAGCGGTCCCGCTCGGGCAGGCTGAAGGTTGCGCCGCCGGCCTGGCCGCGGGGGATGATCGTCACCTTGTGGACAGGATCCGCATTCGGCACAAGCAGCTGCACGACCGCGTGGCCGGCCTCGTGGTACGCCGTGGCCACCCGCTCGAGTTCCTCGACCTTGCGGCTCTTGTTTGCGCGTCCCCATCGGACCTTGTCGCGGGCCTCGTCCATGTCGGACTGCTCGACGAATTCCTTGTCGGCGAGCGTGGCGAGGATCGCCGCCTCGTTGATGAGCGCCTCGAGATCGGCGCCGCTGAACATGGGCGTGCCACGGGCGACGCGCTCCAGGTCCATGTCCGGCCCGAGCTTGATCTTCTTGGCGTGCACGGCGAGGATCGCTGCGCGACCAGCCAGGTCCGGCAGGGGGACCTGCACCTGTCGATCGAAGCGACCAGGGCGAGTCAGCGCGGGGTCGAGCACGTCGTCGCGGTTGGTCGCGGCGATCACGATGACCTGGTCGCTGGCCTCGAAGCCATCCATCTCGACGAGGATCGCGTTGAGCGTCTGCTCGCGCTCGTCGTGTCCGCCCGATGAGAACCCGCTGCCGCGCTTGCGGCCGACGGCATCTATCTCATCGAGGAAGATGATGCACGGGGAGTTCTCCTTGGCCTGCTTGAAGAGGTCGCGTACGCGGCTGGCGCCGACTCCCACGAACATCTCCACGAAGTCGCTGCCGCTGATCGAGAAGAAGGGCACGTCCGCCTCGCCGGCGATGGCCTTCGCCAGCAGCGTCTTCCCGCAGCCGGGAGGGCCAACGAGCAGGACGCCGCGAGGGATGCGACCACCAAGTCGCTGGAAGCGCTTGGGGTCCCGCAGGAACTCGATGAGCTCATGGACCTCGTCCTTGGCCTCCTCGATTCCCGCCACGTCAGAGAACGTGATGTCGATCGTGTCCTTGTGGGTCACGCGGTGGCGGGATTTGCCAAACGACCCGAGCATGCCTCCAGGGCCACCGGCGCCGGCGCGCACAGACCGCGCGATCCACCACCAGACGATCACGATGATCAGGATGAAGGGGAGGTAGCTGATGAGCATCGTCAACCAGAGTCCGTGGCCGGTCTCGGCCTTGTGGTCGATGCCGGCCGCGTCAAGCTGGCCGATGTACCACTCTCGGCTCTGGCCATCGGCCGAGAAGTAGACCATGCTGCCTGCGGGCAGGTCCAAGGACCCGCTCGTACCGCTGGCTGTCTCAACGATCGTCGCGACCAGGCGGCTGTCCTCGACGACTACCCGGTCGTCCTCGAACTGGCCGGCCTTGGCGCGTTGGATGAAGTCGTTCCAACTCTCGATCTCGTGGCCGCGGCCGCCGCCATTGAGGATCATCCAGAGCACCAGGAGCACGCCGCAGATCATGAGCCAAGTCATGAGGGTGCGGCTGAACTTCGGGGGAGGCGGGGACTTGGCGTCGGGCCCGTCGCCCTGGGGGGTCTTCTGGTTGCCAGGAGGCTGGTCGGTCATGGCTGCATTCGTCCGATAGAACGTTGGAGGATAGGCAGTTACTTACTTGACGTCGCTGCAGCGGCCAGATTCACCATGCCGCCTGCATTTCATCGACGATATCGCCGGCCAACTGTTGTACGACCGCGAACTGTCCCACTTCCAGGGGCTCGGAAGCGGGTCGAGAGGGGACGAACAGGCCGTCAGCGGCGAAGTTCTCACGGGCCATGATCCGCCTGCCACTGGCCTGGTCCGACCACTCGAAGTCAATGACCACCTTCACGAGCATCTCCTGTGTGAGCCCAGTAGTCCGCGACTGGCTGAGTCCCTGCAGCGTCACTTTGCGGATACGGCCTCGCAGCAGCGTGTCGGCCGACGCCTCGGGCGCGATGCGGTAGGGGGTTCGGGCCTGGATCTCCCGGACGATCGCCTCCGTGAGCATGAACTCCATCTGGCGGGTCATCGTGTCGTTCTCGAAGATCGGCACGGCGACGCTGCGATAGCGGCTGGGCCACAGCGAGGTCGAGGCATAGCCGGCGGTGGGATCCGATGCGCACCCGGCAGTCATCGCCGTGGCGAGCAGCGCGATGGCGAGGCGTCTCACGGTGCAGCCTCCGCGGAGGCGACCTCCCGGCCCAGGATCGTCCGCTGCAGCAGCGCGTAGTCGGGCGCCTCGCTGCGCACGCTTGGCGGCAGCAGGTCGAGCACCGACGGGATCACGTGCTCAAGCGCGGCGATGCACGCGGCCGTGCGCGGGTAGCGGGTGATGAGCGACCTTGCCGTGTACTCGGCGGCAATCGGATCGTCGACCGTGATGTACCACTGGGCGATGCCCAGCAACTTCTGCGCCTCGGACTCGTCGATGCGCGTCACCAGCGCCTCGGCGCCGATGCGCTGGGCAGCCGCCGGATCGGCCCGCTTCAGCTGCGAGAGCTCGGCGCGGGCATCGTCGAGGCCAGTCGCGTCAAACGGTGGTCCGCGGAACGTCGCCAGCCGCGCGTAGATGAGCTTGCGCTGCGCCTTCGGCGTCTGCACGCTGCGCGGGTAATTCTCCAGGAAGAGCATGTACGCGTCGGTTGCGAGTTCCATGCGGCGCTGGCGGAAGAAGAAGTCCGCCAACTCCATGCCCGCCGTCTCGGCCAGCGCACTGCCCGGCAGGCGCTCCTGAACCCGGATGAGGAGTTCCTCCGCTTCGCCCTCTGCGTTGGCGATGCGCATACCCCAGAGCTTGCGCCTGGTGCCGTTTGCAAAGAGCGTGGCCACCTCCAACTCGCGTGCGAGTGCGTCGTGGAAGGCCGTGCCGCCGTGGTACATCCTGCAGACCATCTCGTAGTCGAAGAGCGACTCGTAGTACTCACGCTGGGCAAGCAGGGCGTCGCCGCGGACCATGTGGGCCTCGGCGACCAGGGCGTGGCGCTTGTTGTGTTCGAGCCACGCCGATGCCAGGTCCACGGCCCGCGCGTGCTGGCCGTCGGCTAGGGCTCGGCGGGCATTGGCCAGCTGCGCCTCGGGTGATCCGGGCTCCGGTGTGCCCGTCAATTCCCACTGTTCGCCGTCGTTGAGGGTGTAGGTCTCCTGCGCCGGAGCGGCGGGGGCGGCCAGGAGGGTCACGGCGAGCACGAGGGGGAGTCGCACGGGGGCATGATACTGGCGCAGGGAGCCCACTGAGGCCGATGGAAGTGGACGGCGATACCCCTCGTGGGGTCGCTGCGCCGGCAGGAGGCCGGCGTGCACGAGCCAGGACGGCCATCGATGTGCAGGACCGCGCTGAAATGTTGCATCTGCATCGCGTTGCTGACGCAGCGCGCCATCTGCGCATCCATTGAATCGACGCCCTTGCCGCCGCCATCGAGCGGCAGCACCGTCTCGGCCTGGTCGGGGGCCTGGCGGGTTGCCATCGCCCTGCTGGTTGTGGCGGTGCTGCTGTTTGGGATACGAGCGCTGCTGCGGCGGCTGGGCCGCGGCGCGGTCGTAGGCGGCGGACGAATCGAGGTCATCGAGCGCAAGCCCCTTGGCGTTCGCCACTCCCTGATGCTCGTCAGGGTCGGCCGTCGCAGCGTCCTGGTCCACCAGGCCGGCGGTCGCATGCACCCACTCTGCACGATCGACGAGGAGGAGTCGCAGTGACTGGCCTGCTCCTTGCCAGCAGCGGCGGCCAACTGCCCGGCGATCCCATCGCCGCCCTCGAGCAGGTCGGGCACCTCTTGCCGGGGGGCGACGGCACGCTCGCCTCAACGCTGAACGTGCTGATCCTGCTGACGATCGTCGCGCTGGTTCCGTCGATCGTGATCCTCTGCACCTGCTTTACCCGGGTGGTCGTGGTGCTTGCGCTGCTTCGCCAGGCACTCGGCTCGCCGGTCCTCCCGCCCACCCAGATCCTCGTGGGCCTGAGCCTCCTGTTGACGGTCGTGGTCATGGCGCCGACGTTCGAGCGCATGTATGAGCTGGGGTTGCGGCCGGCGATCGAGGGCGAGGTCACCGACAGTCAGCAGACGTGGGAGGCCACCCGCCAGCCGCTACGTGACTTCATGTTCTCGCAGATAGAGACCGCCGGGAACTGGTCGACCGTCTACATGATGCTCAACTACCGCGGCGTCGACACGTCCAACCCCGGCAAACTCACCCGCGCCGATGTCGACACGCTGAGCCTCATTCCCGCCTACGTCCTCAGTGAACTCAAGATCGCCTTCATCGTCGGCTTCCGCGTCTACCTGCCCTTCCTAGTGATCGACCTCCTGGTGGCGAGCCTCCTAGTCTCGATGGGCATGCTCATGCTGCCGCCGGTCTTGGTGTCCCTCCCATTCAAGATCCTACTGTTCGTGCTGGTCGACGGCTGGCAATTGGTGACGGGCAACCTCCTCTCGGGGATCGCCGACCCGGCGACGGTGACCGCCGCACTTGGCGCAGGAGGCATGGCATGACGCTGCCACTCACCGACGCCATGCGCGATGCCCTGGCTCTGGTCCTGCTGGTATCGGCGCCGATCCTGCTCATTGGCCTGGGCGTGAGCCTGATCATCAGCCTCCTTCAGGCAGTCACGCAGGTGCAGGAGCAGACCCTGAGCCTGGTGCCTCGGATTCTGGCGATGCTCCTTGCGCTGGTCCTGCTAATGGACTGGATGCTCGGGCAACTCTCCGACTTCGCGACCGTGATGTTCAGCGGGGGTGCGCCATGACGATCCCGATCCTGGCGGTCGTGGCGGTGTTGGCGCGGGTGACGGGGTTGTTCCTGACCGCGCCGGTCCTCGGTTCAGCGGCCATCCCGCGCGTCGTTCGCGGCGTCCTGGTCTTGGGCCTCGGCGGCGCGACTCTGGCGATGCTGCCGCCGGCGATGCTCGCTGGCGGCACTCCCGGGATTCTGGAGCTCTGTGTCGTCGCCGCCGGAGAGTGCGCCATCGGGGCGGTCATCGGCTTCATCGCCACGCTGCCGCTGATCGCCGCCGCGGTGGGCGGATCGCTGATGGGCCAGCAGATGGGCATCGCCTTGCCTGCCATGCTTGACCCGGGCGTCGGCGTCGAGTCCGATGACATGGGCCGGGCGTTCCTGCTGCTTGCGATCGTCTGCTTCGTGGTTGTCGGAGGCCTCGAGCAGGTCTTCTCGGCGGTGCTTGGGAGCTTCGGCCACCTGCCGGTCGCCGGCCTCGCCCACGAGTCGCTGGCCACGATGGCGGCGGGCATGCTCGATGCCTGCTTCGAGTTCGGCTTGCGAGTTGCCCTGCCGCTGCTGGGGGTGCTCATGCTCCAGGCATTCGTCCTGGCCCTGATCGCCCGCTCGATGCCGCAGCTGAACATCTTCAGCATCGGCCTACCGCTCCGGGTGCTCGTGGGCCTGGTGGTACTAGTGGCGGGCCTCGCGGCCATCGCCGGCGGGATTGAGACCTTCATTCCGGCCGTCCTCGACCAGCTCGGGGGATGGGCCACGGGGGGGGTGACCTGATGCATGACTCCTTCGATCGCAGCGAGCAGCCCACCCGCCGGCGCCTGCAGCGCGCTCGCGAGCACGGGCAGGTGGCCCGCAGCGGCGACCTCTCCTCTGCGCTGTGCGTGCTGGCCATCATCGCCATCTGCGGGTGGTGGCTACCGCGACTGCTGGAACGCGCGGTGGCCATGATCAGCGACTCGCTTGCCTTGAGCGGTGGATCGCTGGAGGTGGCACTGGCGGACTCGGCGTGGTGGCTCATCGAGATGGTGGCCGTGGCAGGCGGCCTCCTGATGCTGGCGGCCGTCGCCGCGGGCGTCCTGCAGGTCGGCGGACTCTGCGCCCCGTCGGTCGTGGCCCCTGACCCCGGTCGTCTCGACCCACTCAAGGGATTCTCCCGCCTCTTCGGCGGCCGCGGCGCGATGCGAGCGGTGCTGTCTGCATCCAAGGTCGTCCTGGTTCCCGGGGCGGTGTCCGCGGTGCTCATCCACCACCGCTTGGCACTGCTCTCCCTTTCGGAGGCCCCCTCCTCTCTGGAGGGGTTGGCCGCGCTGGCGCCCGTGGCATTGCACGCCGCGGGTGCCGGCGCGGCAGTCCTGCTGGCCTTGGGCTCCTGCGATCTGGCCTGGCAGCGGCACGCCTGGCGAGCGGACCTGAAGATGACTCGAAGAGAGGTCATGGATGAGCGCCGTGAACTCGAGGGAGACGCGGTCCTGCGCAATCGACGCCGTTCGACCCTGGCCAGCTGGCGGGACATGGGTCGCCTTGCGGGTGCGTCGATCGTCGTGGCCGGCGAGGAGATCGCCGTGGCCATCGCGTGGCGCGGCGCCACGATGACGGCCCCGCTGGTGGTCGGCGAGGCCCGCGGAACCGGCGCGGCGGCAATGGTTGCGAGGGCCGCGGCGTCGGGCGTCCCGGTGGCCCAACTGCCTGGCCTGGCCTCGTCGCTCTTTCGTTCGAGCCCGGTCGGTGGTGGCGTGCCAGCTCCGCTGCACGGCGAGATCGCCATCGCCCTCTCGTCGGCGGGAAGGAGCCGAGGATGAGTACACGCCCACGCGCTGCGAGTCTCCTGAGAGAGGGTGGCATGGAGGGGGTCCTCGCGGCCATCGCCGCACGCCGGCACCTCCTGGTGCCGCTGCTGCTGCTCTCGCTGATTGCCGTCCTGGTCATCCCGCTGCCGCCACCGCTGCTGGACCTGCTGCTTGCGGCCAACATCTCAGTGGCCGCCGTCATCCTGCTCACGACGGTTCACACTCGAGGCCCCCTGGACTTCAGCGTCTTCCCCGCGCTGCTCCTGATCACGACCCTTGCACGACTGGTCCTGAATGTCGCCTCCACTCGACTGATCCTCACCGCCGATGCGCCGACCCCTGAGGCGGCCGTCGGCATGGCCGGAGCGGTCATCGAGGCGTTCGGCACCTTCGTAGCGGGCTCCTCGATCGTTGTAGGGATCATCATCTTCCTGATCCTGGTGGTCGTGCAGTTCGTGGTGGTGACCAAGGGTGCCACCCGCATGAGCGAGGTCGCCGCCCGATTCACCCTCGATGCCATGCCCGGGCGGCAGATGGCCACCGATGCCGACCTGGCAGCCGGCCTGATCGACGAGGCTGAGGCCACGGTCCGCCGCGACCGGGTCATGCGGGAGGCTGACTTCTACGGGGCCATGGACGGTGCCTCGAAATTCGTGCGCGGTGACGCCATCGCCGGCCTGGTGATCATCGCCGTCAACATCGTCGGCGGTCTGGCCATCGGCATCCTGAGCAAGGGCTGGTCGCCCGCGGAGGCCGCATCTCTCTTCACGCGTCTGACCATCGGTGACGGCCTGGTCAGCCAGATCCCGGCGTTCCTCATCGCCATCGCCGCGGGCCTCATGGTGGCCCGCGGCGGCGACCGCAGCCCCCTGGGCGTGGAGATCCCCCGTCAGCTCGTCTCCCACCCGGTCCCCCTGGCCCTGGTCGCCGGCTTCCTTGTGGTCCTCTCGCTGACGCCGCTGCCCACCGCGCCGCTGCTGTTGATGGCGCTGCTGCTTGGGGCTCTGGCCTGGCGGGCGCGATCCGCCGTGGAGGACGAGGATCAGGTGGCCGCGGACCAGCGGCCGGCGGTGGTCGGCGACGTGCCCCCACGCAGCGCCCTTGAGCCGCTGCAGCTGGAGTTGGGCCTGGGGCTGGTGCGCCTGGTGGATGACGGCCACGGCGGCACGCTGCTTGAGCGGATCGCCGCCCTGCGGGCCTCCGTTGCGCAGGATCTGGGATTCATCGTGCCCTCGGTTCGGATCCGCGACAGCAGCGCCATTGCACCCACCCACTACCGAATCAAGGTCAAGGGCGGCATCGTCGGCGAGGGTGCCCTCCACCCGGATCGGCGGATGGTGGTCATCGGCGAGACGCCGCCGGCGGACCTCGAGGGCATCGACGAGCGCGAGCCGGCCTTCGGCCTCAAGGCGCGCTGGATCGAGCTCGGCGATGCCGAAGACGCGCGGCGGATGGGTCTCGACACGGTCGACGCAACCAGCGTCCTGCTGACCCATCTCAGCGAGGTGGTTCGGCGACACGCGGATGAGTTATTGACGCGGGAAGAGGTGTCCCGGCTCGTCGACCAGCTGCGGGAGGTCGCCCCGCGCCTCGTCGAGGAGGCCATAGGCCAGGGGGTCCCGCTGCCGCGGCTGCACCTGGTCCTGCGGACGCTGCTCTCGGAGGGAGTTGCGGTGCTGGATATGGAGACGATCCTCGAGGCGGCCGCCGACGGGGCGGCGCTCAGCGGCGACGCCTGCGCCGAGCACGTGCGGCTGGCCCTGCGTCGCCAGATCTGCGCGGCCGTGTCGCGAGACGGCGAGCCGGGTCGCCAGCGCATCGCCGCCCTTGCCCTGCCCTCGGCCGTCGAGGCCGCCGTCGCCGGCAGCGCCGTGGGAGCCGTCACCGGTCGAGCCATTGCCGGGGCGCTTGCATCGGCCGCCACCCCGCTGGTCGACGAGGGCCTGCCGGTGGTGGTCGTGGCGGCCAAGGGTGCCCGCCGTCGCATCCGGG
>CAZKTE010000014.1:0-2623 GCA_964555625.1 uncultured Isosphaeraceae bacterium | reverse complement strand
TGACGAGATCGTGCCGGAAGTCGAATTGCAGGTCATCGGCACCGTGAAGATGCCCCAGGAAGGGGCCTAGGGAGCAGTCCATGACCACGACGAAGGTCTTCAGCGGATGCACGATGGCCGAGGCGCTCGATGCCGTGCGCCGTGAACTCGGGCCGTCGGCCATCGTCGTCAGCCGCCGCGACCTGCGGCGTGGTCCCATGGGCATCATCGGCCCGCGAGTGGTCGAGGTCGTCGCCTGCAGCGAACCGATGGGCGACGACGAGGATCGCCGCCGGACGGTGGAGTGGGCCCGGGCCCATCTCCGGGAGGGCGGCGGCGAGGAACTGGTCTCGGCCGCCGACCGTATTCGACTCGAGGTTTCGGAGCTGCGGGACCTCGTGGGCCGCGCGCTAGAGGGCGACGTGGGTGACCGCGCCGGCCGGCTCTCGCCGGCCCTCGCAGCCATCCACCACCACCTGGTCGAGCGGGGCATAGGCGAGCCGCTTGCCACGGAGCTCGTCGGCGGCGCCGGCCCCGATGCCGCCATCGACGAGGAGGCTGCTCGCCGCCACGTCGCCGCTGCACTGGCCAGCCGGCTGCCGACGATCGCCAAGGCATCGACGCCTCCCAGCGGGCCGCGGATCCTCGCGCTGGTGGGACCGACGGGCGTGGGTAAGACCACCACCATCGCCAAGCTCGCAGCCCGCTGCTCGCTCCAGGAGGGCCTGAGGGTCGCCCTGGTCACCGCCGACACCTTCCGCATCGCCGCCGTCGAGCAGTTGCGGGTCTACGCCGACCTGGTCGGGATCCCCCTGGAAGTCGCCGGGACCGGCGCGGCGATGCACCAGGCCATCGCGATGCACGCCGACAAGGAGGTCGTGCTGGTGGACACAGCCGGCCGCAGCGGCGGGGACCACGCCCGGATCGATGAGATGAGCGGCATCCTCGCCGCGGCGTGCCCGACCGAGATCCACCTGGTGCTCTCGGCGGCGGCGTCGACGGCGGCGATGCTGCGGGCGGCGCAGGGGTACGCGACAACCGGCTTTGACCGGGTGATCATCACGAAATTCGACGAGGCAGCCGGGGTCGGTGAGGTAGTCGCCGGGCTCTGCCAGATGGGGCATCCCATGAGTTGGTTCACCGATGGCCAGGAAGTGCCCGCCCACATCGAACCGGCCTGTCATCGGCGACTACTTGCGGGGGTCCTCGACGTGGCGGCAATCGCCTGATCGAATCACGTCCCCGCCAACAAGGGTCGTATGGAGGGGGTCTTCTTCCGATAACTACTTTGGATCGTGTGGCTTGCGCCGTTCGTCCGACGAGCCTCGCAGGGGCCTCTCTGGCGTGATTCTGCAACGGTGCCCCCGCGTTGCGGTGATCTTCTCGGACCAATGAGGGAGGCCGCACGATGGGTCGCTCGCGGCGGATCGACGAATCGGTTGAGCGCGGCGGACGGCAATTGCACCTTGTCCGCACGTTCGTCGTCGACGGAGATCCCGCGGCGACCTCACCGACCATGACACGTACCTCGACAGAATCCTCCTCCGGTGCTCGCACAGCGCGGTATAGTCCCGCCGGCGATGCCACGGAAGGTGACGCCACAGGGGGGACTCGCAGCGGCGAGTCAACCAAGGCGCAAGGGTCAAGGAGTGGACCGATGCCGAACGCAACAGTTCAACGACGTAGCGCGAGATCCAGCGGGACTGCCAGTGGTACCCCCAAGGGGCTCGACATAGTCGTCCAGACGCCGACGGGTGAAATGACCGTCGGGGATCTCTGGATACGTTTCAAGGACAACGCCGATCAGGACCTGCGGAATGTGATCATGGAGCACTACCTGCACCTGGTTCGCTACACCGCAGAGCGGGTGCACCAGAAGCTCCCAAGCGAGGTGGACGTCGACGATCTCTACTCGGCCGGACTCTTCGGCCTGATGGACGCCATCGACGCCTTCGACCTCTCGCGAGGCGTGAAGTTCGAGACGTACTGCACGCAACGCATCCGCGGTGCGATCTACGACGAGCTACGCTCCATGGACTGGGTGCCGCGGCTGGTGCGATCCCGCAGCGCCAAGATCGATCGCGCCCGGAAGGCCCTCGAGATGGGCAACGGCCGCAAGGCGACCGACGACGAGATCCTCGACAAGCTGGGCGTTGACCGCGACGAGTTCGAGAAGATCTCACGCGATTCACGACCGGTGATGATGAGTTCGTTGACGCGCAAGTGCTACGAGACGGACTCCAGCAAGGACATCCGAGAGATCGACGTCATCCGCGATAAGCGGCAGGAGAACCCGGTGCGACTGCTGCAGCGGCGCGACCTCCAGCTCCTACTGACCAAGGGGCTCTCGCGGGCCGAGCGACTCATCATCGTCCTCTACTACTACGAGGAGATGACGATGAAGGAGATCGGCCTTACGCTCGATCTCAGCGAGTCCCGCGTCAGCCAGATGCACTCGTCGATCCTGGCCCGTCTCAAGGCCCAGATGCAGCATCGCTCCAAGGAGTTCTGACCCCCCCGGAAGTGGGGAGTCATTACGTCCAGGCGGCAATGACCGCCAGGATGTCGGCCACGTCCACCACGCCGTCGCCATTGATGTCCGCCGAGCACCCGCTGTAGGGGCCCCAGGCGGCGATGAGAGCAA
>CAZKTE010000013.1:0-31709 GCA_964555625.1 uncultured Isosphaeraceae bacterium | reverse complement strand
CGTCCACCGCGCTGAGCGCCCAGGCAAGCAGCCCCACGCTGCAGACGATCAGAAAGGGCGCGGCGTACGCCTCGACCCACTTGATTGACTGGATGCCGCTGAGCACGATCGCCACGTGCACCGCCCAGAACACAAGGAAACAGAGGAACTGCCCAGCGGAAATCCCCAGCAGCGGCAGCGCGTCTGCGGCGGTCGCCGCTTCGATCCACCCCAGCGCCGCGAGGATCGAGTAGATCGCCGCCCCGCCGATCCAGGTCTGGATGCCAAACCACCCGCAGGCCACCAGAGCCCGGGCGATCGATGGGACATGGGCGCCGCTTGTGCCGAAGCTTGCTCGAGCCAGCACCGGGAAGGGAATGCCGTACTTGGTGCCCCCGTGGCCATTGAGGACCATTGGCACGAGCACGATGAGGTTTCCAAGGAGCACCGTCAGCACCGCCTGCCACCAGTTCATACCCGCAGCAAGCATGCCCGCGGCGAGCATGTAGGTGGGTATGCAGATGGCCATGCCGATCCAGAGCGCGGCGATGTGCCAGCGGGACCAGGTGCGTTGATCGGCCGGGACCGGCGCGAGGTCCGGGTTGCTGAGGACTGCGGTCATCCCCCGGCCAGCGCCCCGTAGGACTCGGGACGGCGATCGCGGTAGAACTGCCAGGTGCTGCGGACCTCCTCGATCAAGTCCAGATCGAGATCGGCGATCACGACCTCGTCGTGGTCGCGGCTTGCCTCGACGATGATCTGTCCGCGCGGGTCGCAGAAGTAGGACTGGCCGTAGAACTCGCCGATGTTCCAGGGCGCCTCGGTTCCCACGCGATTGATTGCGCCCACGTAGAACTGGTTGGCCACGGCGTGCGCGGGCTGCTCGAGCTTCCAGAGGTACTCGCTGAGGCCCGCCACCGTCGCCGATGGGTTGAAGACGATCTCTGCGCCCGCCAGCCCTAGCGCCCGCGCACCTTCCGGGAAGTGCCGGTCGTAGCAGATGTAGACGCCGATCTTCCCGGCGCTCGTGTCGAAGACCGGGTACCCGTCGTCACCGGGAGTGAAGTAGAACTTTTCCCAGAACCCCGGGTCGCAGTGGGGAATGTGGTGCTTGCGGTAGCGACCGAGGTACTTCCCATGCTCGTCGATGACGGCCGCGGTGTTGTAGTACACCCCGGGGGCCGCCTCCTCGTAGAGGGGCACGACCAGGATCATCGAGTGCTCCTTGGCGACCTGCTGCATCAGCGTCACGGTCGGTCCGTCGGGTACCGCCTCGGCGGTCTCAAACCAACGCGTGTCCTCCTCCGCGCAGAAGTACGGCCCGGCGAAGATCTCCTGCAGGCAGCAGACCTGTGCCCCCTGCTCTGCTGCACTGGCGATCAGCGGCAGGTGCTTGTCGATCATCGCCTGCTTGATCGCCTCAAGATCACTGGAGTCCGACAAGGCGTTGGAGGCCTGGATCAGCGCTGCGCGGGTGATGCGGGGCATGTGGACTGGACCTCCTGGACCCTAGAACCAACGTCCAACGAGGATGCGGCACTCGGTAAAGAACCGCACCGAGTCCTCCCCGTTAGCGTGCAGTGAGCCGAAGAACGAATCCTTCCAGCCCGAGAATGGGAAGACGGCCATTGGGGCCGGGACGCCGACATTGATGCCGATCATGCCCGCTCCCGCCTCGTTGCGCAGGCGATTGGCGGCGTAGCCGCTGGAGGTGAACATGACCGCCATGTTTCCGTAGGGCGAGCGCCGCGTGACCTCGATGGCATCATCAAGCGTGTTGCGGCGCATGATCGAGAGGACCGGCCCGAAGATCTCGTCCTCGGCCAGCCCCATGCCAGGTGTCACGTGATCGAAGATCGTCGGCCCCACGAAGCAACCGCCCTCGGGCACGTCCGCCTCGCGTCCATCGAGCACCAACGACGCGCCTTCCTCGACGCCCGCCTCGATGGCGCCCAGCACGCGCAGTTGACTGCCCTCGTCGATAAGCGGACCCATGCCCACCCCCGAAGCACTGCCGGCCGCCGTCGTGATGGCCTTGGCCGCGTCAATGATCCCGGGCACGAACCACTCCGCGGCCTCGGCGACTGGGATCGCGACCGACCCGGCAAGGCAGCGCTGACCGGCGTTTCCGAACGCCGAGCCGAGCACGCCGTCAATGGTCGCGTCACGGTTTGCGTCGGGCATGATGAGCATGCAGTTCTTGGCGCCGCCCATGCACTGGGCGCGCTTGCCCGCGGCGGTCGCCGTCGTGTAGACGTGCTTGGCCACCGGCGTTGAGCCAACGAACGAGACGGCTCGCACATCCTCGTGTGTGATTAGCGCGTTGGCCGCATCCGCGGCACCGAGCACCAGGTTTAGGACGCCGTTGGGCAACCCGGCCTCGTGAGCCAGTTCGACCTCGCGGATCGCACAGAGCGAAACCTTCTCGCTGGGCTTGAGAACGAAGGTGTTGCCGCAGGCAATTGCCATAGGCCACATCCACATCGGCACCATGATCGGGAAGTTGAAGGGCGTGATCCCCGCGCATACGCCCAGCGGCAGTCGCTCCAGCGTGCTGTCGAGCGGAATGTTCTCGTCTCCCTCGCGGCTGAAGGAACTGGACACGGCAATCCGCGGCAGGGTCCGCCCCATCAGCAGCGACGGCGCCCCGCAGGCGTACTCGATGCAGTCGATGCCGCGACGCACGTCGCCGCGCGCCTCGGGCACGGTCTTGCCGTGCTCGGTGACGATCATGTCCACCAGTTCGTCGAAGTGCTCCTCGAGTACCTGCTTGTAGCGAAAGAGCACCTGGCAGCGCTCGCCAACGGGTGTCTGCGACCAAGCCGGGAAGGCCTCCACCGCCGCGGCGACGGCGGCATTCACCGCTGCAACGCCATCGAGCGGTACCTCGGCGAGAACCTCGCCGGTGGCGGGATTGACGTCACTGTGACTGGTGGCGGCGTCGAGGGCCTCGACACGAGAGCCGTCGATGACATGTACGGGGGGAACAAGGGACATGGTCACCTCCGCGACGCAGTGTACGGACACACGAGAGGAGGGAACACCCGAATTGCCGCACGCCAAGGGGGAACGATCCCTGATTTAGCCTCGTGGATGGGGTGTCGGCAATGTTGGACATGACCGAATTCGAGCGTAGGATGGAGCCATGGAACACAGACTCTGGATGCCCTGCTCGGTCGCCGTTGTCGGGCTTGTGACAACAGCCGCCCTCGCAGGCACGATCACCTGGACTTACAGCGATAGCAGCGGCGGTGGGAACATTGAGTGGTGGAGCCAGACCACCTGCGCCACGGACGCCGATCGCTACCACTGGACCAGCGACATCACGCAGGTGCAGGTGGACGTTGTCTTCGCTGGCATCGTATGGGGCCCCTTCGACATCACCGGCGATCTCCCTCCAAGCGACCTACACCGCGAGGGTGTCCATGATGGCAGCCTCCCGCTCATCATCGTCGACGAGACCGTCGAGGCCGATGGCGATGGAGACGGCGACATTGACGTCGGCGCGCACATCTTTGCTGAGATCAACGCAAAAGGCCGAGGGCACATGCTCGTCACCGAGGTCGTCCTCGGTGACATCTGGGTCGAACTCCCCTGGCCATTCGGCGAGCAACTTGTAGATCTCGATCGCATTTACTTGGATGGCTACTACACCGTCACGGAGGAGTACCTGCCTTGCGAAGGCGACATTGACGGGGACGGCGTCGTGGATGTCACGGACCTGCTGGCAGTGATTGGTGATTGGGGTGGCGGAAGCGGCCCTACCGACGTGGATGGTGATGGTGTGGTCGGGGTTGGTGATGTGCTGATGGTCATCGCCGCCTGGGGACCGTGCCAGTAACCCCACGACTAGGTCGAACACAAATGCTGTACCTCGTCCTAATGTCGACCTTGGCAATGGCCGCCGGCCCCCTGCGACTGGCCGAACACCAGCCAGAGATCGTCAGCCAACTTGGCGGCATCGCCGTGACCGTAGATCGCGAGGCCGTCAGTGATCCTCGCTCGATACGCATGCCCCTTCCCCGACAGGATTCGGTCACCCTGGTGCTTGAGCCCTTCGACGTATTCTCGCGAGATGTCCATCTGGTGATGGCTGAAGGCATAGGACGGGAACACCCACTGCGGCGACCAGATGTCACACTGTTACGTGGGCACGTAGCCGGTGACTCTGGCTCGGAAGCGTTCTTGGCAATCGGTGCCCATGTCACCAACGGCTGGATCGAGTGCGACAAGGGCCGATTCGTCATCGCCTCCCATCCGAGGGAGAGGTGGACCGCGATCTACGACCGTGACACGGTCGACCCCGCCGTCTTGCGGTGGGCCGACGTGCGGTGCAGGGTGGATGAACTCCCAACTCCGGTTGCTCCGGCAGGTGACACGGGGTCGACGCGAGGAGACTGGGACGGCGGAGACTGCCCCACGGTGCGAGTCGCCATTGAAACTGACGCTGAGTTTCTCAGCCTCTTCGGTGGAGACACGAACGCTGCTGCCGAGTACGTCACAACGCTAATCGGCGCCGTAGACTTCATCTACCAACGCGACGTCGATGTTGGCATGTGGGTCTCGTACCTGCGACTCTGGACCACCAGCGACGACCCTTGGAACGCAGGTGGCACGTCAAGCCAGCTCTCGCAGTTCCAGTCCTACTGGAACGCGAACATGGATCATGTTCCAAGACACTTGGCTCACATGCTCAGTGGACGCGGCCTTGGCGGCGGCGTCGCCTGGCTCTCAGCAGTTTGCAGCAGCTACGGCTACGCGGTCTCAGCCAACATGAATGGGTCATTCCCACTCCCCGTGCAGGACCACCATGGTTCGAACTGGGACTTGATGGTGGTCGCCCATGAACTCGGGCACAACTGCGGCACATGGCATACTCACGACTTCAATCCTCCGCTTGACGGATGCGGCCTCGGCGACTGCAGCAATGCATGGGGCGGCACGATCATGAGCTACTGCCACACCTGCTCTGGTGGCATGGCAAACATGGTCATGTCCCTCCACGAGGAGGTGCAACTGGTTATCGAGGACTATCTTGGATCAGTCAACTGCTCGCTGGGTGGAGACGGGTCGCCGCCGACCGCATCTCCGGACCAAGTCAGCATTCTGCTCTCTGAGACGATCGACATCGACGTCCTAGCCAATGACTGGGCCAATAACTGTGGTGGCATTGCGCTGGACAGTGCCGACAGCACAAGCAATGGTGGCGGCTCAATCGAAGTCATCGGCGATGACCCCGTCACGGCGGTGCTGCGGTACACGGCACCCGCTCAGAGCAGCGACGACGGTGACTTCTTCTACTACCAGATCATCGACGAGGACGGCCAACGATCCGACGGGGTGGTGCTTGCCCTTCTCGAGGAGGCTAGACCCCCAGACCAGATCGCAGACCAGGAGCCCGGCGTTGAGGTTGCCTATTACGACCTAGACAATCCCCAGGTCCTCCCAGACTTTGACTTGTTAGAACCGATCGGTGAAGAGGTCGTCGCGAACATCGACTACCCCAGCACTGGCGGTGCGTTTGCTGGTTCCGGCCTAAGCGATGACGTTGGTGCGGTCTTCCAGGGCCTCGTGACCGTTCCAGAAACCGGCTGGTACACGCTGTTCGTGGAGTCCGACGATGGCTCGCGACTCTACGTGGGCAACGACCTGCTCATCGATAACGACGGCCTCCACGGCATGGTGGAGCAGGCTGGATCAATCGCCCTGCAGGTGGGCCACCACGCGCTGCGCATCGAGTTCTTTGAGCGTGGGGGCGGTGCAGGTTGCATCGTGCGCATCGAAGGTGGTGGTCTTTCCAAACAGGTGATCCCGGCCGAATCATGGACCCACGAGGTTCCACTCTTCGGTGACCTCAATGGTGACGGTGTCCGCAACATCCTCGACCTGCTCTACCTGATTGGACACTGGGGCCCCTGCCCGCCGGAAGGGAATTGCTCTGCGGACCTGGACGGAGATGGAATCGTCGGTGTCAATGATCTGCTTGCTCTGCTTGACGCTTGGGGCTGAAGAGCATCCGCGTCGCTGCAGCGTGTATCCTCATCACAACGCGAGGGAGCACGCACTATGACCGGCGAACAGCAACCATTGGGAACGTTTTCGCTCGACGCAGCGTTGACCGTCGGCTGGCAGACGGTCTCCAGCCGCTACGGACCGCTATTAGGCGTGACCACCGTCTTCCTCTTGATCTCGTTCGTCGGAAGCATGATCGCGGCGAATATCCCGTTCGGTGGGCTGCTCTTCAACATCTTCCTTGGTGGACCCTTGGCCGCGGGCATGCTCTGGTGGACGGTGCTTGCAGCGCGAGGCGAAGAGCCGCCGTTTGGCACGCTTTTCGCGGCCTTTTCTAGCGTCTACTGGCGCATGGCCGGCATCGCCGCAATCATCACTGTCGCGATGTGGGTTGCATTCCTGATCCCGGCATTCGTCGGCGGGCTCATCGGCGGCCTGTCCGGTGCCGCCATTGCCGGGATTGCTCAGGAGGCGATGAGTGCCAAGAACTTCGCCCTTCCCGCCGTTGGCGGAGCGATCCTCCTAGGCATCGGTTTGGGGGGCCTCGTGAGCCTGTCGCTCATGGCCCGCCTGCTCTTTGCGAGCGTGTGTCTTCTTGATCCGAGCAACGAGGCAAACGGCGTGGGGTCGTCGATTGCTGCCAGCTGGGACATGACACGCAACAACTGGCTCGGGCTGATGGCCATGGTGTTGTTGTTGATCGTGCTGATGTGCGGCTCGTGCCTGCTGCTGTGCGTCGGGTACTTCCTGCTCGGCGTGCCGCTCTACATGGCAACCGTTGGTGGCGCGTACTACCTCTTGCGCGGCAACTGACGCTCAGTACGAGGGCCGGTCATCAAGCGAGGCGAATGCCCGCCAGACCTCGAGCATCTGTTCCCTGCAGCACTGCTCGGTGGGCACAGACGGCCCCCCCGTAAGCGTGGCGTCATCAAACCCACCGTGATCCGCAGCATCCTCGACGCTTGAGGCGTAGTACACGCGATCGATGCGCGCCCAGTGCAGCGCCGCTGCGCACATCGCACAGGGCTCGCCACTGGCATATGCCATGCAGCCGCGAAGATCATGGGTCCCGAGGGTGGCGGAGGCGGCGCGAATCGCGGCGATCTCGGCATGCCAAGTGGGATCGCCCTCGGCGAGGACGCGGTTTGCGCCCTCGGCGATGATCTCACCGTCACGGACGATTACGCAGCCGAAGGGGCCGCCGGCGCGATCGTCGATCGCCGTTGCCCTCGCCAACTCGATCGCCCGCGCCATGCAGGTCTCGTGGTCCACGGCGGTCATGCTAGCCAAGGACCTGCCCGTAGAATGCCGCCGCCATGGAATGTGGACTCATTGGACTCCAGGGCGTCGGCAAGACCACGCTCTTTACCGCCCTGACCGCGCACGCCGTTGAGGTGCAGCCGGGCGCCATGAAGCCCAGCGTCGGAGTAGCGTCGATCCCCGACCCGCGCCTCGATCGCATTGCCGACTTCATCGACACCAAGGAGGTGATCCACGCGACGCTGCAAGTCGTTGACATTCCAGGGGTTCCCACAGGTGGATCGGCCCTGGCCAACGTCCTTGCCCACGTGCGGCAGGTCGATGCGCTCTGTCACGTCGTGCGGTGCTTCGACTTCGGCATGGGCCGACCGACTCCCGGCTCGGACATCGCAGCAATGAACGCGGAGTTGTTGATCGCGGACCTGGTGGTCGTCGAGGCGGCCATCGACAAGGCCCGGCGGGCCGCGCGCGGCGGTGACAGCGAAACCCAACAACGGCTGGAGGTACTGGAGCACTGCCAGCCGATGCTCGATAACGAGCAGCCGCTTCGGGAGGAGTCTTGGGACGAGGCGGAGGTCGGCATCCTACGGTCCTTTGGCCTCATGACGGCCAAGCCCATGCTCTACGTGGCAAACGTCGGCGAGGACGACCTGGCCGGCGAGGGGCCCGCGGCGGAGGCGGTCGCCGACGCCGGGCCGTGCGTCGTGCTCTGCGCAACGCTTGAGTCAGAGATCGCAGAACTGGTTGAGGCCGATCGCGGCGAGATGCTCGCAGACCTTGGCATCGCCGAGCCGGCGCTTGGCGCCCTGACGCGCGCTGCCAACGACCTCTTGGGCCTAGCAACCTTCTATACCGCCGGCGAAACGGCGGTTCGCGCCTGGTCCATCCCCGCAAACGCCCTCGCACCACGGGCCGCCGGCGCGATCCACGGCGACCTTGAGCGCGGCTTCATCCGAGCCGAGTGCTACCACGTTGATGATCTCTTCGAGCTCGGCAGCGAGAAGGCCATCAAGGAAGCTGGGAAGTTGCGCAGCGAGGGGAAGGCCTACGCGATGCAGGATGGCGACGTGGCGCACATCCTGTTCAACGTCTAGCAGAGGATCCCCTGAATGGGACAACTAGCAGCGGTCTCTGAACCAGCGCTACTAGCTGACCAGATCCTGCACCACATGCCCGTGCACGTCGGTGAGGCGGTGGTCTCGAGCCTGGTAGCGGAAGGTCAACTGCTTATGATCGATGCCCATCAGGTGCAGGATCGTCGCGTTGAGGTTGTGCACGTGGACGGGGTTTTCCGTGATGTTGTAGCCGTAGTCGTCGGTCGCGCCGTAGACCTGCCCGGCCTTCACACCGCCGCCAGCCATCCACATCGTGTAGCACTTTGGATGGTGGTCGCGACCGTAGTTCTCTTTGGTCAATGCGCCTTGGCAGTAGACAGTGCGGCCGAACTCGCCGCCCCAGACCACCAGCGTGTCGTCGAGCAGGCCCCGTTCCTTGAGATCCGTGATGAGCGCCCAGCAGGGGCGATCGATGTCCTTGCACTGGTTGGGCAGGTTCGTCGGCAGGATCTCGTGCTGGTCCCAGCCGCGGTGGTAGACCTGGATGAAGCGCACGTCGCGCTCGGCCAGTCGTCTCGCAAGCAGGCAGTTGGCTGCAAACGTGCCCGGCGTCCTCGCATCCTCGCCGTACATCTCGAAAGTCCGCTCCGACTCCTCGCCGAGGTCCACGAGGCTCGGGACAGAAGCCTGCATGCGATAGGCCATTTCGTACTGGGCGATCCGCGCGGTGGTCTCCGGGTCTCCGATGGCCTCCTGCTGCAGGTGGTTCATGTCCGAGAGCGCGTCGAGCATGCCGCGGCGTTGGCGGCGATCGACGCCCGGGGGATCGTTGAGGAAGAGCACTGGGTCCCCGCTGCTGCGCAGGAACACGCCCTGGTGTTCGCTGGGTAGGAAGCCGCTGCCCCAAAGCCGACCGAAGAGCGCCTGCGCCTCCTTGCGGCCCGTCCAAGAGGAGTGCAGCACGATGAAGGAGGGCAGGTCGCGGTTGAGCGATCCGAGGCCGTAACTGAGCCACGCGCCCATGCTCGGCCGACCGGGCATCTGCGACCCCGTCTGCAGGAACGTCACCGCCGGATCGTGGTTGATCGCATCCGTGTGCACGCTGCGGATGACCGCAATGTCGTCGACGATTTTCGCCGTCCATGGAAGGAGCTCGCTGACCTGCGTCCCGCACTCCCCGTGCCGCGCAAATTTGTAGATCGACGGCGCCACCGGCAACCGATCCTGGATGCTCGTCATTGTCGTGATGCGCTGGCCCATGCGGATCGAATCGGGCAAGTCCTGGTCGAAGCGGTCGGTGATCGCTGGCTTAGGGTCCCACATGTCGATCTGCGAGGGACCGCCAGCGGCAAAGAGGTAGATGATGCGCCTCGCCTTCGGCGCCGCGTGGGGCGACAGGGGCACGCCCGGCGCCCCCACTTCGCCTGCCATCGCCAGGTTGCCCTGAAGCAGATCGCCGAGCGCCGCGAGTCCCACCGCGCCGCAGACACCGCGACAGGAGTGATCGAAGAACTGCCTTCGGTTGATGAGCATGCGCTGGTCGAAGCATGGATCCATCAATCTCACCCTATCCCCGGTTGAGGACCTCGTCGAGGTTCAGCAGGAGGTTCGCGACCATCGTCCATGCAGCATGGTCCGCCACAGCAAGCGACCCATCTCGCATGGACGCCCCTACCGACAGCAGCGCGGCCGCATCCTCGGGCGAGTCGGAAAAGTGCGCCTGCTGCTGCACTAGGTAGTCGCGCAGGCGAGCGAGTTCCCGCGCGGTCGGCGCTCGCGCCGTGACTACCCTGAACGCCCATGTCAATCGCGTCGCGTCGTCGCTGCCGCCCTCGAGCAGCGCGCGCTGCGCCAGTCCCCTCGCCGCCTCGACGAACTGGTCGTCGTTCATCACCAAGAGCGCCGCCATGGGCGTGTTCGTGCGTTCACGGCGCACGATGCAGGATTCACGCGTCGGCGCATCGAGGATCGCCATCGCTGCCGGCGGGCTCGTTCGCTTCCAGAACGTGTAGATGCTGCGACGCCAGAGTCCATCGCCCTCGCTTTCCACGTAGGTCCGCGTGTTGCTGGAGGTGTAGGCCACCGGCTCCCAGAGGTTTGGTGGCTGGTAAGGCTTCACCGGCGGACCGCCGACGCGCGGCACGAGCAGGCCAGACACCGCTAGCGCCTGATCGCGGATCACCTCCGCGTCGAGTCGGAATCGCGGCGCGCGTCCCAGCAGGGCGTTCTCGGGATCGAGCCGGGCGAGCTCCGGATCCACTACGGCACTCTGGCGGTAGGCGTCGCTGGTGAGCATCAGCCGCTGCATCGCCTGGATGTCCCATCCGCTCTCGATGAACTTCACGGCCAGCCAGTCCAGAAGATCGGGGTGGGATGGCCGCGCGCCCTGGCTGCCGAAGTCCTCGGCCGTGATCACCAGCCCCACGCCGAAGTGGTGCTGCCAGAGTCGGTTCATGAACACGCGCGCGGTGAGTGGATGGTCATCGCGCGTCAGCCACTGCGCAAACCCAAGTCGATCGATCGGCGCGTCATCGGGCATCGGTGGCAGCCACGTCGGTACTTCGCGGCCGACGATCACATCGGTGGGCTGGTCGTACTGGCCGCGCCGAAGGACCCGCGTCTCTTGGGGCATGGATCGCTCGACCGAGACGAGCGTCGTTGGAATCTCCGCTTGGAGTGCGGCCAGTGCCTTCTTCTGCTCTTCGGTGTCGGCGACGATTTGCTTAGCCTCCGGCCAGACCTTGAGGGTCACCTCGCGCCGCAGCCGCTGGCTAGCGAGTTCACTGCGATGCTCCTCGCCGCGGGCGGCAATCAGCGACAACGCCGTGGAGAGGCCTCCGCGGCTGGTGCGGGCAAAGTCGAAGGCGATCCCGCTTGCGCCACCGAGGTTGACCACCTGCACAAGGATCTCATGGTCGCCGGCGACCAGGTCCACGTCGATCGTGTCCTCGCCGCGCGTAACGGTGCGCGCCACGCGGTGCTCATGAACAAGATCCCCATCGATCCAGATGCGCACGCCGTCATCGGTCCCAATGTCGATGCGATGGAGTCCACCCTCTGCGATCAATACGCCTCGCCGCAGGAAGATCGAACCAAGACCCTCCTTGAACGCGTGCACGGCGCCATCGACCACCTCCGGCCGCAGCGTCCATGTGACGTCCCCTGGCAATTCCTGTTCCCAGGCTGCATCGGCCGACTCGGCCACCAAATAGCCGCTGGACTCCCAGTCGTCTGCGATCGCGACGCCCTCGGCGCCGTGGCTTGAGGAGAACAGGGCGACGCGTCCGAAGGAGTGCCCGCTGTACTGCGAGAGAAACTCCAGGACCAGGCGTGCCGAGCCGCCGTCCATCGGTTCAGCAAGTCGCAGCACAAGCGTGCGGGCAGCGGGCGCATCGGGGCCATTGTGCGCCCAACCGTTGTCATTCGTGCGGTCGCCATCGGCCACCTCGCGGACAGGGAAATTCTCCTGGGAGAAGCTGGCCTCGGCGACCGCGATGGGTACATCCATCCACTCGCCGCCCTCGAGTACCTGCAGCGTGGCCTCGGTCAGGACGAAGTTCGCATTGGTAGCTCGGCCCGGCCCGCCGGCGGGGAGTTGTTCATGGCGAAGCGCATCGAGGCGCAGCGCCTGTGTGCCATCGGGCAGGTCGATGTCGAAGGTGTACACGTCAGTGGCCGGGCCAGGCCCTGCAAGCAATAGCGACTCGTCATCGAGCACGTCGAAGGTACCGCCGGACTCAGTAACACTCGCTGTCGGCTCGATCACCTGCCAGTGCGCCGCCAGCTCGGTGGACCGATCCGTGACCGCCGCGGCAGCGTCCGCGGCAACCTCTTCCGGCGGGTGCTCGTAGCGTTCCTCGAGCGCGGCGATCACTGTCTCCAGTTCCGCCAGCAGCGATGCCTGCTGCGAATCGGGCACCTTGATGACAGGCGGAGGCGCCTTGATGTTCCCATCAAGGGGCTCATCGGCGGTGTTGTTGAAGAACGCCAGCAACTGGTAGTAGTCGCGCTGCGTGATCGGGTCGAACTTGTGGTCATGGCACGCCGCGCACGTGGCTGTCAGTCCAAGAAACACGGTGGCCACCGTGTCCGTGCGATCCATCGCGTAGCGGATCCTCACCTCCTCAAGGATGGACCCGCCCTCACTAGTAGTCACGTGGCAGCGGTTGAACCCGCTGGCCACCTGCTGGGCGAGCGTCGCATCGGGCAGGAGGTCACCGGCCAACTGCTCTGCGATGAACTGGTCGTACGGCATGTGCGACGCGAAGGCACCAACGACCCAGTCGCGGTACTTCCACATGACCCGCTCGTTATCGAGGTGCAGCCCATGCGTGTCTGCGTAGCGAGCCGCATCAAGCCAGTCGCGGGCCATGTGCTCGCCGTAGCCCGGGGCATCCATGAGCCGATCGATCACGCGCTCCCAGGCACCATCGGACGCATCGGAGAGGAACGCATCGAGTTCGGACGCTGTTGGCGGAAGGCCCGTGAGGTCCAGCGTCACGCGCCGAAGGAGCGTCGCCTTGTCGGCCTCCGATCCAATCTCGCAATCAATCTCGGAGAGGCGGGTGTTGACGAACGCGTCGACGGGGTGCCCCGGCAGGGGTGGCTGGATCGCCTTGGGCGGTTCGAAGGCCCAGTGAGCTTCCCACTGCGCGCCTTGGGCGATCCACTCGCGCAACAGCTCCCGTTCCTCACTGCTGAGCGACTTTCCGCTATCGACAGGGGGCATCCGAAAGTCCGCATCTGCATCGAAGATGCGGCTCACTAGCAAGGATGCTTCGGGGTCGCCGGGCACGATCGCCGCACCCTCGTCGCGCATCGCCGATGCAGAATCCTGCTGGTCGAACCGCAGATTCGCCTTTCGCGACTCATGGTCAGGTCCGTGGCACTTGAAGCAACGATCGCTCAGCAGCGGTCGGATCTGGGCATCGAACGAGATACCCGGCTCCGCCGCCGTCACCGCGGCGGCCGCGATGACTGGCAGGAGGATCATGAGGTGCTGGGCTCCTCTGGCGGGACGGCGCCGCTCCCGACGATTCGCACGTCGGAGCGTGCGTTGCGCAGCGCGTTGATGCCCTCGCTGGTCATAGCCGTCTGGCCGAGGTAGCAGCGACGCAGTGACTCCATGGATGCCAGGGACTCCCGACATGAATCCGTCACGGGCGTGCCGTAGAGGTTGATCGATCGTAGGTCTGGCAAGCCCGCCAACGCGGCCAGGCCATTGTCGCCGACGGCCGTGTGGTCTAGGCGCAGCGTCTCCAGGGCCAACATGCCCCGCAGGTGCTCCATGCCCGCGTCGGTCACGCTCGACTCGGACAGGTCAAGCCAGATGATGCTCGCTGCAAGTGGAGCCAACTGCGCCAATAACGTATCGTCTGCAGGCGGCGTGGCGTGGCTGAGATTGACCTCCAGCGGCCCCGAGTCCCCACTGACGTACTGCACGTAGCCACCACGACTCTCGATGGCCGCACGCGCGGCAGCGGCATTCGTTGCGATGGGCGCAGGCGGCAGCGGTGGCGGTTTGGACGCGGCTACCGCATTAGTCGAAGCCGGTGGACTGGGGCAGCCTGCTGCGATCCAGCTCCGGACGGTCTCCACGTCTTCGCTGCTGAGCATGTCGCCCTTGGGGGGCATGCGTGCATCGGAGTCCGGATGCGCGGTGATCAGCCCAAGGATCGAACTCATATCGGTGTGCCCGGCGACGATCGGCGGTGGGTCGCTGCGACCACCGTAGGCCACCGGCAGCGGCACTAGTTGCAGTCGGCTCTTCTGGCGGTCAGGCCCGTGGCAGTTGCTGCAGTTCGTGTCGAACACCTGCGCCACTGCAGTCCACGGCGGCTCCTGTGGTGCCTGCGGCTCGGCCTCGACGAGCTCCTCGTCAACTGAGGATTCGGTGTCGGCGAGTTCCTCATCGTCCGAAGCGGACATGCCCATGGCCTGTAGCAGTGGCGCAAGCACCCAGCCCTTGCCCCAGAGCATCGTGCCGCCAAAGTGCCCGGCGGTCGCCATCGTGGCGCCCGCCATCACGGTGGCGATGAGACTCGCCGGCACATAGCGGCCGCCGCGGCGGTCCTTGAGGATCCGAAGCACGCACGCCGTGGCGATGACCCCCAGGCCACTGATGGCAAACCACCGGTGCAGCGACTCCGTGAGACTGCCGTCGCCGAGGGCCTCAGCCAGAGTCCAGCCCGACCAGGCCGCCGCCATCCCTGTGATCAGCGCAGTCCAGAGGCAGAATCCCACGATCGGGGACGACACCTCGTCGCGACGCAGGATCCAGCGGCCCAGCGCGATCACGGCCGCGCAGGTCGCAAGCGCGATGGGGAAGTGCAGCAGAAGTGGGTGCAGGCGGCCCAGCAGGGTCCACCAGGGCGACTCGATCACAAGCAGAAGCATGTCGCCACCCTACCGACTGCCAGACGCCTTGGCCACGCTACGCTTTGCGGCATGCCTGTCTGCACCCTCCTGCTTGCATTGATCGCCGCCGGAGCCGATCCGCCACTGCCGCCGCCAAACGTGGTCATCGTGTTCGTCGATGACATGGGCTACGGAGACTTGGGGTGCTTTGGCGGTGAGCACGTGTCGACGCCTCGCATCGACGCCATGGCCGCAGAAGGCAGGAAACTGACGAGTTTCTACGTCGCCCAGCCGGTCTGCTCCGCGTCGCGGGCGGCCCTGCTCACCGGCTGCTATCCCAATCGACTCGGCATCCACGGCGCGCTGGGGCCAAGCAACACCCACGGCCTGCACGCCGATGAGACGACGATCGCCGAGGTACTGGGCGGCGAGGGCTACGCCACGGCGGCGTTTGGAAAGTGGCACCTGGGGCACCACGAGCCCTTCCTCCCGCCCAACCATGGCTTCGACGCCTTCCACGGCATCCCCTACTCAAACGACATGTGGCCACTGCACCCGGAGTACGTCAACCTTCCACCCGACATCGCCGGCCGCAAGCGCGGGTTTCCCAACCTGCCGATGATCCACGGCACGTCGATCGTCGATCCACGCATCGAGCCCGGCGACCAGCAGCGCTTCACCACCGACTTCACGGAACGGGCAGTGAACTTCATGCGCGCCCACCGCGACCAGCCGTTCTTCCTCTACCTGGCGCACCCGATGCCGCACGTGCCACTCTTCGTCGCGGCCGGAAGCGAGGGCCGCAGCGGCAAGGGCTTCTACGGCGACGTCATCGCGGAGATCGACTGGTCGGTCGGCCGCATCCTCGACACGCTGGTGGAACTGGGCATCGACGAACAGACGCTGGTGATCTTCACCAGTGACAACGGCCCCTGGCTCTCCTACGGAAACCATGCCGGCCGCACCGGCGGCCTGCGCGAGGGCAAGGGCACCACCTTCGAGGGTGGTGTCCGCGTGCCGTTCGTGGTGCGCTGGCCCGGGGTCATTCCCGCCGCGACTGCAAGTAACACGCCGATGATGACCATCGACCTGCTGCCGACCATCGCCGCGTTGGTTGGAGCAGCCCCGCCGAGTCCCATCGATGGCCGCGACGGTCATCGGCTGCTCCTCGGCCTGGCAGACGAAGCGCCCCAGGAGACCTACTACTTCTACTACCGCACCAACGAGCTCCAGGCGATTCGTCACGGCCGCTGGAAGCTGCACCTGCCGCACACCTATCGCACCCCCAAGGGGCCCCCGGGCGCCGACGGATGGCCCGGGAAATACGACTATTCGGCGCAGATCGGCCCGGCCCTCTTCGACCTGGAGGCCGATCCCAACGAGACGACTGATGTCGCCGATGCCCATCCGGGGGTCGTGGAGGACATCATGGCCAGGGCCGAGGCCGCCCGGGCGGACCTGGGCGATTCACTCACCAAGCGCAGCGGCAGTGGCACCCGGGCCCCAGGACGCCTTGATTAACCCAAAAAAGACAGGAAGCGAGGCCTAGACCTCGCTCCTGGGCACTGCTGACCGGTCGGCCCCGGTCGATCGTCTCGGACCCGAGGGCCCTCGAATCTCCTTGCAGGTGATCTCGGCGAACGACTCCGCCTTACCCGGCATGCGCGGGCACGTCGATGTCTCGTGAGTCGGCCGACGTGACCCGGGTCGCAGATCCTTCTCAGTTCCTGACCCGAACCTCGTCGCCGATTCCTCCGAGCTGGCATCAACACCGCGGGGTGTCGGAGCATCCCTTTTCTCCGTCGAGTGAAAGGGCCGTCCCGCGGTGGGATACCGGCCTCCGCACTGGCTTGGCAAGACTTCCCGGGAGCTTGACGGCAAGCCGTCGCCCTGGTCCGAACCAGGGTGTACTCCCGCGCTTGACTTGGCAGCACGGAGAGGTCGCGGCGTCATCTGCCATGGCCGTCAAAGACGACCCTGGCAGACACGCCGCCCTCGGACTCTTGGTCGTCCACCGTGAATCGGCACAAGGCCGACCCTCGATCTCCGCCAAGGTTGAAACCACCAGTATCACTCACGTCGCCGTTGCGGTCCCGAAGGATCACCTCGATCGCCGTGCGTCACAGTCCCTCTGGCACACCTCGCCATGGATTGACCCGAGGGTCGCTCCTCCCTTTCGGGGGCTTGGGGCCGTCGGTCCTGCCCATCGTCTGCAGAACAGATGGGCCTGGCGTACAACGGCACTTCGGGTCCGACGCCGCGCCGTTTCCGGCCCGACACCGCTTGTGACCCGCCGCGATCCACCGACCCTAGGGCCGACAGACATCCGCTGCAGTCCGACGCGTATATCACCTGACTTGTCAAGGAGCGTTTCAATCGACCGAAGCCGGCCGGGCAGCAATGCCACGGACATCGAACCACAACCCGCTCGCTTCTGCAAGCCCCCTGCCCGAAAGTGGGAACATGGTGGACAACCCGTGGACATCGTGTCTTGCCCGGCGGCGACCGACCTGCACCAAGTTGGTGCAGATAGAGTCGCCACCACTGCCAGTCACTCTCCAACGAGGATCAATCGTGCCCCAGACACATCCCATCCATGACGTTCATGACCTGACCGATCCGGCCCGCCACCTCCTCTTCAACATGACCCTTGAGGAGGCGACGCAGCGCGTCGCAAGCGGTGACCCGGACGCCATCGCCGGCATCGAGGGGCACTTTGCCATCACCGCCCGATCGGGCCACATCGTGCGCATGGCGCGGTCCCTGCAGCTCCCGCTGCGCTACTTCATCGTGAAGATGGCGGCAGGGCCGGCGTTGCTAGTGGCCGATCGCATCGATGCCATCCGCGACTGGCTTGATGCCCACGGCTATGGTGACCAGTTCCACCCGACCTACACACGGATGGTCCCGGCGCACCACCTCCTTGAGATCGCACTAGTCGGATGCCCGGATCCAAATCCAACGACGCAGCGCTTCTTCGCGCCGGCGCGCAACGTGCTGCCCGCCGATCTCGATGAGATCGGACGTCGTTATGTCGGCGCGCTCTCGGTGGGCGTACATCACTGGCTTGAGCAGCTCGACGACGACGCGCCAGTGGGCATCTGCTTCAGTGGTGGCATCGACAGCGGCGCCGTGTTGTTGGTGACCTATCACGCGATGCTCGCCCGTGGCGACGATCTCGGACGCCTCAAGGCGTTCACGCTGTGCGTCGACGGCAGTGGCTCGGACTTGGCGCAGGCGCGCGCATTCCTGCATTCAGCCGACCTTGAGCTGCTCCTTGAACCCATTGAGGTGAGCGCAGACGCCATTGACCTCCAGGACGCGGTGGCCCTGATCGAGGACTACAAGCCCCTGGACATCCAGTCAGGGGCCATGACCATGGCCCTCTGCCGGGGCATCCGCCAGCGGTACCCGCACTGGAAGCACCTGGTCGACGGCGACGGTGGGGACGAAAACCTCAAGGACTACCCCATTGAGGCCAATCCCGAGCTGACCATACGCAGCGTGCTCTCGAACTCCATGCTCTACCACGAGGGCTGGGGCGTGGACGCCATCAAGCACTCCCTGACCTTCAGCGGGGGCCTCAGCCGAGGTGTTACCCGCGGCTACGCACCAACCTCCCAGATGGGGTTCTCCTGCTTCAGCCCCTTCATGCTCCGTGACGTCATCGCCATCGCCGAGGGCATCCCGTTCACTGAACTGACTGACTGGGACCACCAGAAGCTCTATGACCTCAAGGGGAAGATAGTCTCGCGTGGCGTCGAGGCGATCACCGGCACACACATGCCGGTCTTCGAGAAGCGCCGCTTCCAGCATGGCGCCGCGTCAATTTCCACGCTCGCAGAGCACCTTCCAGACGACGAGACCACGTACCGACAGGCGTTCCATGCCGTCCTTGGCACGTGATCTGGACAACCGCATCGTCGTGGCGGCGCGACCCCCCCGCCCCGGACAGGTCGACGGCTCGAGCCCGCACGCGGTCTTCCTGGAACGAGAGCTGACGGCGCGAGGCATCGTCGAGGACGTCGCGACGGTCATCCTGGTCAACCGCGAGTGCCCGTTCAAGTGCGTCTTCTGCGACCTGTGGAAGCACACGACCACCGAGGCGGTCCCCGAGGGCGTCGTTGCCACGCAGGTCGAGACTGCGCTGGCGTCGCTTCCCTTCGCACCGCACGTCAAGCTTTACAACGCCGGCAGCTTTTTCGACACCAAGGCGATCCCGCCCGCCGACTACCGGCGCATCGGCGACGCAGTCGCAGACCGTGACACGCTGCTGGTGGAGTGCCACCCCCGGATGGTCGATGCGCGATGCCTGGAGTTTTCCGACGCCATCGCGCCGCAGCTGCAGGTTGCCATGGGACTCGAGACGATCGACCCGAACGTGCTGCCTCGCCTCAACAAGCAGATGAGCCTCGATGACTATCAGCGCGCCACGGCGATGTTGCTTGAGCACGAGATTCCTGTGCGGGCATTCATCATCCTCCGCACGCCCTGGCAGGACGAGGCGGCGGGTCTCCACTGGGCGAAGGCCTCCATTGACTGGGCGGCATCCATCGGCGTGGAGTGCTGCGTGGTCATTCCCGCCCGAGGAGGAAACGGCATGCTCGAGGAGCTCGCCCAGCAGGGCGAGTTCGCCTCCCCGACATTGCAGTCGCTGGAGGCGGCGATCGCCCACGGCCGCCACCGCGGCGACATCCGCGTGCTCGCTGACCTGTGGGACATCGAGCGGCTGCGGAGTTGCGACTGCCACGATGAGCGTCTGGAGGTACTCAAGGCATGCAATCGCGGTGAGGACCGCCTCCCGGTGACCTGCGAGGCATGCCCATGATCGAGGTCGATGTTGTTGTCATCGGGTCTGGATTCGGCGGCTCGATCGCCGCGGCGATCGCCGCGCGGCTCGGCCATCGAGTCGCGTTGATCGAACGTGGAAGCCATCCGCGGGTCGCCATCGGGGAGTCGGCAACCCCACAGGCGGGCCTCCTGCTTGCGGCCATCGCCGACCGCTACGACCTGGCTGGGCTTGCCCCACTCGCCAGCTACGGCAGCTGGATGAGCACCTGCCCCCATGTGCAGCGCGGACTCAAGCGCGGGTTCAGCTACTTCCACCACCAGGCGGGAGCGGCATTCACTCCGCGCGACGATCGTGGGACGGAACTGCTGGTGGCCGCCAGCGCCTGTAATGACGAGTCCGACACGCACTGGTTCCGCGCCGACGTCGACTCCTACCTGGTGCAGGAGGCAGTGCGGGCAGGTGCCACCTTTCTCGATGAGACGCGCTTGGACTCCATCCAACAGCGTGACGGATGGCATCTGGCGGGCCGGCGCGGATCCACGGATGTGGAGATTCGCGCCGCCTTCGTCATTGACGCAAGCGGCGCCGCGTGCGTCCTGGCCAACACCCTGGGCATTCCACAGGACCCGACGCCCCCGCGGACCAGATCCCGGGCGCTCTACGCACACTTTCGGGGAGTTTCCCCCTGGGGCGGCGTGTATGACGACCTCGGGGGTGACCGGCGCCCACATCCGTTCCCCACCGATGCGGCCGCGCTCCACCATGTCTTCGAGGGTGGCTGGATGTACGTGCTGCACTTTGACAGCGGAATCACCAGCGCCGGCTTCCTCCTTGATGTCGACCACTGGCCACTGGATACGGACGTCCCCGTGGAACAGGAGTGGCACGCCCTCCTTGATCGCTTCCCGTCGATCGCCGCGCAGTTCGCAACCGCGCAGGCCGTGCGTCCGTTCCATCGCAGCGGCTTGTTGCAGCGCCGTGTCGATTCGATGACCGGCGACTCCTGGATGATGCTCCCGCACGCGGCGGCGTTCATCGATCCCATGCACAGCGGCGGAATCGCGCACACGCTCGCCGCGATTGAGCGCCTCGGCGGGATCTTCGAAGCCGAAGAGCCGCTGCGGCCTGCGCTGCTGGCGGGCCACGCGCGGACGACGGCTCGCGAGCTCGACCTCCTCGATCGGCTCGTAGCGGGTGGCTACACCACCAGCGGCCGCTTCGACCTCTTCCGATGTCTGGCCATGTATTACTTCGCCGGGGCGGACCACCGCGAGCGTCAGCGCCGAGCAGGCGACGCGGCGGCCGGCACCGCGTGGCTCAATGCCGATGACGAGGCCTACTGCTCCGCCGTGGCGGGAGCCTGCGAGGAGGCGCGGCACCTCGTGGCCAGCGGTGCCGACGGCATCGAATTCGAGTCACGGGTTGCGAGGGACATCGAACCCTGGAACCACGTGGGCCTCTGCGATCGACAGCGGGCCAACCTGTACGATTACGCCTGATGCGACGGCTGCCCTGCCTGCTCCTGTGCCTGCCGTTGTTCGTGGGCTGTGGCGGTGGCGACAGCGACGTCGACGGCCGCAACAGCGATGAGGCTCGGCGACTTCGCAACCGGGCTCTGGCATTCCTCGACAGCGATCGCCAGCCCCAGGCAGCAGAGGTGCTCACGCAATTGGCTCCACTGGTGGGCGATGATCCGCTGGTCCCGGCAAACCGGGCGTTGATCGCCCTGCGAAGCGGCGATCCGACGGAGGCCGCGCGGCTAGTGGACATTGCAATGGCCGCGGCACCGGGCGATGGAGTGATCGCGCGGCTCGCTGCGCGAATCGCGTGGAACGAGGGGGACTTTGAGCGTGGCATCGAGATCCTCGACCACGCAGCAGCTGCCGATGGCGATGACCTGAAGGTTCGCTGGGCGCTCGCCGAGTCGCTGCGCAGCAGCGGCCGCGTGGAGGACCAGGCCATTCACCTGGAGGCAATCGTCGAGTCGGCGCCGGACAACCTTCTTGCCCGCCTGGCCCTGGCGCGCGTGCTCCTGGAACTGGAGCGCGGGCCGGACGCGGAGTCCCAGTTGGCATGGATCGCAGGCAGCGGCCTCATCGATGACGCCGATGCGATCCCACTGTTGCGCGGCGCGCTTGAGCAATTGGAAGCGGACAACCTCAATGCAGCCCGCGGTGCGGCCATCGCCCTCAACAACCTCCTCAAGCCAACCCGCGCCTGGCAGCACTCCAACAGCCAACTCGCCGGGCCCCCCGGACCGGCCGGAGAGCCCGTTCGGTACTTCCGCGGCGAGATGTCCGTGCCCCTGGCACCGCCGGCTCCCATCGAGATTTCCTGGGCGACGGGCGACGTGACGCCGCTTGAGGCCGATCTCGCGGTGCTTACCCGCGATGGGGGCGAGACGGCGGCAGTCGCAAGGGCCAACGGAAATAGGCTCTCCTGGGCTGGGCACCGCCTGATCCTGGGCGCACCGATAGCGTCACTCGTGCCCATCGACTGGGACAACGACGCCAGTGTGGACCTGGCCGTGGCGACAGCAAACGGCGCCGTGTACCTGGACATGCACACGGGCGACTCCCCGGCGCTGCTCCGGGAGGCCACGGGGGACCTGCCGACGCTCATGGTGCCGTGGGACTACGACCAGGAGGGAGATCTCGACCTGCTTGTGGGATGGCTCGATCGCCCCGCGCTCGTCCTGCGAAACAACGGCGACGGCACGGTGACGTCCCGCCGCCTCCCGGGCGCTCCCATCCTGCACGAGGCCGTGGTCGTCGATCTCGATGACGACGGGGCACGCGACCTGGTGGCCATCGACGGCGACGGCGACCTGGTGATGCTTCGGAACTTTCGCGCCGCCAAGCTCGTCCCGGAGCTTCTGCTTGCGGGGCCCGGCGCGTCATCGCTGGTCGCCGCGGATCTCGGAAACGACGGCTGGTTCGACCTGGTGTGGGCCAGCGATGATGGACACCTGGTCATCGCCACCAACAATGGCGCCGGCGGCCTGGACCTCTCCTCCACGCCGACACTGGGGGCCATCGGCGAAGTGCACGCCCTAGACGCCGACAACGATGGCTGGCTGGACCTCTTGGCGGTCGTAGATGGATCGCTACGGCTGCTGCGCAATGCCGGGGGGCTCTCGTTCGTCGAACAGCCGATCGAGGATCCGCCAGGCGACATCGATGGACTGCAGGTCACCGACATCGACCTTGATGGGGACCTTGACCTGTTGATCGTCGCCGACGGCCACGTCGTACCGTGGTTCCATGCCGGCACACCGGGCCGGGGGTGGCAGATCGTGGCCCTGCGAGCCATCCTCGCGGGCGGACAGCGGAATCCCTCCAGCGGCCACGGCGGCCTCGTGGAGGTGCGGGCCGGCGCCCACTACCAGAAGCGCACCATCGACGGTCCATACGTGCACCTGGGACTTGGCGTCCACGGGCCGGCGGATGTGGTCCGTGTCACCTGGCCAAACGGCGTGCCGCAGGAGCGCGTATCGCCCGACGAGAATGCACTCTTCCTGGAGGAGCAGATCCTCAAGGGATCGTGTCCCTACCTGGCAGTGGTCGGCGCGCAGGGCATGTCGTTCGTCACCGACCTGCTCTGGCGCAGCCCGCTTGGCATGAAGGTCAACGCGCAGACCGTGCCGCCCATAGCCGCCACGCGGGACTGGGTGCTGGTACCTGGCGCGATGGTGGAGGAGCGAGACGGCCGCTGCACCGCGTTCATCACCGCCTCGCTCTGGGAGACCCACTTCGTCGATGAGGCCTCGATGATCGCAGTCGATCATCCACCCGACGTCACCGTGCTGGTCGACGAGCGGTTCGTCGCCCCACAACCACCGGCATACCGCCTCTACGCGCTGCGAAACCTGCGGCCACCACTGCAGGCGATCGATGATCGCGGCCGCGATGTGCTCGCGGCGCTGCGAGACCGCGACGGCCTGAGAGTCGGCGACTTCGAAATGGGCCGCTACCAGGGCGTCGCAGCGGAGCACTACGTCGAACTTGACCTCGGGCCGCTCTTGAGTGATGACCAAGTCTTCCTGGTGGCCAGCGGATGGATTCGACCCACGGACACCAGCATCAACGTGGCGTCTGCCCAGGGACAGTCGCCGCCTCCGCGGCCACTTGCGCTGCAGGTGCCAGATGGCAGCGGCGGCTGGGTGGACGCCATCGCCAACGCTGGGTTCCCCGCCGGGAAGCGCAAGACGATCGTCCTGGAACTGGACGCGACGCTGTTCCCCGCCGGCGATCACCGAGTGCGCTTGGTGACCAACCTTGAGATCTACTGGGACCGCATCGTCTTCTGCGTGGACGAGGTCGACACGCCGACGCAGCGGCCCCTGGACCTGGTCGCCGCGGATCTGCACTACCTGGGGTTCCCAGAAATGGAGCGCAGCGATGCCGATGCCCCCTGGCTGCCCAACTACGACCAGCTAGACCCGTCTCCGCGCTGGCGCGACCTAGAGGGGTACTACACGCGCTTCGGTGACGTGACGCCTCTACTTGCGACCATCGACGATCGCTATGTCATCATGAACGCCGGGGACGCCAGCGCGCTGTCGTTTGAGACGGGCGCTCCACCGCCCAAGGGGTGGGTCCGCGACTATGTCTTCTTCAGCGATGGCTGGGTCAAGGACGGGGACTGGAACACGGTGGCCTCGCAGAGCGTTGGCCCCCTGCCCTTCCACGACATGGAGGGCTATCCCTACGATCCGGCGACGTTGCCGGCGACGCTTCGTCGCTCGCATGAGGACTGGCAGGACTACCACACTCGCTACATCTGGCAGGACGCCTTCCGCCGACGCCTGCGATAGGTCCGATTACACCCCTCAATAACCGCAGTGGCGGCGATGCCGTGCATGTATCGCTTTGCCTTGGCAAGATCGATCCTAGAATGCAGGATGCAGTGCCCCACACTTGGGGCGGTCTTGCCCATGCATGGTGGAAACCGACATTGCCTGGTTCTGGCGACACTCCTGCTTGGCACCCTCGGGGCCGACGATGATGCCGCGCAGCCCTGCCGCATCCAGCTCGAGGACGCGAGGGAGGCTGCCGGCGTGGACTTCGTCCACTACGGCGAGCGCCATCGCTGGTGCGAGATCGGCCCCCAAGTACAGGGCGTGGCGACCAACGAGGAGATCCCCGAGGGACTCTTCGTCAATCCCTTCGAGTTCGCAAACCGCCACCTCATTCGAATGAACGGCTCAGGCGCCGCGTGGCTGGATGTCGAGAACGACGGCGACTGGGACCTGTACCTGGTCAACGGGTCCGGGGGCGAGGAGACCACCAACGCCCTCTACATCAATCAGGGCGATGGAACGTTTCTGGGGTCGATGCGCGACTGTGGGGCGCTCGATGGCGGCGAGGGCATGGCCGTGTCCGCCGCCGACTACGACAACGACGGGTACACGGACCTGCTGATCACCAACTTCGGGGACTGGGTACTCCTCCACAACGCCGGGGACGGGTCGTTTGACGATGTGACCGCCGAGGCCTTCGCGGCAGGAGTCCCTGAGCGCTGGTACGGCGGATCGGCCTGGGGCGACATCGACGGCGATGGAGATCTCGATCTCTACATCGCCGGGTACGTGAATCTCTCCAAGTCACGCGGAAACAAGGGCCTGCGCTTCCCCATGGACTTCCAGGGGTTTCCCAACACGCTCTATCAGAACAACGGCGACGGTACATTCACCGACATCACCGAGCAGGCCGGGGTCGAGGACGGGTTCCGCAAGTCCATGCAGGTGATGATGGCCGACTTCAACGGCGACCATCGGCCCGACATCCTCATTGCCAACGACACCGATCCCAACGGGCTCTACCTCAACCGCGGGGACGGGACCTTCAAGGAATTCAGCGGGCCCTCGGGCGTCAGCAGCACCGATGGTTCGATGGGCATCGCCTGGGGCGACTACAGCGGCGACGGGATGATGGACCTCTACATCAGCAACTACACCGGCGAGGCCGACCTGCTGTTGACGATGGTCGACAACGAGTCGACCAACGACGGCATCGTCCGCAACGCGATCTTCGAGGCGGACTTCAACTCGCCGCAGGTGCAGCAGCAGACCTGGGGCATGGTGGGGTGGGGCGCCGGGCTCGTGGATCTCGACAACGACCGTGACCTCGATCTCTTCGTCGCCGGCGGTCACCTCAATTCCGTCAGCGGCGACAACCGAGATGACAACCGGCTCTTCGAGAACGACGGAAACGGCCGCTTCCGGGACATGTCGCAGGAATCGGGCGTCCTCAGCGCAGGCAAGCGGATCCACCGCGCTGCGATCTTCGGCGACTACGACGATGACGGCCGAATGGACTTCTACGTCGTCAACAACGGCGAGGAGGCCTACGACGATGACTCCGACCGCGCAGGTGTCCTCTTTCACAATGTCTCAACGGAAGCGGGCAACTGGCTCAAGGTTCGCCTGCAGGGCACAACGAGCAACCGCGACGCCTTCGGCGCGAAACTGGTGCTGACGATCGACGGCCATCGCCAAGTCCGCGAGCACGTCAGCGGTGAGGGGTACTTCTCGGCCAACGCCCCGGAACTGCACTTTGGGCTCGGCAGCAGCGAGGTCATCTCGAAGTTGGAGGTCCGGTGGCCCAGCGGTCGCACGGTGGTTCTTGAGGACGTCGATGCCAACCAGACGCTGCGGCTCATTGAGGGCGCGACGAGCGCCGCGTCAGTTCCCGCTGTCAAGTAGCGGCGTCACGACGCCCGGCAACAACAACCGCCGAAACGCCCGGAGGTCCTTGCACCCTGGAGGATTGACCATGCTGTGTCCCGTGGGGTGGTCTATCCACGCCTCCTCGAGGAGCTTGCTGGAGAGGGAAATCGTCTCGGTGGATCCGTCGATGTAGGCGAGTCCGACCTCGCCAGGGATCCAGAACGGTGGGCAGTCGATCCACAGGTCCTGCAGCGGGTGCACCATCCAGCCATTGACGTTGGGCCCGTACTGCTTGTCGTCCTCTGCAATACAGGCCATCGTGGACGACGGCATCGGAACCTGTGCGGCCGTCTCACAGGGCCGGTAGTGCTGGCCGAACGGAAGGGAGCCGGTGTCGTAGTTTGAGTTGTCATCGGCGCCCCACTCCACACCCACGAAGGCATTGAGCGAATAGCTTCGGATCCGACCGTGGGGCTCGAGGGGAGAGCGGTAGGCGGCGATGTCGTCGATGTAGGGGAAGGCCGCGCCGTCTCGGAGCACCGCCTCCGTCTCGATGCGCACCGGTCCGCTGTCATCGACACGATCCTCGCCCGTCTCGTCGCTCTGCCCGTAGGCCCGTACCCACATCCGATCCTCCTGGGACTGTCCGATTGGATCGGAGCCCACCGGATGCTCGGTGCGAGGATGCAGCAGCCGGCCATCGTGCTCCACGGAGAAGCTCCAGTCGGCCTTCCCAATACCGCGCTGGTTGGCGAGGTCCTTGGTGGCGCGCGTGCGAGTCATCATGCCGCCGATGGCCGTCACGACCAGGGAGAGGAGCAGCGCGATGATCGCAATGACGACCATCAGTTCCACGAGCGTAAATGCGCGGCGCCTCACGGGCAGGGTCCCCAGCCGGCGATGGCTACGAGGAGATCCGCCACGTCGGTCGTACCGTTTCCAGTCACGTCGCCCTCAGGGGTGCCCCAGGCGGCGATGATCGCAAGGACGTCGGCGACACTCACCGCGCCGTCCCCATTTAGGTCGGCCGGGCACGATTGTGGCAGGTCCTCCTGTGAGTAGATCAGGCACGAGTAGGGCCCGATGTCCATCACGGCGCTGTAGGCCATGGCGTCGTAGTCGAAGTCGCCTGCGACCACGTCACCGCCGATGGCCGAGTAGTCGGCGCCGTAGGCCAGCGAGTCGGAGTTGAGGACGGCGTACCACGTCCCGCCGTGGGGGAACCCGACGCGGTAGTCCTCGCGGGCGGTGTTTGTGAAGTTCATGACCACGATGATGTCGTCTCCGGGACCACCTGTGTCCCATCGATGATAGGCAAGCACCTTGGCCGCGTCATTGACATGGTGCACGTTGGTGCTGGGACCGGACAATCCCCCCGATACGCCATCCGCGTCGGTGCGTAGCGCCACGAGATCCTTGTAGAGCGACAGGATGCCCGAGAAGGTCTTGGCCTTACTCCAATCGAGCGGGTCATCGTCGTCGAAGTACCCATCCTCGAGGAATTCCTGGCCCTGGAAGAGCATCGGGATGCCCGGCGAGGTCAGCGCAAGGGCGGCCCCGAGGGTCGATCGCTTGCGCGCGTACCAGCTGCCCGCGTCGCCGGGCGTGATCTCCTCGGGAAGACGGGAGTTTCCGTTGGCCACCTCGTCGTGGGACTCAGTGTAGATGACCCGCTGTAGGTACTGGCCGTTGTAGGAGGCTAGGATCGCGTCTCGGATCGCCCACATCGAGCGATCAGCGTCGCTTGGGGTGATGAGATTCCCCCGCACAGGATGGACAAAGAGCGGATCCCACTGGGTATCGAATCCCGCTCCCCCCGCACCAGTTCCCTTGGTTATCCACTCGCTCGCGGCCATGTCCTCGGCAATCACCAGCGTAACTGGGTGGGCAACATCCACCTCGTCGTTGATCCACCGCAGCAGCGACCAGCCGTCGGGCAGTTCGGCGCCGCCGGCCGACTCGGTGCGGATCCACTGGACGCCGTCGACGCGGAGCCCGTCGAAGCGATACTCATCGAGCCAATGCATCACATTGTCGCGGATGAAGGTGCGGACCTCGAGGCGACCAAAGTCCGGTCGCGTGTCGCCCCAGGGTGTCTCGGCACGCCAGTCGTTGTAGAAGTAGATGCCGCCAAGGTCATTCTCGCTCCACCCGTCGTAGCGCCAGAGATCCATGTCCTGCGGTCCCCAGTGGTTGTACAGCACATCCAGTAGCACAACGATCCCGCGGCCATGGCAGGCATCGACGAACCGCTTGAGGTCATCGGGCGTTCCGTAGCCGCTCTCGACCGCCCAAGGGTGCCCGGCGTTGTAGCCCCAGGAGACCTCGCCGGCGAACTCCCAGATGGGCATCAGCTCAATGGCGTTGATCCCGAGCTCGACGAGATGGTCGAGCTTTGGAATCGCCTGCAGCAGTCCGCCGCTGAAGGTCCCCACGTGCAACTCGTAGATGACCATCCGGTTCCAGGACGGCGCGGTCCAGTCGAGGGTGGTCCAGATGTAGGAGTCGCGGTCGTGGATGACACTGTTGCCTACGCTACTGGTGAGATCGCGCGCGTGGGAGTCGTTGCGCGTGTAGAGAACACCGTTGTTGACGAAGACGAACTTGTACTGCTGCCCCGGCTCGGAGCTGGCGACATCCAGCGACCAGAGTCCGTCGCCCTCGTCTGCGAGCATCGTGGCAAAGAGCGTCCAGCCATTGAAATCGCCGATGAGCGACACGGCATCGGCGTTGGGCGCCCAGGTCCGGAAGCTCACGCCGGACTGGGCATTGTCAATCCAGCTGCCCAGGAACGCGTCGACGAAGACCCCATTGAGGTCGATGGGACGTCCCCAGGGATGCTCCTGCGAGCCGCCTGCACCGAGGTCTAGGAAGATCAGGAAGTTGGTCCAGTCCTCCTCGACGAGGTCTCCGTAGCGCTTCACCGGCAGATAGAGGTTCGTGGCGTCGTGGCCAACGATGGTCCACATGATGTCGAGATTCGGGTGCGCAAAGACAGCCCCGAACGTGTCGACGTACGTCTCGGAGCCGGGCGTGTCGGTGACTTGGTACTCGAGGAACTCCCCTGCCACAGACGGCGTCTTCCAGTTCGGCGTCGCAATGTCGCTGCGGCTGAGGTGATCGACCCCGGGGCTTCCCGGATCAGCGTCGCTCGTGGCCACGTCGAATCGCACGACATCGCCACTTGCAAGGCCCATCGATGCCAGTGGGATGGTCCATCGAACCGAGCCGTTGCCCGCGTCGTCCAGATCAGGCCGCAGCGTGCCAACGTGCGACCAGTCGGTGGTCCCGTGGCGCCAGACCTGGCATCCCGATCCGCCGTAGGGAATGGCGCCCATCCCCGGATGCGCGGAGGGATCAACTACATCCCGTGGCGCCGCAATCGCCGGCAGGCACAGCAGTGCTGATAGCGCAATGGTCGTCGCCGTCCTGTCCGCGAGGCGTTTCATCGCGTGTCCCGGAGGTCGCCGGCCCGCCGCTACTGCGTACAGCCCCAGTTTGAGATCACGATCAGGATGTCCTCGACGCTGACCGTGCCATCGCCATTGACGTCACCCTCGCAGGGCTTGGGTACGCAGGGCGCTGGATCGCCGTTGCAGAACGAACCGTCTCCATGGTACTCGCCGCCAAGGGCATCGCAGTCGCTTGCGGTGAGGTCGCTGCAACTGGTGTCCAGGCAGCAGGCACCGGTCGGATCAGGGCAAGGCAGCGCGGTGCCGCCGCTCTCGACGAACTGGCTTCCGGGAACACCGGTCAGGTCCACGTCCCGAGGCTCGCCGAGGTTTCCACCGCCACTGATGCCACCGAGCACCTGGTTGGAGATGAAGTCGTGGGAGCCGCCGTTGATGAACGCGCAGAGACGCGCACCTGTGATGTCGCCAGCCTTCCCGTCCCAGTTCAGGACAAAGAGCGGGATCGCGATCTCGATGCCGCTGGTGGCGCCTTCGCCGCAGCCGGTCGCCTCGCCGTACCCGACACCGCCGGTATTGGAGTTGTCGAGGGCGATGATGACCCCGTTCTTGGACACGATGGCACCCTCGGATCCGCTGCCCCCGCTGCCGAGATACCCGCCGTATCCCCCGCCCGTCGTGTGCAACTCGGCGAAGTTGGCATAGGTGGTGAAGACGTCGTCGGTGCTGCCACAGGTGAGGCTGATCCAGAGATCGGCCTCGAAGCCCTCGTCGAATGTCAGGCCGTTTCCGCTGCCGTCGTCTCCCATGCGGTTGAGGCCATCGAAGTCGACGTCGGGATTGTCGCTGCGCAGGCGGTTCTGGCCGCCGTCGCGCGCATCGATGAAGAGATCGAACTTGTTGAAGTTGCTCTCGAGATTGCCGCTGAGCATGATGTGGAGGTACCCGCCCTCGATGACGATCCACGCACCATCGAGCTCGCTTCCGTTGGAAAAATCGGGCAGCCCCATCGTGGAGTCGCCGAAGGCCGTCTGCGTGTTCTGCACGCCGTTGACGTCGCCGTACTCCGCGTCAAGCACACCGTCGACGGTGATGCCCCCTGCCAGTGCTGCGCTGACCGAGGCCAGGCACGCCGCGTGCATTCCAAGATGCTTCATGGTCTTCCCTTCCTTATCCCCGAGATGCAAAAACCGCCACGCGATGCGCGGCGGTGGTCACTCAATCATCCATGGCCTCAGGCTCGCCTGCGACGGCCCAATCCCGCCAATGCCAGCAACGCCAGCGCGCCGGGCGCCGGAACCGTGCTGAATTCGTAGTACATCAGGTCGGTCGACGTTGAGCCGCCGCCCCACCCCGGCTGCGTTCCCTCACCACCGAGTAGGTCGATGGCCGGGTCACCCCAGTTGCCGCCAGTGGTCGCTACCTCGAAGTAGAACCCGTCCACGCCATCGGCAACGGAGTCAGCAACCACGCCGTTGAGCACCCACGTGATCGAGCTGGCCGCCCAGTCGATGCTCATCGACACGACCTCTGGGCTGCCGTCATAGGAAGCATCATCGAGATACCAACCCGAGGCGGCGTTGTCGTACTGGTGCATCTCCCAACCGCCGCCGCCGCTAACCCAACTGCCGAGGAAGTTGTCCATCCCAGAGAGACCGGCAACGTCGCGACCCCACGGGTTGTCGTTGTCACCGCTTCCCCCCGTCTGGTGATCAAAGAAGACCATGTAGTTGCCCCAGTCCCCGTCGAGGGCCGCCAGCGACATCGTGATCGAGAGATCAACACCGTCGTCGGTCACCTCCACCTGCGTGATGTCAAGGTTGGCATTGCCCGTGGCGATGTCACCGGTGGGATCGGTGTAGACATCAGCCACTGCAGCGCACGACAGCGCGCCAGCAGCAACAACACTCGTCATGATTAGGGCTCTCACCTCTTCCGACCTCTTCCCGACGGCAAACCCGTCGCCCTCAGACTACCGCCAGAGCAATGCAAGGCAACCCCAGAAACCGCCATTTCCCAGCACCCCGCTGGCCCAAACCCCGCGAATGCCGCTTCGCAGGGTCGTGGGGCCCGGTACGATGGCCCTGACATGGACGTCACAGCCCTCATGATCGGATTCGCCATCGGGGCGGTGGCCGGCATCTGCGTCGCGGCCGCCTGGCTGGCACGCCGTG
>CAZKTE010000012.1:0-31712 GCA_964555625.1 uncultured Isosphaeraceae bacterium | reverse complement strand
TGACTGGAACCATGACGCGTTCACTAATCGTCATGCCAACATTGTTCCTCCTCGTTGCATGCGCCACAGTCGCCCATGCTCAGGAGCCTCCACCCAACATCGTGATCCTGTTCGCTGATGACGCGGGCTATATGGATTTCGGATTCACGGGCAGCTCGGATCTGAAGACACCCCGCATCGATCAACTCGCCTCAGAAAGCGTCGTCTGCACACAGGGCTATGTCACCGCCTCGGTCTGCAGCCCCTCCCGGGCCGGGCTGTTGACTGGCCGCTACCAACAACGCTTCGGGCATGAGTTCAATCTCCGTAGCAAGTCTGTGGGACTGCCTCTTTCTGAGAAGACCCTGGCTGATCGCCTAGGTGCCCTGGGCTACAGGAGTAGCGTCATCGGGAAGTGGCACCTCGGGTCTTCAGACGAAATGCACCCCCTGTCGCGAGGCTTCGACGAGTTCCGAGGATTCCTGACCGGATCACGCCCGTACTTCCCCCGCGCCAAGGAGACACCCGGCGAACGATCGCTGATGCGAGACCGCGAGGTGATCGCCGAAGCCAGCAGCGCGTATGTGACCGACTGGATGGCGCAGGAGGCGGCCACCTTTATCCACTCCAACCGTGAAAGGCCGTTCTTCCTGTACGTGGCGTTCAACGCAGTCCACACGCCCATGCAGGCCAAGCCCGAGGACCTTGCCATCTTCCCTGACATCTTGGACTCCAAGCGCCAAAAGTTGGCGGGCATGACAATCGCTCTGGACCGGGCGGTCGGCCACATCATGGACACCTTGAAGAACGAGGGACTGGATCGCCGTACGATCATCTTCTTCCTCAATGACAACGGAGGTGCCACCACCAACGCCTCCAACAACGGTCCCCTGCGAGGAATGAAGGGCTCGAAATGGGAGGGTGGCATTCGCGTCCCATACGTCGTCCGATGGTCCGACCATCTCCCGGCGGGCAACCACTACGACCTACCGGTCAGTACGCTGGATATCGCAGCAACTGCACTCGCCGTCGCAGGCGCTGGTACCGATTCCATGTCGGACCTCGATGGCGTTGACCTACTTCCGCATCTGTCTGGAAAGGAACCAGACACCCCTCACGAGATCCTCTTCTGGCGACGCGGGCCTGCGGCAGCGGTACGCGTGGGAAAGTGGAAGTTGCTCCGTATCGAGACCAATCCAGTACTGCTCATGGATCTAGACGCGGACTTGGGCGAAACCACCAACCTCGCCGCCCAGGAACCAGAGATCGTCGAGCAGTTACTGGATCGCCTCTCAGAGTGGGAGGCGGGGCTCGTGAACCCACTGTGGGTCACCGACGAGAAGTGGCAGGACAATCAGATCCGCAAGCACCGGATGGATGTCATCGGCCGTCCCGCCGAGCGGGCGATTCCCTAGTAGTCACGTATCACCGGAAGAACAGAGGCGCTGAGATCACCGCCCTGGGTGTCGAGCAACTGCTGCAGCCACCAACTGTCGAGCAAAGCCCTCATGTCCGGCGGGATCAAGTGACAGGCAGATGTCCGCACTTCCATAGTCAGCCGGGGGGTAAAATACTCCGCAGTTAGGGTTGATCTCGAGCATGTAGGGCGTGCCTTCGCTGTCCACTCGCAAGTCGCAGCGTCCAAAGCCCGCAGACTGAAGCTCCACGAAGAAGCGAGCAGACTCATCTCTGAGTCTGTCCGCCAGATCCTCGTCTGGAACCGCGAACGCAGAGAGCGCGTCATAGTCCACCCACTTCAGGTCAGAGTGCTTGAAACTCTCCCCGTCTGGGAAGCGGTACTGCACCGGTGTATAGGCCTTCGGCCGTGCTGGATCGGCGGGATTCTCAGCAACAAGGACCGTGCACTCGATCCCGTCGATGTATTCCTCAATCAACGCAGCACCATGGCGAGAAATGATCTTGCGGGCCTGGATGCGTAGGCCAGCAGGCGTCTGGACCCGAGACCTTCGGCTCAGGTCGACACTTGCGTAACTGCTGTAGTGCTTGACAAAGAGTGGAAACGAGAGCTCACTCGCCGCAGATTCAACATCTTCTTCGTTCTTAGCGATGACATACTCCGGTGTCTCGATCCCGATCCTGCGACAAGCCTGCTTCATTGCTTTACGAGATGGCTCGTAGCATTGCGAAGTCGCTCCAGTAAACGGGACGCCTCGCTTCTCTAACAACTCGACGACTTCGATCCCGGGGATGTCTTGATCAGCTGCGCCGTCACAGAGATTGAAGAAGAGGTCAAACTCTTGGTCAATCAAATTTTCGACTTGAGCAAGCGACTCATGCTTGCCACATAGAGTGGCCACGTGCCACTCATCATTTGGAAGGAACGGACGAGGGTCACAGGGCCAGTCCTCCTCCAACAGTGATGGTGAGTCAAGATCCTGGGTCGTAAGCAGGCATATACGCATGGGGCAACTCTGCAAAAGTAACGTCTTTGGGTGGGGCTGTCGCGCATGCTTACAATCTCAGGACGCGTTGAATCCGGACAGTGCGAAACACCGCTAGCAGTTAACTGACAGCAGCAGAATTGGAGTTCTCAGATGATCTACTTCCGCCACAACGTTCCCTCGATGTCTGCACTCACTTTGATGTTCTGCTTCTCGGGTGCAGCCATGACATCCTGCACGAACTCGACAAATCGTTATGCGGCACTTGTGGCGGATCCGGCCCAGCAAGTTGAAACTCCCGCCGTGCGTGCACGCGCAGACGTAGCCGCAGCAGTCGAGAAGATGAAGGCCATGGTTGCAAGCGGCGAGATCACTGAAGAGCAGATGAACCGCCGCCTGCGCGGGATGCGGATTCGGCTTGCTATTGCCAGTGGGGAAATGTCTGCCGAAGAGGGACGCAAAGCGATGGCCGCAACGCGTGCACGCGCAGACTACGCCGCTGCAGCCGAGAAGATGAGGGCCATGGTTGCAAACGGCGAGATCACTGAAGAGCAGATGGACATCCGCCTAGGCGAAATGCGGAGGATGATCGGCAGAGATCAAGGTGATCAACGATCTGCTCGAACCATCTCCCGAGCAGACTACGCCGCTGCCGCCGAGAAGATGAGGGCCATGGTTGCAAACGGCGAGATCACTGAAGAGCAGATGAACGTCCGCCTAGGCGAAATGCGGAGGATGATCGGCAGAGATCGTGGCGAAGCCCCCGATGGCTCAACTCCCCAAGTAGCAGCAGCAGCAATCAATGACACTTGTCCTGTATCAGGAAAGCAAGTTGGCGACGACGCGCCCACCGTCGAGCTTCGAGGGATGAAGATTGCCTTCTGCTGTGGCGGCTGTGTTGAGAAGTTCAATGCAAATCCCCGTGAGTTCTTGGGCGCCCTCCGAGAAGCCATGAGTCGAGACGATGACGAGGGCTGATCGTTCTCAATGATCTAGATGGCATTGACCGACACAACGCGCCCGCGGTCGACGCAACTTAGGATGCGTCCATGCGAGTCATCGTTGTCGGGCTAGGGTGTTCTGGAAGTGCTGCTGCCGCGCATCTGGCTCAGCGTGGCGCCGAAGTCATCGGCCTAGAGCAGTTCACCATCGGCAATGAGCGTGGCAGCAGCGGTCACCAATCGCGTGCGTTTCGCCTCGCCTACGCGGAGCATCCTGGATATGTCCCGCTGCTGCAGCGTGCCCGCGAGTTGTGGATGGAGATCAATGAGGCGGCACCGGAGGCGGTGTTCCACGCCAGCGGCGGGCTCTACATCTCGCGCGCCGAGGGCGGCTTCGTCCCCGACTCGATCGTCGCCGCCGAGCAGCACGGCATCCCCCACGAGGTGCTCGACGCTGAGGCGGTAGTCGCACGCTGGCCGGTGTTCGCGATAGATGACGACATGATTGGCCTGCATGAACCACTGGCGGGATTCATCGTCCCCGAGCGGGCCATCGCTGCCCACGCAGAAATAGCGCGCGGCAGCGGCGCTGAGCTACGCGAGGGCGTGCGCGTCCTTGGCTGGGACGAGGCAGGCGATGGCGTCAACGTCGAGACCGACGCCGGCACGATCGAGGCGGACCGCCTTGTGCTCTGCAGCGGCGCGTGGACGCGCGTCGAAGGGATCGACATCCGCCCATCTCGGCAGGTGCTGGCATGGTTCGACGCCCCGCCGGACGCGGGCATCGATGCGCCCCACCTGCCGGTTTGGGCACTTGAACTCGCCGACGCATCGGTGCTGTATGGCTTTCCGCGCACGGACGGTCTCCCCGGCCCCGGGGGCTTCAAGGCCGCGCGACACTGGGCCGGACCCAGTGTCGACCCCGATGACGAGGAGGCCAAGGCGCCCATCGAGGGAGATGAAGCCGACGTGCTGCCCCACCTTGCACGCTGGATGCCCGCAGCAGTCGGCCCGGTCACCGCCGTGCGTACCTGCATGTATGCCAACTCCCCGGATGGCCACTTTCGCATCGGCCTGCACCCCGAGAGCGACCGGGTCACCGTGATCGCCGGCCTCAGCGGGCATGGGTTCAAGTTTCAACCGGTCCTGGGGGAGATCGCGGCGGACCTGGCGCTCCAGGGGGCAACGTCACACAAGATTGCCTTCTTGGCCTGACGTCGCTTCCCTAGGATGGGAAAATGCTTCCGGCCACGCTACTTGCAGTCGCCATCGGCATGCCGCTCACCGAACTCGAAGGCGGTGGAAACATGTATGTCTTTGCCCATCTGGGCTCCTGGAGTGATCCATTCTGCCAGGAGGGACAGACGACGTACTTTGGCCTAGCGGAGTTCCTTGAGGGCGTCGACGACTACGTCCTCTGCATCGACGGCTCGACCGATGCGCAGTCGCTGGCTGAGACCCGCGTCGAGTTGCGAGAGGACGGGTTCACGGCGCACATCAACGGGTGGGGGGATGCCGTCGGTCTTGGCATCCATGACGCGTTCAGCCGCCATGACATCCAGGCGTCTATGGAGGTGGCAGCCGTGGAGGATCTGCGCATCCGCATCGACTGGTTCGTGCTGGCAGCGGGCCTGGGAACCGTCCAAGTCGAGATCCGACGCTTGGGCGACATCGACGGACCCGATGATCCGAGCGCGCCGATCGTCGATCGCGGCGCGAGTTCCTACATCGATCCGATCATGCTCGATGGCACCGACGTCCTGAGGATGACCGCCGGCCGTTGGCGGATCTCGATGTTCTCGACGCATCAGGCCATGGATACCAAGCCCGGGTTCATGCACAGCTTTGCTCGCTCCAACCACATCGCCACGTTCGTCCCACTCGGTGACGTCAATGGAGACGGCAGCGTGAACGTCGGCGACCTCCTGTCGGTGATCAGTTCCTGGGGCGCCTGCAAGGAGTGCTTGGCGGACCTCGATGGCGATGGTCTGGTCGCCGTGGATGACCTGCTCATGGTGCTCTCGGACTGGAGCCGCTGACCGCCTCGCTGGTTCCTAGCGGACACTGCCCATCATGTCGTTGACGATGGATGCAAGCAACTCCTCGTGTCCCGAATCCACTGCCGGCTCGCCGGTCTCGACGGCATGGCCCTCAAGGTCCTCAAGCGTACACGTACCGCCCTCGATGTGTGTACCCAAGTCACTGTCCCAACTGGCGTAACGATCCTTCAGCATGGCATCGAGTCGGCCATCGGCACGGATCGCCGCGGCGATCTTGAGCCCGTGGGCGAAGGCATCCATGCCCGCGATGTGCGCGTAGAAGAGGTCCACGGGTTCGAATGACCCGCGACGGCGCTTGGCGTCGAAGTTGAGGCCCCCGCTGCCGAGGCCGCCATTGGCAAGCACGATCCGCATGATCGCCGTCGTGAGGTAGAGGTCCGTTGGGAAGTGGTCGGTGTCCCACCCAAGGTGTGGATGGCCCATGTTTGCATCGATCGAGCCCAGAGCCCCGGCCGACGCGGCGACCTGCAACTCGTGCTCCATGGAGTGCCCTGCGAGCGTGGCGTGGTTGGTCTCGATGTTCAGCGAGAAGTGCCCAAGCAGGTCGTACTCGCGCAGGAAGTCCAGGCACGTGGCCGCGTCGACGTCGTACTGATGCGCCATCGGTTCCATGGGCTTGGGTTCGATGTAGAAGCGGCCGGCGAACCCGATTCGCTCCTTGTAATCCACCGCCATGTGCAACAGGGTTGCCAAGTGCGAGCGCTCGCGGGGCATGTCCGTGTTCAGCAGCGTGTCGTAGCCTTCGCGGCCGCCCCAGAAAACGTAGCCGGCACCGCCAAGGCGGTGCGTTGCGTCGATAGCACGCCGCACCTGCGACGCAGCGTGCGCGAAGACGTCGACCTGGCAGCTGGTCGCCGCACCGTGGACGTAGCGTGGGTGGGTGAAGAGGTTGGCGGTGCCCCAGAGCGGACGCTTTCCGGTCTCGTCCTGCGTGCGGGCAAGCACCTCGACCATCGCATCGAGGTTGTCCTTGGACTCGGCAACCGTCGCTCCTTCCGGAGCGACGTCGCGGTCGTGGAAACAGTAGAAGTCGATCCCGATCTTCGTGAGGAACTCAAAGAAGGCGGAAATGCGCATCGCCGCGTTCTCGAGGCTGTCGCTGCCGTCGTCCCATGGCATCTGCGCCGTGCCCGCGCCAAAGGGATCGCGGAGGTCGTTGCGCATCGTGTGCCAGAAGGCAGCGGCGAAACGCAGGCGGTCTCGCATCGCTTCGCCCTCGACTTCGGAATCCGCGTCGTAGTGCTTGAATGCCAGCGGGTTACGAGAGTCCGAGCCCTCGTAGGCGATCTCCGGGATGTCGGGGAAGTGCTCGCTCACGCTAGCCCCCGAAGGACACCCAGCCCTGCCCGCTGCCCTCAACCACCGCGTTGATGAACCGCACGCCACGCGCGCCGTCTCGCACATCCGGGTAGTCAAAGGCATCGCCGTCATCGCGGTTCACTCGGATCGCCGCGGCGACTGCGCGATAGATGTTGGCGAAGGCGGCGATGAACGCCTCCGGGTGGCCCCCCGGAAGCCGCGTACCCGATGCGGCCGCGTCGCAGAGCCCGTCGTCGGCCCGTCGATGCACCACGTCGGGACCATCGAGCGACGTCTGCAGCAGCCGGTTCGGATCTTCCTGGTGCCAGCAGAGCCCACCGGTCTCTCCCCAGACCCGCACTCGCAGGTCGTTTCGGCACCCGGGGCAGATCTGGGATGCGATCAGGATGCCCCTCGCGCCGTTCGTAAAGCGCAGCAGCACCGAGGTGTCATCGTCAAGTGCGCGACCGCCCACGTGCGTCGTGGCGTCCGAGGCGAGCTCGCTGATGCCAAGGCCCGTCACGTATGAGACCAGTTGCTCTGCGTGGGATCCGATGTCGCCCATGGCGCCCCCGGCGCCGGCGCGAGCTGGATCGGTGCGCCAGTCGGCCTGCTTCTGGCCCTGTTCCTCGAGGGGCGTAGCAAGCCAGCCCTGGTTGTACTCGACGATGACCTTGCGCACGGCGCCGATGGCGCCGCTGCGCACCAAGTGCCGCGCCTGCTTGACCATCGGGTAGCCGCTGTAGTTGTACGTCACGGCGAACACCTTGCCGCTGGCCTCCTGCGCGGCGACCAGCGTGTCGGCTTCCTCTGCGGTCAAGACCATCGGCTTGTCGCAGACCACGTGGAAGCCCGCCGCAAGCGCCGCCTCGGCGACCGGGAAGTGCACATGGTTGGGCGCAACGATCACCACGACCTCGATGCGATCGTCCTCGCCGCGGGCCGCTTCGCCCTCGAGCATCGCCTCCCAGGACCCGTAGCAGCGGTCCTCGGCGAGCCCGAGGTCCTTCCCGCTGTCAATTGCCTTCTCCTGCGTAGCGGAGAGCGCACCGGCCACAAGCACCATGCTCCCATCGAGGGTCGCGGCCATGCGGTGCACGGCGCCGATGAAGGCATCGCGTCCCCCGCCGACCATGCCCATGCGAATCGGTCGCTGGAAGTCGCCCATCAGGTAGCAGCCTCGTCGCTGTCGGTGCTGAAGGCCTCCTCGAACCCGCTGCCTGGCGGGGCGATCTCGACGCCGCGCACGAACTGGCAACTCTCGCTTGCGCCCTGCATGCGATCCATGGCGCTGTCCTCCCACTCGACCGAGAGTGGCCCGCCGTACCCGGCGCGATTGAGAGCCCTGATGACCTGGTCGAAGTCGACGTCGCCGCGGCCGACACTGACAAAGTCCCAGCCTCGTCGCGAATCTCCGAACTGCAGGTGGGAGCCGAGGATGCTGCGGCGGCCGTCCTGGAGAATGCGAGTGTCCTTCATGTGACAGTGGAAGATGCGATCCGGGAACGCGTCGATGAAGGTGGCCGGATCAACGCCCTGCCAGATGAGGTGGCTTGGATCGAAGTTGAAGCCGAAGGAGGGGTGGTGGCCAATCGCTTCCAGCGCCGCCTCGGCGGTCACGATGTCGTAGGCGATCTCACTGGGGTGCACCTCCAGCGCGAACCGTACGCCCTCCTCCTTGAAGACGTCCAGGATCGGTCCCCATCGCGTCGCAAAGTCGTCGTACCCGCGCTGCACGTGATCGGGAGGCGTGGGCGGGAAGAAGTAGAGATCCGGCCAGATCGAGGAGCCGGTGAAACCGTTGACCACGTCCACGCCGAGGCGTGCCGCGGCGCGGGCGGTCTGCTTCATCTCCTCAGCGGCCCGCTCCTGCACGCCCGCAGGATCCCCGTCGCCCCAGACATCCTCGGGCAGGATGGCCTTGTGGCGATCATCGATGCGGTCACAGACCGCCTGTCCCACGAGATGGCTCGAGATCGCCCAGCACGACAGGTCATGCCCGGCGAGCAGGTCGTGGCGACCCTGGCAGTAGTCGTCCTCGGACAGGGCACGCCCCACCTCAAAGTGGTCGCCCCAGCAGGCAAGTTCGAGGCCGTCATAGCCCATGCCCGCAGCATGCTCGGCCATCTGCGAGAGGGGAAGGTCGGCCCATTGGCCCGTGAAAATGGTCACCGGTCGCGGCATGGTGAGGGGTCCTCCTATCGCCACGCATGCTAGCGGAACGCGGTAGGCTGGCTGTTGATCTCCCGTGGCGGATCAACCCTACGTTCTTGGCATCGACATCGGCACGGGTGGCGCGCGCGTGCTGGTCATCGACCAGCTAGATGGCAGCGTGGTCGCAGCAGCTTCCAGCACGTACGCGGTGCAGCGGCCACAACCGACCTGGAGCGAGCAGGACCCGCAGGACTGGTGGCGAGGTTGCTGCGAGGCCATCCGGGAGGTACTCGCAGGAGATGTTGCCGCATCGGACATCGCCGCCATCGGACTCAGTGGCCAGATGCACGGGCTCGTGGCCCTCGACGCCAACTCGGAGGTACTTCGACCGGCGATCCTCTGGAACGACCAGCGAACGGCGACGCAGTGCCAGTCGATGCACGATGCAGTCGGGCAGGATCAGCTCATCGCCATAACCGGCAAACCCGCAATGACGGGATTTACTGCGCCCAAGTTGCTGTGGATGCGTGAGCACGAGGCTGACTCCTACTCGCGAATGCGCCACGTGCTGCTCCCCAAGGACTATGTACGACTACAACTCACCGGCGTGCATGCCATCGACGTGGCGGACGCGTCGGGCACCTCCCTGTTGGACCTGTCGACGCGCGACTGGTCCAGCGAGATCCTCAGCACGCTCGATGTCGATCCGGACATCCTGCCCGCCGTACACGAGTGCTCGCAGGTCGTCGGCAGCGTGCATGCCGCCGCCGCAAACGACACGGGACTGGCGGAGGGCACGCCCGTCATCGCAGGCGCCAGCGACCAGGCGGCTGCGGGCGTCGCCTGCGGCATCGCCGACGCCTCGGTCGTCTCGGTGAACTTGGGCACCTCCGGCGTCGTTTTCGCCGCGCGCAGCGAGGCTCCCTGCGATCCCAGCGGCGGACTACACGGCTACTGCCATGCCATTGCCGAGGCGTGGCACGTGATGGGAGTCATGCTCAGCGCCGGCGAGAGCCTGCAGTGGTTCCGCGACGCACTAGGCCAGGGCGAGGGCTACGAGCGGATCATCGAGGGCGCCGCGAACATTGCGCCAGGCTGCCAGGGGCTGTCGTTCCTCCCGTATCTCAGCGGTGAACGCACGCCCCACGCCGATCCCAATGCGCGGGGTGCCTTCGTGGGCCTCTGCGCCAGCCATGATCGCCACCACCTAGCGCGGGCAGTCCTCGAGGGCGTGCTGCTCGGGCTCCGCGACTGCCTTGAACTGGTGCGGAGCGATGGGCAGGCGGTCGACGTGGTGCGCATGACTGGGGGCGGCGCACGAAGCGCCACCTGGCGGCAGATGGCAGCCGATGTCTTCGGCGTGCCGGTGTGCTCGGTCAATGTCAGCGACGGCTCGGGGTACGGCGCTGGGCTGCTGGCGATGGTGGCCAGTGGCCGATTCGACTCGGTACCCGAGGCGATGGCCGCGTCCGTGCTGGAGCAGGATCGTCTCGAGCCGTCTGCCGACTCGGCAACGTACGAGCACGTCTACGAGCAATGGCGAGGGCTCTACCCCGCGCTTGCGCCGGCATTCGCCGAGGCGACGATCGCCACCAGCAGCAGCCCGACGTGATCGAAGGTCGCCTTGGCGAACTCCACGATGGCGTCATCGTGGCCACTGTCGTCGGCGGCGGCGATCTGCAGGATACTGCTCTCCCATCAGTGAATCGGTCGAAGTTCAACGCGCCGAAACTCGATCCACGCGCCCTCGCTCTGCAGGCCGATGCGACCGGGCACCTCCAAGCAGTGGTAGGCCACGTTCTGCTCGACACCGTTGACCGAGAGCGAGAGGCGACCGCCGTCGAGGCGAATGACGTACTGGTTCCACTCGCCCAATGGGTGCTCGCTGCTCTCAGATGCCTTGATGGTCCGCCGCCCCTGCGTGCGGTCGATCGCTGCACGCATCGGGAAGTCACCGATATTCCAGATGTCGCCGGCATTGCCCGAGTGGAGCTGCGCCTCCATGGAGCGAGGCCAGACGGCGTCCTCACCGATCAATCGCAACAGCACGCCGCTGTTGCCCGCGCCCTTCTCCGGGTCGAATCGCCACTCGACGATGAGCTCGAAGGACTCGTACTCGGCGGTGGTCACCAAGTAGCCGATGGGTCTCCCCGAGCATTGCAGCAGCCCCTCGCTGACTGCGAAGGCCTGTGACGGATCGCTCGAGCCATCGGCGAAGTAGGCGGTCCAACCCTCGAGGTTCTGTCCGTTGAAGAGGCTGACGTGGTCCGGGCCCACGGAAGCCGTACAACCGGCCACGAGCATCGCAACCGCCAGCGCAAAGCGGCGAATGGTCCTGATGAGTAGGAACGGCACCCAGCCATTAGACCCAAATTCCGCCCCCAAGTGCGCTTGGCGGCGAGTTTCGGACGCATCGAACTGGACCTCAGGGCCTGATTGGCGTATCTATAAGGGACCCCCACAGGGGAATCAGGAGGAATGTAGTAATGCGAATCGTGATCATGACAGGCGCCATTGCCGCGGCCACCTTGGCTGCCATCGGCGCGGGTGTTGGGCCGAGGCTCTCATCCGATTCAAACACCCCCACGAACCGTGGCGCTGAGTACTTTGATGTGACAACGGTCTTTGTCGCTGAACAAGGCTACGGCGGTGGCGGACACGACATGGAGTACTACGGCTCAAGTGGTGGTGTTGGTGGTTGGGCTATTGCGACCACCGCGTGCAACCTTGGCAACATCGTCGCCCCATGGAACCAAGGCAATGGCACACAGCCAGTCATTGCCCAGAATTGCTACCGGCTTGAAAATGGCCGTTTCGAGTTGATCGGAATCAGTTGGCTCAAGCACTCCTTCTGCGCTGTTAGCGAGCCTGGGTGTGGCGACTGCCAGTCGACAAACTGCAGCACTCTTGGCATCGGTTGTGCAGATACCTATTGGGCAGGGCTAAACGCTGACGCAGATGCCCCACGCAGCGATATCAATGCACTCACGGGTGAGTATCCCTACCCCTTCAACTACGACCCCACTGGCCCTTCGTCTATCCGGGGCAAGCTTCAGCTACATCCAGAGGACATCAATCCGGATCTTCATCCTGATGCCCTCTACTTCGTGGAAGGTCAGTACGTAGAGCCCGGTGAATATGTATTTAACAAGCAGAACAACAACGCTTCCTACAAGCAAATCGCATTCACATCTACAACCAACTCGGTTGGTGTAGGAAGCACCCAACACACGGTGCCGGCCATCTATGCCTGGAAGACTCACGAACCAGACGTGACGATCAGAAGCCTTCGTACGAAGGAAGGCGATGGACTCCCCGACGGGCAGGGACATGTTGGGTATTTGGTGACGAACAATGGTGACGGGACTTGGCACTACGAGTACTCGGTTCACAACCAGAACTCGCACCGCTCGTTCTCCAGTTTCACGGTTCCAGTTCCTGACTGTGTCAATGTCTCGAGCATCGAGTTCCACGACGTCGACTACCACAGTGGCGAACCCATCGAGGGCACCGACTGGACGAATACTCGCGGTGCAGGGGAGCTCACTTGGAGCACACAGAAGTTTGCTGATAATCCATATGCAAACGCCATCCGATGGGCCAGCATGTACACCTTCCGATTTGATGCTGACTCGCCGCCAAGTCCCGCTAAGGGATCTTGTGATTACTACCGGGACGGCACTGTGCCCAGCGTTACTTTCATCATCTCTGTTCCCGAGGATGATTGCGAAGCTGGCTGCCCAGCAGACCTAGATGGGGATGGAGTAGTTGCAGTAGGTGATCTGCTGGCCTGCATCTCGTACTGGGGCGCGACCAACGGCGATGGCGATGTAGACGATGACGGCGTCTGCGGTGTCAGCGATCTTTTGGCCATCATCGCGGCCTGGGGCAACGACTGCTGATTGCAAACCGCGAGCGCAGCGTGCTCGCGATGATCAGCCTGAATGGTTTCCACAGCACCCCCGCCCTTGGCGGGGGTGCTGTTCTGGTCGCCGACCTTCTAGCCGTCATCGCCGCCTGGCATTGATCTCAACCCTAGGCTGCGTACCATCCTCCACATCGCGCTGTCCGCACTGTCCATCCTAGCCCTGATCACCATCACCACTGCACGCCCAAACGTGCTCTGGTACGACGAGCCGGCCTCGGCCTGGGAACAGGCCCTGCCGATTGGAAACGGCGCGCTGGGCGCCATGGTCCACGGCGGCATCGATGTGGAGTACCTCCAATTAAACCTCGACAGCCTCTGGGCAGGATCGGCGATCCCGCGCGACCGCGAGGACGGCGCGATGGCCATCACCGAGGCCCGCGCGCTCCTCTTCAATGGCCGCGAGGCCGAAGCCCAAGCGCTTCTGCAGGAGCGGTTCATGTCGCAGCGACTGGCCCCTCGCAGCCACCAAACACTCGGTGACTTGCGCATCGAGTTTCCCGGACTCGCGAATGCGGAGATCACCGAGTATCGCCGCCAACTTGACCTGGCGAACGGCATGACAACCACGACCTTCCACGCCGCAGGGCACGGATGGACTCGCCACGCATGGGCCTCGGCTCCGGATGACGTGATCGTCGTGCGCATCGATACGGACGACCCCGCGGGCATGGACGCTCGCGTCTCCCTCACTCGATCAACGGACGCCGAGGTCTCGGCCGCCGGCAGGGCGATCTTGATGCGCGGCCGCGCCACGCATGACGGAAACCACCCGGGCACCCGGTTCCTTGCGCGGTGCGCGGCCGTCAGCGACGGCGGGCTCGTGGAGGTAGAGGGAGATGTGCTGCACGTCCGGGGCGGCCGCTCCATGACACTGTTTCTGGCTGGCGACACCGACTACAGCCGGCCTCTGGACGAGGAGCGGGTGGCCGCGGTCACGCGCAGGGCCCTTGGCCGTGGGTGGAAGACGGTGCACGATCGCGCAGAGGAAGACCATGGATCACTGTTTCATCGGATGACGATCGACCTTGGAGGCTCCCATAGGCGATCGATGACAACGGACGAGCGACTTGCGGCGATGCGCAGCGGCGAACTGGATCCAGATCTGATCGCCACGTACTTCCAGTTCGGCCGCTACCTCCTGATCGCCTCCTCGCGACCGGGAACCCTGCCTGCAAACCTCCAGGGACTCTGGAATCGACACATCGCCGCCCCTTGGAACGCCGACTACCACGTCAACATCAACCTCCAGATGAACTACTGGCCCGCGGAGGTCTGCAATCTCGCCCAGTGCCACGAACCGATGTTCGACTTCATCGAGGCCCTGGCGGTCCGTGGGGGCGACTCTGCGCGGGACCTCTATGGCGCGCGGGGCTGGATGGCCCACCACACAAGCGATGCATGGCACTTCACCTGCCCGATCGGGCGGACCGTCTGGGGCCTGTGGCCCTGGGGCGGCGCATGGTGCACCCGCCATCTCTGGGAGCACTACGAGTTCACGCAAGACGAAGCGTTCCTGCGGGAGCGTGCCTGGCCATTGCTGCGCGGCGCAACTCGCTTCGTACTCGACTACCTCGTGGAGGACCCGAGGACAGGTTTCCTAGTCGGTGGCCCGGAGTCTTCCCCCGAGAACACATTCATCCGCGAGGATGGCTCGCACGGCGACACCGTGATGGGCACGACCATGGGCCGAGAGATCGCGTGGGACCTGCTAACCAACGTACTGGCCGCCGCCGATGCGCTGGGCATCGACGACGCGTTCACCGAGGAGGTTGCAGCGGCCCGCGATCGCCTTGCCCCACCCGTGATCGGCGACGACGGGCGGCTGCTCGAGTGGGACATCCCGCGGGTGGAGGCCGAGCCGGGCCACCGGCACATGTCCCACCTCTACGGACTGCATCCGGGACGGCAATTCTCATCGCAACGCACTCCGAAGATCTTCGATGCCATTCGCCGCACGATCGACCATCGGCTCGCACACGGCGGCGGCGGCACAGGATGGAGCCGCGCATGGCTGATCAACATCGAGGCAAGGATGCGATCGGCGCAGGCCGCCCACGGGCACGTCGTGACGCTCCTGCAACGCTCCACGCATCCCAACCTCTTCGACAACCATCCCCCCTTCCAGATCGATGGGAACTTCGGCGGCACCGCGGGCATCGCCGAGATGCTGCTGCAGAGCCATGACGGCACCATCGACCTGCTGCCGGCACTACCCGTTGTCTGGTCGACGGGCCGCGTCGAGGGACTGCGCGCACGCGGTGGCCTGGAAGTGGACCTCTCCTGGTCCAGCGGCCGCCTCGACGAGGCGCTCATACAGAACGAAGTGGGGCCCGCCCAGGACCTCGTGATCCGCTACGGACCGCGGCTGCTGGCATTGCACCTGGCACCCGGGGACTCGGCGACACTCACCTTCGATCGCTTCGGCGACGAGGGCGATATCACCGCCCAGTAGACTCTCGGGCATGAGTTGCACGCTTGCAGCGCTGACCTGCTGCGCAGTCGCCGCGATCGCCGAGGCCGACCGCGGCACCCTGCTCGAGGGTGTCACGGCCATCGCCGCCCCCGGCACGCCCGGTGACGTCATCGCCTACGGGAAGGACGCCTTCTCGGTCGTGGAGGTCGGCAAGGACGGTGCCCGGCACAGCGTAGTAGCCGCCGGCTCGGCCGGGCGAGGACGCATGCTGCTGCTATGCCACGGCTCGTATGCCGCAGAGGCCGTGCTCGACACGGCCGACACGCGGCAATTCATGGAGAACGCGATCGCCTGGCTGGTGCCGCGGAGGAGCGGTGTGCGCCGCGCCGGGCTCATCGGCGCCGCGGGCCTGCGTCCGCTGCTGGAGGAGGCCGGGTTCGAGGTCGAGATGCTCAGCGGCGACTGGATCTCCGCGGCCCGCGCATGCAATCTCATCGTCTGCGCGAAGGTGAATCTCAGCGAGCAGCAGGTGTCCACGCTGCAGCGGGCCGTGCGCGGCGGCGCCGGGCTCCTGGCCATGCAGACTCCCTGGGGATGGAACCAGGGATCCAGAAAGCCGCTCTCGGAGAACGGCCTCAACACGGTGGTGAGCGCCGCTGGCCTGTCCTGGACCCTGGGGACCGGCGGCGGCATCGGCGGACAGTTTGCCACCGATCCAGATCCGCGGCCGCTGCTTGGGGCATCCAGTGCGCGTACCGCGCTGAGCCTGGCGGAGCGCGGGGACATCCAACTCACTGCCTCGCAGTTGCGGCAGGCTGGGACGACCCTGACGCGGGCAGTTCGAAACCTGCCTGAGGGAGATCGCCAGCTCAAGCCGCAGCTCACCGCGCTGCGGGCGCTGCGCGGCGCCATCGTGCCCAGCAGGGAGACGCCGACGCTCGCAGAGCACGCCATCGACCGGTTCCTGCTGGCCTGGGAGGTGGATCGCATCGAGGCCCTCGATCCGCGCAGCGTCCGCGCCCACCCGGCGGCGGCGATCTTCCCGGGAGTTCCCGACCGCGGCAGCCGCCGCACCCGCGCGGAGTTGCAGATCGACACGACGATCCCACGCTGGCACAGCACCGGGCTCTACGCGCTGGCCGGGCAGACCTTGACGATTGAACTGCCCGAGACGGCTCTGGGCGACGGGCTGAAGGTGCGCATCGGCGCCCACAAGGACCAACTTTGGCACAAGGACCGCTGGAACCGCGTCCCACGGATCACGGGCAGCTGGCCGCTTGACCAGGTCGAGGTCACCGTCGCATCCGCCTTCGGTGGGCTGGTCTACGTCGAGGTTCCCAGGGGTTGCGCGCTTGGCGAGGTACCCCTGACCATCGCAGGCGCCATCGAGGCACCATATTTCCGGCTCGGGGAGACCGCCAACGACCGTTGGCGCAAGACGATTCGCATGCGCGCAGCGCCCTGGGCAGAACTGGCAAGCGACAGCGTCGTGCTGACGGTGCCCTCGAGCACCATCCGCGACCTCGACGACCCCGAGGCGCTCATGGTCTTCTGGGAGGAGATTCTCGATGCGGCCGCCGACCTGCGCGCCATCGATCGGGATCGCTCCTCGCCGGAGCGGTACGTGGCGGACGTGCAGATCAGCGCCGGGTACATGCACAGCGGGTACCCGCTGATGACGCACCTTGATGCCGCCGGCGACATGACGAGCCTTGAACGCATGAAGACCGGTCCGTGGGGACTCCTCCACGAGCTCGGCCACAACCACCAGAGCGGCATGTGGACCTTCGGCGGCACTACCGAGGTGACCTGCAACCTCTGGTCGCTCTACCTCCTGAGCACCGTCTGCGAGGTGCCCTGGTCCGCCGGCCACGGCGGCATGCGCGACCGGCCACAATCGCTGGGCACACACCTTGATGCCGGCGCCCCGTTCGATCGCTGGAAGGGCAGTCCCTTCCTGGCGCTGCAGATGTACGCGCAGATCGTCGAGTCCTTCGGCTGGGAACCCTTCAAGATGGTGTTCGCCGAGTACGACGCGCTGCCGCGCGACGCGCGTCCCGCAAACGACGATCAGAAGCGAGACCAGTGGATGGTCCGAATGAGCAACGCGGTACAGCGGAACCTCGGGCCCTTCTTCGACGCCTGGGGCGTACCTGTCTCAGACGCAGCCAAGGAGTCCATCGCGTCCATGGATCCCTGGATGCCGCCGGACTGGCCGCAATGACGCAAACGCTCGACCGTCCCACCCGCCGCGCACGGGGCGCCTTCTATACGCCCGCGTCCCTCGTGTCGCACCTGCTCGACCATGCACTTGACCCATTGATCGACTGCTGCCTTGCCAGCGACGACCCCCAGTCGGCTCTCCGCGCGATCCGGGTACTGGACCCGGCCTGCGGAGACGGCGCCTTCCTCGTGGCCGCTGGTCAGCGACTGGCGGCGTGCCTTGCGGGCATCCGCGGGACCGACGATGGCGTGGTGCGCGACGTTGGGTCATGCCTGCACGGCATGGACATCGATCCTGTGGCCATCGAGCAGTGCGCCGGCAACCTCGGCGACAGCGCACATCTGCGGGTGGCAGATGGTCTCTGTGATGCGTCGGCTACGTACGACCTGGTGGTCGGAAACCCCCCATTCCTCAATCAGGTCCAGGCACGCACCGCGGTATCGCGCAAGCGCGCTGCCACGCTGCGCGCCACATCGAAAGGAACGGTCAAGGGCTACGCGGACATGTCGACAGCGTTCCTTGAGGCCGCGACGCGATGGACCGCGGCGGGGGGACGCATCGCCATGGTCCTTCCCCAGTCGATACTCGCATCGCGAGATGCGCGGCCTGTTCGACGCGCCGTGGCGCAGCGCGCCGCGATGGAGCATCTCTGGGTCGCAACCGAACACGTCTTCGATGATGCCGACGTGTTCACGTGCGCAGTGGTCCTGCGTCTCGACGGGCCGCGTCAGGTGACGCTCACCAAGGCGCGTCGCGGCACGTTCGAAGTGCTGCCAGCACAGGATGTGGACATGGACGCGCTGGCAGAGGCGGCCTCGTGGGCGCCGCTGGCGGCCGATGCGCTGGGCGTGCCACAGGTCGCCGAGTGCGGCGGCCGCATCGGCGACGCTGCTGACGCCACTGCCGACTTCCGCGACCAGTACTACGGGCTGCGTGGCTTCATCGTCGAGTCGAGCGACCTCACTGAATCCCAGCGCGTCGACTGGGAAGCGTTTCCACCAATCGTCACCAGCGGGCTCATCGACCTTGCCTCCTGCCACTGGGGCCGCAAGTCTGCGCGACTGCTTCGCCAGCGATGGGAGGCGCCGCGCATTGACCGGCGGCGCATGGAACGAGACGGTGACCTGGGCGACTGGATGACCAGGCGACTGGTACCGAAGATCATCGTGGCCACCCAGACCCGCGTGATGGAGGTATTCGTGGACGCCGAGGGCCGATTCCTACCCAGCACGCCGCTGATCAGCGTGATGCCACGGGAGCCCCATCGGATCTGGGAGATCGCCGCCGCCCTCGCGGCGCCAGCCGCCAGCGCGCTGGCCCTTCGCCGCCATGGCGGGACGGCCCTGGTCGCCGATGCGATCAAGCTCTCCGCGTCGCAGGTCCTGGACCTGCCACTGCCCAGCGACCACGAAGCATGGACCGCGGCGCTGCGCAGTGCCCACGGGGGCGATGTCTCGACGCTGCGCGGCGCTGCGCCGGGATCAGCGGACCTCGTGCACTGGTGGGCGCAGCGGGCCAAGATGTATAGTGATTGTCAACAGGAGAGGAGCATCACATGACCACGGCAACTCACGAGATCGACTACGCCATCGTCGGCGACGACATGCAGGCAGTCATCATCACGCTCGACCCGGAGGAGACTGTTGTCGCAGAAGCAGGCAACATGATGTACATGGAGAGCGGGATGGAGATGGCGACCGCCCTCTCCATGACTGGCAAGGATGGCGGCATCTTCGGCAAGCTCTTCAAGGCCGGCAAGCGCGTGCTCAGCGGTGACAGCTTCTTCGTGACCCACTACGCCAACACCGGCGAGGGTCGTTGTGATATCGCCTTCGCCAGTCCCTACCCGGGCCAGATCGTGCCCATCGATCTGGCCGACCACGGTGGAACGGTGACCGTGCAGAAGGACGCGTTCCTCTGTGGCGCACATGGCGTGGACCTCGACATCGCCTTCCAGAAGCGACTGGGAGTCGGGTTCTTCGGCGGCGAGGGGTTCATCCTGCAGAAACTCAGCAGCGAGGATGGAGCGGGCCTGTGCTTCGCACACGCCTGCGGCACGGTCATTCGCCGCGAACTCGCCGAGGGCGAGAAGCTGCGGGTCGATACTGGCTGCGTGGTCGGATTCGAGCAGAATGTCGAGTTCAAGATCGAGTGGGTCAAGGGCGTCAAGAACAAGCTCTTTGGAGGCGAGGGGCTCTTCTGGGCATCCCTGACTGGCCCAGGCACCGTCTGGCTGCAGACCCTGCCCTTTAGCCGCCTGGCGGACCGCATTTACGCCGCTGCCCCGCAGTCGGGCGGACAGCAGAAGGGCGAGGCATCGGTCCTCGGGGGCGTATTTCGAGCCGTCAGCGGTCGCTAACCGCGAAGTTGGTCAAGAATCGAGCAACCTGCCCTGCAGCATGGCCGAATCCCTAGCGTAGAGTGGGGCCTCACTGGACCGCCGTTGTGGCCAGTGGGAAGCCCCCCGAGGAAGGAGAACCCCGTGTTCAATTACCGTCTCGGCACCGTATCACTCATCGTTGCAGGCGCCATTGCCGCGTTCGCATCAGGCCAGTCCATCGTGCCCGACGCGACTGCGCTCACCCACGAGCACGTACCCAACGTCGTGTTCATGCGATTCGCCGAGCACGCAACAACTGAGCAGCGCGATGCCATCCTCGAGGAAGTTGGCGGCACAATCCGGCGGCAGTGGGATCTGGTTCCCGGACTTGCGAGTGTTGAAACGACGCTGGCGGTGAAGGACGTACTCAAGCAACTAGGTACACGCAGTGATGTACTCAAGTATGTCGAGCCCGTCTACGTGGTACATGCTCTGGAGACGCCCAACGATCCGCTCTACGGTGAGCTCTATGGCATGGAACGGATCATGGCGCCGCAGGCATGGGATGACCACACAGGCGACCAAGAGTTCGTCATTGCGGTCATCGACACGGGGATTGACTACAACCACCCAGACATCGCCGCCAACATGTGGACCAACCCTGGTGAGATTCCGGGAAACGGTCAGGATGATGACGGCAACGGGTACGTCGACGACGTTCACGGCTACGACTTCTACAGTTACGACTCTGACCCCTACGACGACAACAGCCACGGCACACACTGCAGTGGAACTATCGGTGGGGTCGGTGACAACGGAATTGGTGTTGCGGGCGTTAACTGGAAGTGCCGCCTAGCCGCAGTCAAGTTTCTTGGCGGCGGCGGCAGTGGCTCCATCGAGGGAGCCATAGACGCTGTTCAATACTGCAACGCCAATAACTTCCGTGTCTCAAACAACAGTTGGGGCGGCGGTGGCTACTCCCAGTCGATGTTCGACGCCATTAACGCGGCCGGAACTCAGGACGGCCATATCTTCTGCGCAGCAGCGGGCAACGGCGGCTACAGCGGCGCCTCCTACCCGGCCGCCCTCACGTGTCCAAACATCTTGGCGGTCTGCGCAACTGATTCCAATGACAATCTCGCGAGCTTCAGCCAGTACCACCCCGTAGAGGTAGACCTAGGCGCCCCGGGCGTGGACGTGCTCAGCAGCGTCCCCGGCAACAACTACGACTACTACAGCGGCACATCGATGGCCACGCCGCACGTCGCTGGCGGGGTTGCCATGGTCTACTCCCTGATTGGCGGCAACGACTTCGCCAAAGTTAGAGACATCATTCTCTCGACGACACGGCCTGTCGGCGCGCTGGCAAACGCCTGCGCAACTGGTGGCATCCTCGACGTCGACGAGGCGATAGGCCAGACCTTCCTCGGTCCGCAGATCGAGATTCTCAGCGAGATCCCCGCAGAGGTCGACCCCGGTGCTGGCCTGCACCTGACCCTGCACATCGATCCGCGTGAGGACACGCTCGTGGCAGGATCGGCGGTCGTCCACTACCGCGATGACGGGGCCATGTGGGGCACGATCGCCCTTTCCAACGATGCTCCAATGACCTGGTCCGTGGATCTGCCCTCCACCGCATGCGGTGATAACCCGGAGTTCTACTTCGAGGTCGAAGGCGAGATCGCCGGGTCGGTCACGAATCCCTCCGCGGGCGCCGACGGTGCCTACGACCTGCTCGTGGGCGAGACGCTCACCGCCTATGAGAACAACTGCCAGAGCGTCGACGGCTGGAGTACCACCAGCGACGCCGCCGACGGCCAGTGGGGCATCGGCGTTCCGATCAACTGCGGTCGCGGCGATCCCACCAGTGACTACGACGGCAGCGGCTCCTGCTGGCTGACGGACAACAGCAGCGGTGATGGTTGCAACAGCGACGTCGATGACGGCACGGTCACGCTGACCAGTTCGGCAATCGAGATCGGCGACATCGATGACCCGGTACTCAGTTACGCGCGGTGGTTCAGTAACGACTACGGGGCTGCCCCGTACACCGACTCGTTCATCGTCCGCATCTCGACTGACGGCTCAAGCTGGTCAACACTTGAGACAGTTGGCCCGTCATCAGGCGACGTAAGCGGTGGATGGAACGTCGCAACGTTTGACCTCGAAGATCACATCGGAAACGCCGGCGTGTTCTACCTTCAGTTCAGCACCAGCGACGGTGCAAGCAGTGGGTCAGTCGTTGAAGCCGGCGTGGATGCCGTCATGGTGTCGGCGACTGACTGCGTCGACACGGTCCCGGGCGACGTCAACGGTGACGGAGTGGTAAATGTTGAGGATCTCCTAGCAGTGATCGCTGCGTGGGGCAGCGATGACGCTGCCGCCGACATCAACGGTGATGGCATCGTCAACGTCGAGGACATCCTGATCGTAATTGCAAACTGGGGCTGATCCCAGGAAGTCTCCAAGCGCAGCGGCGGTGACAAACGTCACCGCCGCTGTTCATTGGTTCAACACCCCGGGGCGAGCTAACACTGCTCGCTTGCTTGCTCAACGGACATATGATCCGCGGCATGCTCCCTGCACTGCTACTTGTCGCCGTGGCGACCACCACTTCGCCCAACATCATCTTCATCTACGCCGATGACCATGCCACGGCCGCCGTGGGCTGCTATGGATCGCAGATCAACCAGACACCTAACATCGACCGCATCGCCGCCGGGGGCATGGTCTTCGAGCACGCCTTCTGCACCAACGCAATCTGCGCGCCGGCCCGGACCGTTCTGCTCACGGGCCAGCACAGCCATCTCAACGGCATTATTGACAACGCCACGACCCTCGACCCCGCCACCGTGACATTCCCTGCCCTGCTGCAGGCAGCCGGCTACGAGACGGCGATGATCGGCAAATGGCACCTGCGCAGCGATCCGGTCGGATTTGACCACTGGGACGTGCTGCCAGGTCAGGGCCACTACTACGCGCCGGACTTCCGCAGCGCAGAGGGCACGCGCAGGATTCCCGGCTATGTCACCGACATCACCACGGACCTGGCGCTCGCGTGGCTCGAGAGCGACCGCGCCAAGGATCAGCCCTTCATGCTGATGCTCCATCACAAGGCGCCCCATCGCAACTGGATGCCAGGTCCCGATCACCTTGGCACACTCGACGAGGGCCCTATCAACGAGCCCGACACGTTGCTTGACACGTGGGAGGGACGGGTTGCTGCGGGCAATCAGGAGATGACGATCGCCGATCACACATGGGACTTCTACGACCTGAAGATCGGCCCACTGGACGAGTCGACGCTCGAGGGTACGGACAAGTGGATGCTGAGCGTGCTCGATCGCCTCAGCGAGGAGGAGCGCGCCGCGTGGAACGCAGCCTACGCGCCGCGCGATGCGGCCCTTCGGGCCGCAGCGGCGACCGGTGACGCACGCGCGCGTCTGCGCTACCAACGCTACATCAAGGACTACCTGCGCTGCGTTGCGTCCATCGATGACAACGTCGGTCGTGTGCTGGACTGGCTGGACGAGTCCGGTCTCGCAGACGACACGATCGTCATCTACTCCAGCGACCAGGGGTTCTTCCTGGGTGAGCACGGTTGGTACGACAAGCGATTCATGTACGAGCCTTCGCTGCGTCTGCCATTGATCGTCAGATGGCCGGGCGTCATCGAGCCAGGCAGCCGCGATGATCACCTCGTCCAGAACTTGGACTTGGCCCAGACCTTCCTCGAAATCGCCGCCGTCGAGGCGCCAAGCTCGATGCAGGGCAGCAGCCTCGTGCCGTTGCTTGCCGGACAGCGGCCGCTGGACTGGCGACAGTCGATCTTCTACGAGTACTACGAGCCGATGCCCCACGCGGTCGCGGCCCACCGCGGCATACGCACCAAGCGATGGAAGCTCATGCACTTCCATGAGCTCGATGCGTGGGAACTCTTTGACCTCGATGCGGATCCCGCCGAGATGGTGAATCTCGCCGGATCTCCCGCCACGGCGGACATCGAGGGCCGGCTGCGTGGTGAACTCACGCAGTTGATGGTCCGCTACGGGCGGGCATTGCCCTGAGACCCCTCCTGCGCCGCCGCGAAGGCCGTTGGCGCATGCGAGGCCCCTGTGGGAAGCAATTCCGCTAGCATCTCCCGAATCCCGACCGCCCGGCGTCGGGATCGCAGTTTCTGCCCGGGCTCAGACTTGGAATTTGGACAGGACAGGACCATGAAGATCTATGTGGGGAACCTCAGTTGGGAAACCGACACCGAGGGCCTGAAGGCGCACTTCGAGCAGTTCGGCGGCGTCAGCGATGCGGTCGTCATAACTGACCGCGACACCGGTCGCAGTCGCGGCTTCGGCTTTGTGACCATGGACGATGGCGAACAGGCCCAGAAGGCCATCGACGAGGTCAATGGGCAGGAGCTTGACGGCCGCGCTCTGAAGGTCAGCGAAGCCCAGCCCCGTCGCGACGACTAACGGGCACTGGACCGCTCCGGGGATCCAGCACATCGACGCAAGATCGGCCACCGCGCAGCAATGCTGCCCGGTGGCCGAGTGCGCGCCTGCCGTCACGACGACCAGTTCCTATGACGATCAGCAGGTCGGTGAAGTTGACTTGGCCGTTTCGGCAGTCACCGCAGCGAATGAGAGTTATCCACAACATTGCCAAGCGTCCACCCATGTGTCGCGATCGGCTACGCACCCGCTCGGGAATCGATGCGTGTCGCACTAGGATGCTTCCATGACATATCCACGAATCGATCGACGCACGTTCGTCGCCACGGCCGCCGCCGCGGGTGCGACCTTGGCCCTCGGCAGCGGCGCACGGGCCGCCAATCGCAAGGAACTGAGGATCGCCCTGGTCGGGTGCGGTGGCCGCGGCACCGGCGCGGCGATGAACGCCCTGGAGGCCGATCAGGCCGTGCGCATCGTGGCGATGGGCGACCTATTCCCTGACAGGCTGGCCTCGTCTCGCACACACTTGGCGAAGGCCGGCGATCGCGGCACGATCTCCGACGAGTTCTCCATCAGCGGCTGGGATGCGTACACGCGTATCCACGAGCTGGGCGCCGACATCGACTACATCATCCTCGCGACGCCCCCGCACTTTCGTCCCTCCCATCTGGCCGAGGCGATTGCGCGCGGTTGCCACGTTTTCATGGAGAAGCCAGTGGCGGTAGACCCGACGGGCATTCGCTTGGTCGCCGAGGCCGGCGCGCAGGCCGATGCACGCGGGCTTTCGATCGTGGCGGGCACGCAGCGTCGGCACGAGCGCTGCTATCTGGACATGATGGACCGCATTCGCAACGGCCAGATCGGCGAGATCGTCGGCGGTCGCTGCCACTGGAACATGGGCGGACTCTGGAAGCGCCCACGGCAAGAGCAGTGGTCGGACATGGAATGGCAATTGCGCAACTGGCTCTACTTCACCTGGCTCAGCGGCGACCACATTGTCGAGCAGCACATTCACAACATCGACGTCATGAACTGGGCCATCGGATCCCATCCCATCGCCGCGCGGGGCATGGGCGGCCGCGAGGTCCGCGACAGCGACGACTATGGGCACATATTCGATCACCATGCCGTGGAGTTCGAATACCCGAGCGGCGTGATCGTCAGCAGCTATTGCAGGCAGATCGACGGGTGCCACAACCTCGTGGCCGAGCGGATCGTCGGCACCAAGGGCGTGGCGGAATCCAGCTCGGGACGCGCAGCCTTCACCAGTGGGCCAAGTTGGCGATTCGAGGGTGAGAACCCAAATCCTTACATCGTCGAGCACCAGAACCTGATCGCATCGATCCGCGGTGCCGGCACCTACCTCAACGAGGCGCAACGCGTCGCCGAGTCGACGATGTCGGCCATCATGGGCCGGATCTCCTGCTACAGCGGCAAGGAGTTGACTTGGGACGACGCGTGGAACATGGATCTAGACCTCTCGCCGCAGGCGTACGCGTTCGGTCCGCTGGCGACGCCGATGGTCGCGGTACCCGGCACGACCCCCCACGGAGAGACGCACTGGCCGACCATGGCCGCAGGCGCATGACTAGAGGGAAAGGAGTGCTGCGATGTTGGAACTCGCTGCAGCAGCAATGATCGCAATGCATCAGGACGCCGCGCCAGATCCGAGACTGGACTGGTGGCGAGAGGCACGCTTCGGAATGTTCATCCACTGGGGACTCTACGCCGTGCCCGCGGGCACTTGGGGCGAGGGCACCGGCCATGCCGAGTGGATCAGGACCACGGCGCAGATTCCCCTCGACACCTATGACCAGTTCCGCATGGATTTCAACCCGGTGAAGTTCGACGCAGACGCTTGGTGTGCGATGGCCGCTGATGCGGGGATGGGCTACGTAGTCATCACCAGCAAGCACCACGACGGCTTCTGCCTCTTTGATTCGCAGCACACCGACTTCGACATCATGTCCACGCCATTCAAGCGCGACATCATGGCCGAGTTGGCCGACGCAGCGCCCAGGCATGGCGTGCGGATGTGCTGGTACCACTCGATCATGGACTGGCATCACCCTGACTACATCCCGAGGCGCGGGTGGGAGACGGACCGGAGTAGCGATGGCGCAGACCTCGATCGCTTCAGAAAGTACCTCGCCGCGCAGATCACCGAACTGCTGACCAAGTACGGGCCCGTCGGCATCATGTGGTTTGACGGCGAGTGGGAGTCGACGTGGCGCGGCGCCTACGGCGCCGAACTCTACGAGCTCTGCCGAGAACTCCAGCCAGACATCATTGTCAACAACCGCCTCGGCGCGCGTGGAGGCATGGCCGGGCTGACGGGCATGGACGGCTACAGCGGCGGCTACAGCGGCGATTATGCAACGCCCGAGCAGGAGATCCCCGACGCCGTCGAGCAGGGCCTCGACTGGGAGACCTGCATGACGATGAACGACCGCTGGGGCTACAACGCCCACGACAAGAACTTCAAGTCCACGACCGATCTGCTGCAGAAGCTTTGCGACATCGTCTCCAAGAACGGGAACTTTCTGCTCAATGTCGGCCCCAAGGCCGACGGCACCTTCCCGCGCGAGTCAATCGAACGACTCTCCCAGATCGGAGACTGGATGGACGTCAACGGCGAGGCAATTCACGGCACGACCGGCAGCCCCTTCTCATCGCTGCCCTGGGGCCGCGCCACGCGCAAGTCGGACGGGGATCGCACCACGCTTTACCTGCACGTCTTCGACTGGCCGCGGCACGGCACGCTCTCGATCTCGGGCCTCGCCGGTGACGTCCAAAGCGCGCGCATCTTGGGAAACCCCCACTTTCCCGCGGCGATCAAGGCACACGATGGGGAAGTAACGATCAGCGTGCCCCTCAAGGCACCCAGCCAGCACGTATCCGTGGTCGCCATCGAACTGGAGGGCGATCCGGTTATCTACCAGACGCCGGCCATCCACGTGGCGGCGGCCGAGTTCGTCTCAACGATGGAGGTCGCCTGCCGGGTTGCGTCCGACGACCTCGCCATTCACTACACGACCGACGGCAGCGAGCCGACGATCGGCTCGCCGCGTTACGAGGGTCCATTTGGAGTCTCAGATACCACCACCGTCAAAGCCCGCTCCTTCCACGACGGGGCTGCTGTGAGCTCATCTGCCGCGATGACCCTGCAGCGGGTCGCACCTTGGCCCGCGCTCACGAACGCACCCAGCGACACCGGTAGCCTGCTCCTGCAGCGCTACTTGGGCAACTGGGATGCCTTGCCTGATTTCGCAGCGGCCAGTCCACCCGTCCAGTCACAGGAGCCGAGCATCACGGCTGAGCCGGGCAACGAGTTTGAGGGGCGCGTCTACAGCGGTCGATTCAGGGTCGATCTCTGTGAGGTCTACCGGTTCGCACTCGAGAGCGACGATGGGTCACGGCTCTACGTCGATGACTACCTCGTCATTGACAACGACGGCCTGCACGGGCCGCAGGTGTTGACCGGTACCGCCCCGCTTGCCGCAGGATGGCACGAGATTCGCCTTGAGTGGTTCAACAAGTCCGGTGGCGCAACCCTGGACCTGCAACTTGCGCCGCTTGGCAAGACTCTGGCGGTCTTGGCGAGCGAAGACATGGCCACGCCGCCTAGTCAGCAGGAACGGTAGGAATCGTGATTAGTCGTGCCTCGATTCCACGAGCACGATCGGGCGACGTCCAGGCGAACAGGACGCCATCCTCCAGCCGAACCATGACCGGGAAGCCTGCGGCTCGCGAGTCGGCGATGCGCGCAATCTCGATTGGCTCAAGGTGCCCGTCTGGCTTGACGGTCGCAGCAAGGAGGATGCCCCCCGCTTCCTGCCAACACACCATCGCGTTGTCCTGGCCAAGCATGGCGACTGCCACGCGCCCGACCGCCTTCTGGGACAGATCTATAGGCGCAGCGATTCCGGATGTGCTTACGAACACGTAACGGACCGTCGATGGACTGTCCATCGCGTCCGTGAACCATGCAACGACTGCCTGGTCGCCGATCGCAGCGATCACTGGTCCATTAACCGGGCAGGACGAGACCCCCCACCCGTCATCGTGGACCGGAGCCACGGCGTTTCCGTAGGCCATCGAGATGTCGCGCACCTCGCCCTCGACTCGATCGCGGTAGACCAGAATCGGCTCGCCACCGACGATCGCCGCGTCGGTCCCGCAGCACTCGCATGTGCGTGGATCCAGCTGAACGCTCTCCTCGATCGCGTCGCCGATGCGCGCAGTACGCAGTTGCATGTCGCCACCACCGTGCCCATGCCCCTCCTCGGTCATGGCGCGACCATCGAGCCACCAGGCGCGGACGCCGTCGCCCTCCGGGAGCATCGAGACGAAGCCATGCTCGCTGCGGGTGCGGTCGTCGTTGAGCGTTCCAAGGTGCGTCCACGTGGCCCCGCCATCGCGCGATCGGGCCACAGCCAGATCGTAGGAATAGGTCCCGGGGCCCGACTTCTGCGGCCAAGCGACGACCAGCGCGCCGTCGCCGGCGACAGCGATCTCGGGGACATCCGCCCAGTTCGCGAAGAAGTCGTTGCGACGCGTGATGGTGCGCGCCTGGGACCAGCAGCCATCTTCGAAGTGCGCAAGCTGCAACACCAAATCGTCTTGCGCTTCCTCAGCGGGCTCCAGCCACGTCAGGTACGCGCCGCCAGCGCCGTCCTCGACGAGGAAGGGTGCCATGGCGCGCGCATTGGCGGGAGGATCGTGCGGCCCAAGCAGGACCGCAAGCATCATCAACAGGTGCATCGTGGCATGCTAGCGGCGATCAGGGGAAGGACCGCTCCGCAGGGCGTCCAGCGAGTAGAGGATGACTGCCACCCAGATGAGTCCAAAGACGATCGCGGTCCCCTCCGAGAATGGCTCGCCGTAGACCAGGACTGCGAGCATCAGTTGCCCGCTGGGCGCGATGTACTGCAGCAGTCCCATGGTGGCCAGCTTCAGCCGCCGTGCTGCGGCGGCAAACAGGACAAGTGGGATGATCGTGACGATGCCCCCCAGCAGCAGCAGGCCCCAGAGAGTAGCGGTGGCGCCCGTGAGCACCGATCGACCCTCAATGAGCAGGTATGCCTGGACGGCGATCGCCACCGGGACCAGCACTCCCATCTCGATGGCCAGTCCCTCGACGCTGCCGATGGCCATTTGCTTGCGCAACAGGCCGTAGAGCCCGAAGGAGCACGCGAGCGTCAGCGAGATCCACGGCAAGCTCCCCTGCTGGATCGCCATGATCGCCACGCCCGCGAAGGCGATGCCAACCGCCACCCACTGGAGCGGCCGCAGGCGTTCTCGCAGCACCACGTAGCCGAGCAGCACGCTCACGAGCGGGTTGATGTAGTAGCCGAGGCTCGACTCGGTCAGGCGGCTCCAGAGGACCGACAATATGAAGACGAACCAATTCGTGGCAATCAGAAGTGTGGATGCCGCCAGCGCCCAACGCGTCGTCGAGCGCGCCAGCGCCGTGCGGCATGCACCGAAGGAGCCCCGGCGCCACACGAGCACGGCGAGGATCGGCACCCCGGTCAGTACTCGCAGCGCAACGAGTTCCAGGGCGCCCACGTGGGCCAGTACCTTGAAGTACACGGGAGTGACACACCCCCACCAGCCGTAGGCCCCAACTGCCTGCCCCACGCCAACTGTACGCGTCTGTCGCTCCTGGTCCGCTTCCGTGGCCATTGGACGGGGACCCTATCCGATCGACGATGACAAGCATGCCAGCCGCGCCTAGCATGGAGACGTGCAATGGCTTGCACTCATCGCCGTCCTCTCGGCAGCGCCGGATCCCGCCGACGGGATTCGACAGGAGATGCCCGTGACCAGCCCCAACTACTCCAGGAGCGGATACGACGTCACGCCGCTGGCGAACGACGCCGTCAAGGAACTCGCCGAGGCGCTCGACGAGGACGTGTTTGCGATCACGCAACGCTCGGGCACCGAGCAGCCCTTCTGCGGAAACCTCCTCGACAACAAGCGGAGCGGGCTCTACGCGTGCGTCGTCTGCGGACTGCCACTCTTCTCGAGCGATCACAAGTACACCAGCGGCACCGGATGGCCGAGTTTCTGGACGCCATTCGATGCCTTGCACGTGGCGGAGCACAACGACACTCGCCATGGGATGACTCGCACCGAGCTCACCTGCGCGCGCTGCAACGCCCACCTTGGCCACATCTTCAAGGACGGGCCGCGGCCGACGGGGCTGCGCTACTGCCTCAACTCAGCGTCACTGGTCTTCCACGACTCGGACGACGAGCTTCCGCCGACGAGCCGCCCGATCAAGACGCAGACGGCGTACTTCGCAGGCGGCTGCTTCTGGGGGGTCGAGCACTGGTTCCAGCGGGGACCGGGCGTGATCAACGCCGTCAGCGGCTACATGCAGGGTCAGGTCGAGGATCCGACCTACAAGCAGGTCTCCAGCGGAAGAAGTGGACATGCCGAGTCCGTGATGGTGATCTGGGATCCGACGGTCCTCTCCTACGGCGAACTTCTGGAGGCATTCTTCGTGATGCACGACCCGACGCAGGTGGATCGACAAGGTCCGGACATCGGAGCGCACTATCGAAGTGGCATCTGGTGCACGAGCGAGGCGCAACTCGCCGAGGCGCGCGCGTTCGTGGAGAAGATGGCGTCATCGGACGCGTTTGATGCGCCGATCGCAACGCAGGTGGAGACAGCCGGCACGTTCTACCTCGCCGAGGACGGACACCAGGACTACATCGAGCGCACGGGACGCGCGTGCCACCACGTGAACCCCTGGGCGTCACACGAGACGGTGGGTCACTCTCCGTCCTCCTCGGATCCCTGACGCAGCAGCACGAGTACGCCGAAGGCCAGCGCGGTGGCGATCGCCGCGAGGATGAACTGCCCAAGCCCACAGGCGACGCCGACGGCGGCGGTCATCCATATCCCGGACGCGGTCGTCATGCCGTGGACGCGACCGCGGCCCTGAATGATTGCCCCCGCCCCGAGGAATCCGATGCCTCCCACGATGCCTGCGATGACGCGACTGGTGTCGAGCCTGATGGTCTGCTCGATGCCCGCCGCCTGCTCGGCCTGGTAGATCTGCAGCATCGCCTCGATCCCTATGAGCGTGAATGTCGCCGCGCCGAGGCTCACCAGCGCCATGGTCCGCAGGCCAGCGGGCTTGCCGTGAAGTCGGCGATCAATGCCGATCACGCCGCCAAGCAGCAGCGCTGCGACGAGCCGAATGGCAAGATCAAGGGTGGGGAGGTCCATCCCCCCATTCATCGTCACACCTCGCCGCGTTGCTCCATGAGCCACGTGCGCTCGACGAGGAACTCCTGTTCTCGGCGGTCCAGGTGCTCCTTGATCGCATCGAGCCGATGCTCGGCCGCCCGGCGGGCACGGCGGCTCTCGCCGCCATGATCGGCGTGCTCCTCGAGTTGCTCCAGGTCCATGGCCATGACCAGAGCGACGAAGTCCGCGTCGATCTCGGGCTCCCCGGCCGCTGCGGCGACCTTGTCCAGTGCGTCGAGTTCCTCGCGGGTTCGGCGTACCACGTCGTCGACATTCTC
>CAZKTE010000011.1:23585-34419 GCA_964555625.1 uncultured Isosphaeraceae bacterium | reverse complement strand
CGAGGCGGACGGGACTCGAACCCGCAACCACCGGATCGACAGTCCGGAACTCTAACCAATTGAGCTACCGCCCCTCGGGGACTAGGAATTGTACTAGCGGCCCCATAGGGGTCAAGGTGGCCTACTTGGCATCCTTCCAGCACGCTGACACCGCCGCGTCTGCGCGCAGCGGAACGGAGAGATCCATCGCGCCCTCCATCACCTCAACCAGCAGATCGCGGGTCGCATCTGCGCACTCCTGTGGGGTCTCGAGCACGAGCTCGTCGTGCACCTGCAACACCAACTTCGCCCCCGGAAGTTCGCCGATGCGGTCACGCAACGCGAGCATCGCCAACTTGATCAGGTCCGCGGCGCTGCCCTGGACGACCGTGTTGATGGCGATGCGCTCGGCGCGGGCGCGCTGCGCCGGGTTGCTCGAGTGCACCTGCGGGATCGGGCGGCGGCGCTTAAGGATCGTCTCGACGTAGCCGTCGTTCTCCGCGTCGTGGACACAGCGCCGCAGGAACCGATCGATCCCGGGAAACCGTGCCTTGTAGTCGTCGATGATGGCCGCGGCACGCTCGTTGGGCACGTCGTCCCCGAGGCGCCGCGCCAGTCCCCAGGGCGTCACGCCGTAGATGATGCCGAAGTTGACCATCTTCGCAGCGGAACGCTGCTCGTCGCTGATCTCGTCAAGGGGCGTGCCGAAGACCTCGGCCGCCACGATACGGTGGATGTCCTCGCCGGCATGGAAGGCGGCGATCAGTGGCACATCGCCGCTGAGGTGCGCCAGCACCCGCAGCTCGACCTGCGAATAGTCCGCGCAGACCAGGACATGGCCTTCCTCGGCGACGAAGGCGCGGCGGATCTCGCGACCCACCTCACTGCGTATGGGGATGTTCTGGAGATTGGGGTCGCTGCTGCTCAGCCGTCCCGTCGCCGTCCCCGTCTGGTGGAAGGACGCGTGGACCCTGCCGGTCTGCGGGTTAATCGCCTCCTTGAGCGCCACTAGGTAGGTGCTCACAAGCTTGCTGAGCAGTCGGTGCTCGAGCACCAGTCGCGGGATGGTGGTCTCCACGTTCGGATCGGCGTCGAGGCGCTCCAGGACCTCCTGGTCGGTCGAGGGCCCAGTCTTGCCGCGCTTGATCACCTTCAAGCCCAGCCCCGGCGGGTCGGCATCGGCGGCTGAGAACAGCGCCACGCCCAGCTGCTTGGGGGAATCTGGGTTGAACGGATGGGGCGCGGCCTTGCCGATGGCAACCTTGAGTTCCTCGATGCGAGAGACGAGCCGCTGGCGCTGGCGGTCGAGTTCGGCAGGATCAACGCGCACGCCAGCCCACTCCATGTCCGCCAAGCTGGCAATCAGCGGGCACTCGACGTCATCGAAGAGCCCGCGCAAGGGACCTTCCAGGTCCCCACAGAGCCGCTCCCAGAGCCGCAGCGTGATGTCAGCGTCCTCGGCGGCGTAGACATGGGCGTCGTCGAGGTCAATCGTGTCAAACGTGACGGCATCCTTGCCGCGACCGATCAGGTCGCTGATGGGGATGCAGTCGTACTCGAGCAGCCCCAAGGCAAGCGCATCCATCCCGTAGCCACTGCGGGATGCATCGACCAGCCAGGCGGCGAGCATGGTGTCGGCAACCGGCGCGCAGAACTCCGCCCCGGCTCGCCGCAAGATGTTGACATCGAACTTGATGTTGTGTCCGATCTTCAGCAGCGACGCGTCCTCCAGCAGCGGTCGCAACGCCGCGATCACCGACTCCTGATCGAGGTGGGACGCCAGATCGGGGGATCGCACCGGGATGTAGGCCCCATGCCCTGCCTCCACGCTGATGGAGACGCCGCAGAGGTTCGCGGTGCGAGGATCAAGGCCATCCGTCTCGGTGTCGATGGCGAAGCGGCTCGCTGTCGTGGCGCGCGCAAGGACCTCATCAAGCGCCGCCTGCGTGGTCACCAGCTCGTAGCCGGCGCTGTAGGCGGCGTGGTCGCGATCTGGCCCGCTGTCAAAGAGCGTGCCGGTGCTGCGTGCCGGCCGTCGCCCCTCGCTGGGCGCCGCCTTCGCTGCCTCGGTTGTCGCACCGGCCAGGCGCTGCGCTTCCTCGAGGTGCCGGTTGAAGCCCAACTCGCGAAAGAGCTTCGTCACCGCAGTCACGTCCCAGCTGGACGGGTCGGCGATGGCCTCCTCAAGGTCCAACTCGACGTCGAGGTCACGGACGAGCTCGACGAGTTGGCGGCTCATGTCCACCTGGTCGCGGTTGGCCGCAAGGTTCTCTCGCCGCTTGGGCGTGAGGTCCTCAAGGTGCTCGTAGACCGCGTCGATGGTCCCGTACTCGATGATGAGCTGCGCGGCGGTCTTGGGGCCGATGCCCGGGACGCCAGGGATGTTGTCACTGGTGTCGCCCATCAACGCAAGGATGTCCCCCACCATCGAAGCCTCGACGCCCTCGACCTTGAACACGTCCGATGGCTCGACAATTGCGTCCTTCTGCGCATCAAAAAGGTCGACGCCCTCGCCCACCAACTGCGTGAGGTCCTTGTCGCGCGAGACGATGCGGATCAACAACTCGGGACGATCGCTGCGCAACTGCGTCACCAGCGAGGCGATGACGTCGTCCGCTTCGACGCGTTCCTCGCCGAGCACGGGGATCGCCAGCGCATCGAGGACCTCCAGGCACCGATCGACCTGCCCGCCGAAGTCGTCGGGCGCCTCCTCGCGGTTGGCCTTGTAGTCCTCGTAGATCTCGCTGCGAAAGCTCTCCTGATCCCCTGCCACGTCGATCACCACCGCCAGGTAGTCGGGCCTGTGGTCGCGCAGGAGCTTCAGCATTGTGCCGGTGAACCCGCTGACCATGAAGGTCGGCTCGCCGGTGACGGGGCTCGTGAGGGCCGTACGCATGGCGTAGTAGGCCCGGAAGAACTGGGCGTGGCCGTCGATGAGGTAGAGGGAGGGCATTGGGATCAGTCCCCGAGGCGACGGATCACTGCCTCCGCCGCCGCGGAGAGGACCGCGTTGCGTCGCCCCATGACGGTCCTGGCAACATCGATGAACTTGTCCATGCGATAGGCGCGGCTGGCCGAATCGGTGAGCCACGCGAAGCGCGGGGTGGGCGTCGGAGGTGGCGTCGTGGAGGCGATCATCGCCCCGGTCCCGACCACGGTGCCGGTCATGATCCGCGTGCCGATGGCGGTGCGCACGTGGTCTCCGAGGAAGCAGCCGACGAAGGCGCGGTCCGTGCGGTGCTTGGTGCCATCGAGGTCCGTGACGATGACGTCACCGTAGGTGTTGAGCAGGTTCGAGTTTGTGGTACCCGCCCCGAGGTTGACCCACTCTCCTACGACGCTGTCGCCGAGGTGTCCGTCGTGGCACTTGTTGGAGTGGCCCTGGATGATCGTGCCGCCCACCTCGCCGCCGATCTTGCACCCGGGCCCGATCGCCGCATTGGCCTTGATGTGCGCGCCGTCGATGATCGTCGTGCCCGCTCCAATCCAACAGGGACCGCAGAGCACGGCGTTGGGACGGATCGTCGCATCGGCCTCGATGCGAACGGCGCCAGCGGTGGCATCGAGCACGACGCCCGCAAAGAGCGTCGCCGAGGAGTGGACGTCGATGCGATGGTCGCCAACGCATGCCCCACCGTCCGGTCGCCCAAGCTCCTCTGCCGCCTCCAGATCGCCGGCAAGCAGGCGCGGCAGGTGGTCAAGCAGCGACCAGGGCGCCCGCAGCATCGGCGCGTCGGACATGTCGGTACTCGATGCACCGCCTCCGCTGCGAGCAATCAGACTGCCGTCTGCCGCGTCGCAGATGGCAGCGTCGTCGCCCACTTCCGGGGGTACATCGCCGAGCCAGCGGCCGCTGATGACCAGGTCGTCGCTCTCAAGCACGCGCTCCAGCCCGGTGCGCTCTGCGATCAGGGCCGCTCGATCATCGTCCTCGCAGATGAAGCCGCTCGGTGGGCTGCCGAGCTGGCGCGTGAGGCGCTCAAGCGTGGAGTCGCCGCCGCTGCGCTGCTCAAACACCGCGCGCAGGTCCGCCAGGGGCGCGAGCCCCGCGTACGCATCGTCGAGGATGATCCAGTTGGTCATGGTCGCTTGGAGTCTATCGCCACGTCGCCCGCCGTCCGCTTGGTGCATGGAAGTGCCACACCCCGATCGTCGAGACCATCAGCAGGCCAAGAGGCAGCGCCAGGAGACCGCTGTAGAGGGCAGTGCCCAGGAGTTGCCCCAGAGCCACCATGCCGGCCCCGGACACCGGCGGCGTCCAGGGCAGGAACCCCCGAAACAACTGCAGGAAGGCATCGACGGCTCCGGTCACTACGACGGTCCCTGCGGCGAGGATCGCGATCGTCAGGATCTGCTGGCGAAAGACCACGGTCCGCACCCGAACGATGATCAACGCCGCCGCTAGGTACCCGATCGCATGAGGACCAATCAGGTGGGCACCGCCGGGAAGCTGGCCCTCGCCGGGAGCGAGATCCACCAATAGCCCGAGAATCCACGCGGCCACTAGGGCGGCCTGGGCCGGAGCGAAGAGGGCTACGAAGGCAAGTAGCACGGGCATGAGCGTCGGCGTGATCGAGCCGACCGCCCGCAGAGACAGTATCCCGGCGAACCCGGTGTCGAAGGCCAGGCCCAGAATCGCCGCGATGAGCAGGATCCACCACCTCATTGCTCGCCCTCGCCGGTTGCAAGCACGATCACCCACGCCTGGTCCCGCGCGCGCCGCTGCGGCACGACGCGCAGGGCCCGCCGAAGCGGCGCCTCGTCCATGGGCGCAGCAGCCATCACGCGACCAAGCACCAGCCCCCGGCCCACCGCGGGCCACGAGGGTTCATCGAGCACCACCAGGTCGCCGACGACCACGCCACTGCGCGCATCGACCTCCCCGTGCAGGGCGCCGCGGCCGTCTCCCTTGAGCAGCACCGGGATCGGCTCGCGATTGGCTCCTGGAAACGCCGCCATGACGGCGCCGCGGACCAGGCCCGTCTCGCTGTTTGGAATCGGTCGCAGTTCGACGCGAATGGCGCCAATGCGTGCGATGCGGCCGACGATGTCATGCCCGACGACCGCAAGGTCACCCTCGACGACGCGGCCACGCGCCTCGCGCATCAACTTCAGTTCGACGTGCGATGACGGGTCGCTGGGATTGATCCCGGTGATGTCCATGGGCAGGACCAGCGGCGGCATGGGATTGCGCAGGGCCGTCGGGGGAAGTCCCTGCAGCGTGCGGAGCTGATCGGCGAGCTCGTCGGCGCGCAGACGCTGCTGGTTGTAAAGCTGGCGGTACTCGTCGCGCTCGGCGATCGCCACCGCGGACCGCTCGGTCTCCTCCCCGGGCAGGTCACCTGGCTCCATGGGCGGCCGCACCCAGCCGCTGAGCCTCGTGCCCACGTGGGCAAGGGGCATGACCGGGATGCGCACCAGGTCCGCCAGATCCGCCGTCCAGCCCAGCCAAGAGGCCGGCAGCAAGGCCAGCACGAGGGTCAATGCCACCACGATCGGCACGGCGGCGCGTCTTCGTCGGTGGAGGGTTGTCATGTGCCAGGAAGGGGGAAGGTTCGGACGATCAGAACTCGTCCATGTCCGACTCCATGGTTGCCTTCCACTCCTCGAGGTGGTCGAGGTAGATGCTCGTCCCGCGGGCCACGCAGGTCAGCGCATCCTCAGCAACCCGCACGTCCAGTCCCGTGGACTCGGCGAGCACGATGTCGATCCCCCGCAGCAGCGCGCCGCCGCCGCAGAGGACGATGCCATTGTCAACGAGGTCCGCGGCGAGCTCCGGCTGGGCCCGCTCGAGCGTCCGCTTCACGACGTCGCAGATCGCGTGGATCGGCTCCTGCATCGCCTCACGGATCTCCTCGCTGGTGACCGTGGTCTTGCGGGGAAGACCGGTGACGTTGTCGCGACCGCGGACGTCGATGGTGGTCTCCTCGCCGACGGGCGCCGCCGAGCCGACCTCGATCTTGATCCGCTCCGACGTCTGCTCGCCAACCGTGAGGTTGTAGTTCTTCTTCATGTAGTGAATGATCGCCTCGTCAAGATCATCACCTGCCACGCGAATGGACTCGCAGGTTGCGATGTCCGCAAGGGACATGATCGCCACCTCGGTCGTGCCGCCGCCGATATCCACCACCATCGAACCGGTAGGCTCGACGATCGGAAGGTCCGCGCCAATGCCCGCGGCCATGGGCTCCTCGACGAGATACACCCGTCGCGCCCCGGCACGCTCGGCAGAATCGAGCACGGCGCGCTTCTCGACGGCCGTGATGCCGCTTGGAACGGCAATCACGACCCGTGGCCCGATCACCCGAGAGCGCCCGCTGACCTTGCGAATGAAGTAGCTGAGCATCGCCTCGGTGATCTCGAAGTCGCTGATCACCCCGTCCTTGAGCGGACGAATGGCGGAGATGGAGCCGGGGGTCTTGCCAAGCATCTCCTTGGCCGACCAGCCCACAGCATTTCCGTTGTTGAGGACGCGGTTGGTCCCGCGCTTGACGGCGACGACCGATGGCTCGTTGAGCACGATGCCCTCGCCGCGCACGCAGACCAGCGTGTTGCAGGTCCCCAGGTCTATGCCCATGTCCACGCTGAACCAGCTCAGCAACTTGTCGAACACCTCGATTGCTCCTCTTTTTGGCCCTCCGCGGGGCCGGCGAGGATCATACCGCGGGATCGGTTGGAGCGAGAGTGCTCAGCGAGGCGCGACGAGGACCAGCGGGCCGCCCTCGCTGCGATCGTCAAGCGCGGAGTGCTCGGTGTTGGTCAGCACCATCCATGCCACGCCCATCCCCAGCAGCATCGTCGCCACGCACAGCAGCCCCGAGTAGACGTCAGGTCGCGCCGGCCGGGAGGCCGCTGTTGCATCGAACTGCGTCATGGCCTCAATTGCGTCCCTTGATCGCGTAGGCGGTCGACCCGGGCGACACGAGCCCACGGTCGGGGCTCTCGAGCGTCACACGGCCGATGGAGCGGTTGATGTCCACTTCCTCGATCTGGAAGCGGCCCAGGAAGGTGCCGTCGCTGCCGATGGTCATGACCCAGCCTCGCTGGATGCCGTCGCGGCTGCCGGAGTTGATCTCCGCGAGCACATTTCCATCCTCGCGGCTGACGGCCAGCACGGTCGCCGTGAGCGTCCGATCGGGGGCCACGCCGTCGTTCGCCTCGGCCGTGGCATCGAGGCTGCCGAAGCGTGCCACGTAGTCGTCGATCCGGGCGGTCATCGAGCCCAGCTCCTTCTCGAGTCGATGACGCTCCTCGATGGCCTTGCGACGAGCCGCCTCGGCCACCTCGAACGCCTGCCTCGACTCCTCGAGCTTGTCCTCGATCTCCATCACGACCCGCTCGGCACGCAGGACGCGCTCTCGCAGGTCGTAATTCTCGGAGACGAATCGCTCCTTGAGGCGGCTGTTGACATCACTTGCCGCGGCGAGGGCCTGCAGGTTCGCATCCCGCTGGGCCAGCTCGGCCTGCAGTCGACCGGTCTCGGCACGCAGGGACTCGATGTCGCTGCGAATGCCGGCCATGTCGGTACGTAGACGGGCAATCTGGGCGTCTCGCGCGTCGATCTCCTGCTGCATCTGGGCCCGCTCGCTGACCAGCGCCTGCTGGGCGTCGGTCACCTGGATCTGCGCCACGCGCCGCTCGTTGTCGGCTCGCTGGTAGCGAGCCCTGTAGCTGTCCTCGTTGTGGGTGTAGACGGCCACCAACGGCACCATTGCGATGGCCAGCAGCGTTACAAGCACGATGAATATCTTGGTCAGGACATGCACGGGGGAATCCTCGCTTGGAATTGGCCTGGACCACCAGGCAGGTAGACATGATTCCGTCCCGTTAGGGCACGGCCCCCGATGTGCACCTGGCGTCCGTTCAGTGGGTTGTAGCGGGCCCGCAGGTGGGTGTCAATCGGCTGTTGCCGTGGTGGCCGTTCCATCGATCCGCAGGGCCGCTCCAGCCGCCGCCACCTGCACCAGGGGGTCGTCATCGCCGATCAGCAGGGCCAGCGGACCAAGGCTCAGGGTGTTGCCCTGGAGCCCAAGGGCCACGGCCGCCTGCGCCCGCAGGCTCGGCTCGTAGTGCGTGGTGAATCGGAGTACCACGTCCGTGGGCATCCGGTTGGGATCGATCTGGGCGAGTGCCGCGGCAGCCACGAGGCGTACCTCCGCTGGCTGCCGCGCAGGCGTGCCGCCACCTGCCAGGTCCTGCAGGTTGGAAGCCACGTCCACGTCATGCAGGCGACCTGCGATCTGGCACGCTAGCGCCGTGGCCTCGGCCTCCTCTGCGCTTGAGAAGATCGCCGCGCGCACGACTTCCAGTTCCTCGCGGGCCCCGAGCCGCACCAGCGCCTCGGCCAATTGGAGGTTGACCAGCCGCCGGCGGATCGGAGAAACGCCCCGCATCGGCAGCCGCACCGCTTCGCGGAGCATCGGGATCGCCGACTCGTTGCCCATGGCGCCAAGCACCAGAGCCGCGTTGGCCCGGAGTTCGGGGTCGTCGCTGGCGAGCATCACCGCAAGCGACGAAAGGTCCACACCGTCGCCGCAGCGATAGAGCGAGCACATCGCCGCTGCGCAAACAGAGGCCGCATCATCCATCAGCAGCGGTTCAAGCAGCGAACCAAGATCACAGAGTTCAGCGTCCCCGATGAGCATCGTCGCCACGAATCGCACGCCCCGATTCTCATCGGCGATCCCGGCAAGGACCGCGCCGCGCAAGGCGACGTCCGGACCATATCGCAGCGCCTCGATGGCATTGGCCCGCAATCGCGGGTCGGCGCTCGTCGCCGCCTGTGTCAACACGTCAAGTGCGCGATCACGCACCGTGGCTCCGTCAACGACCATCGGTCCCCTCGGCCGCACCGAGGGCAGCCCCGCCGAATCGATGTCCACGACCGATCGCTCTCTGGTGCCCCAGGGTGCCTGCGTGGACCGCTCAAGCGCAGTCGGCGAACATGCCAACAGCGAGAGGACCAGGATGCATGGGATGGATCGTCGCGTCATCGTGCGTCCGTGCTGGGCGATTTCGTCCGCGGTTCCACCACGGTCCAGGTGACCATCAGGATACCCGCCGCAAGGCAAGTCCACGCAACGAAGTCGCCGATCGTCGCGGCCATGGGCCGCCGGGTATGGATCTGCACGACCATGGGAATGGCCGCGGCCTGCCGCGACGGCCCCTGAACCACGACCCTCCCATAGGCGTCGATGTAGCAACTGATGCCGGTATTGGCCACCCGGATCATCGGGATGCGGTTCTCGATGCAGCGCATGCGGGCCGCCCGCAGGTGCTGGAGCCGCCCGGTATCGCAGTCGCCGAACCAGCCGTCGTTGCTGAGATTGATGAAGCACTGCGCCTGCTCCTCCCCGGACTCGTATACGAGCGCGCGGCAGACGGACGGCACCGTGTCCTCGAAGCAGATGGGCGTGGCGATTCGGACCGATGACCGCTCGTCAGTGGGCACCTCGATCAGGCTCGGAGCGGACCCCACCGATAGATTGAACTGCATCGCGGTGGGCGTCATGGCCCGCAGTCGTTTCGCCAGCCAGGGCCAATGCTCCACCCACGGCATGCGCTCGCCGAAGGGCGTCAGGAAGATCTTGTCGTAGCGGGCATGTTCGCCGGAGGGCAGGATGAGCGCCGCGGAGTTGTACCGCCGGTCGCAGCTCGCATGCAGGGTGTCTCCCTCCTCGTCGACGCGTGCGTCGATCCAGGTCTGCGTACCCACCAGCAGCGGCACGTCGATCTCCGCAGCCAGCGCGCGGGCCGTCTGCGCCCACGCCCAGAGCGGCTCAAATGACTGTGACCAGGGAGCAAAGTCGCTCGCCGAGACCTCCATGCCTGCGCCGGGCAGCATGGTCTCGGGCCAGATGACCAGGGCCGGTGAATCGCCGTCGGCCAGTCCCTCGCGCGTCAGCGCGATCGCCGCCGAGACATCCGCCTGCTGCTGCTCCCAGGTCCACTGCGACTTGTTGTCCTGGGGCACGTTGGTCTGCACGACCAGAACCGGAAGCCGCTGGATCCGCTCCACGGTGAACCTGCCCATGCCGAAGTAGCAGGAAGCCAGGAAGCACAGCAGCACCAGTGTTCCCTGCCTTCGCGCGCGCAGGTCGGCCAGGGCCGCAGCCATGGCCACCCACAGGAATCCCGCCAGCCAGACGCTGCCGATGGCGGCGACCTGCGCAACGGGCCATCCAAGGGTCGCCTCACCGGCGAGGTACCACGGGTAGCCGCCGAGCAGCACGATGCCCCGCACGCACTCGAGGCCAATCCAGAGCGTCGGCGCCACCAGGGGCATGCCCCAGCGACCCAGCGATGGACTCGCGGCCACGTGACGCAGCAGGATGCAGAAGAGTGGCGCCCAGAGGGCCATGTAGAGCGAGAGCCCCAGCCACCCGACCACCGCTACGTCATCCATCCAGCGATGCAGCCACGCCCAGGCGGCGAATCCCGTCACCAGCAGCCAGAGGATCATCGTGCGCTGCGATGCGGCGCGGCGGGCCAGGACGATCAGCGCGATGACCTCTCCCCAGAGCGCCACACCCCAGCCGAAGGGTTCTGCTGTCAGGATCACACAGATCGCCGCGGCGACGGCAGTAGCGGCGATGGTCGGCCAGCGCCAGCCCTCGCTGCGTGTCACCATGTCACTTGCCTGCGTAGTCGATGAGGCTCGAGATCTCGCTGCGCAGGTCGTGGCGGGAGACCACGCAGTCCACGAACCCTCGCTCCTTGAGGAACTCGGACGTCTGGAACCCCTCTGGGAGTTCCTGTTTGATCGTCTGCTGGATCACGCGTGGACCGGCAAAGCCGATCAACGCGCGCGGCTCGGCGAGGATGATGTCGCCGAGCATCGCGAAGCTGGCGGTCA
>CAZKTE010000011.1:0-23575 GCA_964555625.1 uncultured Isosphaeraceae bacterium | reverse complement strand
CACGCCGCCGGTGGTCGGATCGGCGAGCACCGAGATGAACAGCCCGCCCATGTCGTCGAATCGCGCCAGCGCCGCGGCGGTCTTGGCCATCTGCATCAGCGAGAGGCCCGACTCCATCATGCGTGCGCCGCCGGAGGAGGCGACGATGATGAGTGGAAGGTCCTGGTCCCCGGCAGCCTCGACCAGTCGCCGGATCTTCTCGCCCACGACGCTGCCCATCGAGCCGCCGAGGAAGGTGAAGTCCATGACCCCGAGCATGACCTTGCGGCCCTTGATGAACGCCTGCCCGCAGCGAATGGCATCGAGCGAGCCGGTCTTGCGCTGCGCCGCTTCGAGGCGATCCGGATAGGCCTTGAGATCAACGAACTCCAGTGGATCGGCCGGCGCGAGGTGCTCGTTGACCGGCTCGAACGTGCCCGGGTCGCAGAGCTGGAAGACGCGCGTGGCCGCATCGACCCGGAAGTGATGGTCGCATTCGGGACAGACCTCGAGATTGTTCTCGACGCTGCGGCGAAACAGGATCCCCCCACAACTCCCGCAGCGCATCCAGAGTCCCTCTGGAATGCCCTTGCGGCGCGCCGGCGAGGTCGCCTCGTCTACCCATTGCCCTGTGGTCTGCTCCGCCACGTATCGGTCTCCTGATCGCCCCGCTAGGTGCGAGGGCGACATGGTCTAGGAAGGGATCGACACAGTCCAGCAACTGGGTGGAAAATCGCCGCTACGCCCCCGGCGGGCCGCCTCGAAGCGCCGCGATCGCCGATGCGTAGTCGTCGCTGCCGAAGATGGCCGATGCCGCCACCAGGACGTCGCAGCCGGCATCGCGGCAGGCGGCGGCCGTGGATTGCGAGACGCCGCCGTCCATCTGCAGGCGTTGGGCGGGTCCCAGACGCCGGCTGATGTCCGCGACCTTCGTGAGCACGTCGGCAATGAACGACTGGCCGCTGAACCCGGGATTGACGCTCATCACCAGGACCAGGTCGGCTTCCTGAACGAGATCGTCGATCGCCTCCAGGTCCGTCGGCGGGTTGATGGCGATGCCTGCGGTCATTCCCGTGGCGCGAATCGCCGCCATGGCTTCCCGTGGATCGTCGTCGGCCTCGACGTGGACCGTCAGGTGATCGGCGCCGGCCTCGGCGAACGGCTCGATCAACGCCATTGGATGGGTGACCATCAGGTGCACGTCCAGCAGGACGTCGGGCATCCGTCGGCGAAGTGATGCGCAGAGCGCCGGCCCCATGGTCAGGTTCGGGACGAAGTGGCCGTCCATCACGTCAAGGTGCAGCAGGTCCGCGCCGGCAGCCAGCGTCGCCTCGCACTCGTCGCCGAGGGCGGCAAAGTCAGCCGAGAGAATCGATGGCGCAACCAGCGGCAGTGCCGGCGGCGCCGTCAGCAGCGTCGCGGTCTGATCCGCCGTGGACACCGGATCACTCACCCCGACTGCTGCAACTTCTGCTGTTTGTCGCGGTAGTTGATGAGGATCTGCTCGTGCGTAGGCTTCTCGTGCGCCATGGCATCGAAGTAGGCCTGTCGCTGCAGGGCGATGGCCTCATTGAGTTCGCCGCGGTGGTAGTGCACGAGCGCCTGGGACGCGCTGTACGTCGGATCGTCATCGCGACTGGCATGCTTAGCACCCTCCTTCGCCGCAAACAGAGCGAAGTCCAAGTCACGCCTGTCCTCGGGAATCTCCGGGTCGATTGCCACTAGCTGCGCGAACCACACGGCAAGTTCCGGGTCCTCAGACGCGCGATCCTTGATGACGCCACGGGCCCAATCGTAGGCGGCCTGCTTGTCGCCCCGCTTGAGCAGGCGCGTCTTGAACCACTCGAGGTAGACCTCGGCGAATACCTTCTTGTCGAGGTTCACTGCGTCACCGTAGTAGTCGTCAGACTGGGTCCAGTTTCGGAGGCTCGCGTTCTTGCGCGCGCCTTCGAGCATGGGTGATGCTTGCATCATCTTCACCGCGTCGTAGCGGCCAGCTACGACCAGCGGTAGCACCTCCTCGAACTCGTCGGACAAGGGGCTGCCGATGTACTGAATTACGCCCTTTGCATCCACGATGAACGCCGTGGGGATAGTCTTCCTCCCCGCGGCCCCCATCCAGGCGCGGTCCGCACCGCCACGCCCGCCAGTCACGCCAACGGAATAGTCCATGCGTGATCCCTGGGCATTCACGAAGGCCTTGACCACCGGTTCCTCTTCCTGTGAGAGCCCGACGATCTGGAGGCCATCGACGCCGTATCGCTCCTGCAGCTCGGTCAGGTGGGGAATGGAGAGGCGGCATGGGCCACACCAGGTGGCCCAGAACTCGACGACGACCGTGCCACCGTCCACCGGTGAGAAGTCGTTCTTCACCCAACTCACACTGGAAGAGAGGCTGGCAAGATCTGGTGCCCGATCACCGACACCGAGCTTTCGGCCACGCTGGGCCATGGCATCAGGCACGGCGAACATGGCGGCGGCGATCGAGAGGGCAAGCAGGGTTCGAATCTTCACGGGAGGGCTCCTTTGCCGGAGACAATCATAGGATCGGTATCGAGCAATCACAGGCCTTGAGCATCCAGAACCTCACCCGTTGTCGCCTAGGGCGTCGTCTAGGACCTCGACGCCCGGCAGGGACACGCCTTGGAGCATCGCAAGGCAGGCACCACCGCCGGTGGAGAGATGGGTGACGGCGTCCGACAAGCCCCGCTGCGCAAGGGCGGCCGCCGAGTCGCCACCCCCCACGATGGTTGTTGCGCCTCGCGCCGTGGCCTCCGCCACCGCGTCCGCGACGGCTGCCGTCCCGGCGTCGAACGGAGGCACCTCGAACATCCCCATGGGGCCGTTCCAGACGATGGTGGCCGCAGCAGCCAATTCCGCGGAAAACGCGGTGGCGGAGGCCGGGCCGATGTCCAGGCCCACGCGACCGGCGCCGATGGCCCCCGCGCAGGTCTCGATGGAGGAGTGATCGTCGATGCTCGCGGCGGTGACGTGATCTTGTGGGAGCAGGATCCGCGTGCCACGGTCGGCTGCAGATTCGAGGATCGCCCGGGTCTCCTGGAGACGATCGGTCTCGACAATGCTGTCTCCGATGTCGATGCCTGACGCGGCCAGGAAGGTGTAGGCCATCGCGCCGCCCACGAGCACGCAGTCGGCGCGCCCGACGAGTTGTTCGATGACCCCGAGCTTGTCGAAGACCTTGCTGCCACCCAGTACCGCGATGAACGGCCGCGTCGGATCGCTGAATGCCTCCCTGAGGCACCGCAACTCGTGCGCCAGCAGCAAGCCGCTCACCCGAGGTCGATCGCCCATGGCCCGCGGCAGCGCAACTAGGGACGCGTCTGCGCGGTGCGCTGCGCCAAACGCCTCGTTGCAGTAGATGTCACCCATTTCGGCAAGCGCCGCGGCGAATCCCTCATCACCTGCCTGCTCGCGAGCGTCGAACCTCAGGTTTTGCAGGAGGACTACGTCGCCGTCCGCCATGGCCGACACCGCATCTGCGGCCGCATCGCAGACGGGCATGTCCCCGGGAAGCGGGACGGGGCGATCGAGCAACTCCGAGAGTCGTGATGCCACAGGCGCAAGGCCCAGCTCCGGATCCTGGAGGCCGCCTGGTCGCCCCAGGTGGCTCATGACCACCAGGCGACCGCCGGCGTCGAGCACATGTTGCATGCTCCCGTGGGCGGCACGTATGCGCTGATCATCGGCGATAGTCCCGTCATCGAGGGGGACGTTGAGGTCCGCGCGCATCAGCACGCGCCTGCCTGCAATCTCGACCTGCTTGATCGTTCGCTTCACCGTCGGTGCATTGTACGGCGGCACTAGGATGCACCCGTGACGATGCGGCCCCTGGTTCTGCTAGTTGGCCCGACCGCCGGTGGCAAGACGTCGCTGGCGATCGACCTCGCCTTGCGCCTGCCGGGCGGCGGCGAGTGCATCAGTGCCGACTCGATGCAGGTCTACCGGGGTATGGACATCGGGACCGCCAAGCCTGCCGCGAAGGAGCGAGCGGCCGCCCCCCACCACCTGCTGGACCTGGTGGACCCCGGGGGGACGCCCTTCAATGTCGAAGACTGGCTCGAGGCCGCAACGGCGGCCATCGAGGAGATCCGCGGTCGCGGTCGCTGGCCCATAGTCGTCGGCGGCACCAACCTCTATGTGCAGGCACTGCTGTTTGGGCTCTTTGACGGTCCACCGGCCGACCCTGCGCGGCGCAGCGCCCTGGCGGCCATGGACGCCGCTGCCCTGGTGGCCCACCTTGCGAACCTCGACCCGGACGCCGCCGCCCGCATGCACCCAAATGATCGCCGTCGCATCATCAGGGCCATCGAGGTCCACGAGGCCACCGGGACACCCATCGGCGATCTCCAGTCGCAGTGGGCCTCATCCCCGCGGAGCGACGCCATCGTCATCGGGCTCACCTGGGCGACGGAGACCATAAACGGCCGCATCAACGCCCGCGTGCGCGCCATGATGGAGCGCGGGCTCTTGGAGGAGACTCAGTCGCTGCTGGACGCGGGCCACCTGCAGGGCCAGGCCTCGCAGGCACTCGGATACAAGCAGCTGATGGCCCACCTCGCCGGTGACATGACGCTCGAGGAGGCAGTCGAGCAGGTGAAAATCCTGACGCGCCGATTTGCCAAGCAGCAGCGGACCTGGCTGCGGCGCTTCGCGACCCTGCCCAACGCCGCCTTCATTGCAGCAGACGAACTTTCGCCGCAAGCCACGCTTGAGCAGTCAGTTGCGCATATCCTCTCGCGGGTCGACGCCTCCCCTGCCGCTTGACAGACGCGTCGCTCCTCCCTCAACTCCCACCCACCCATCCATTTGGGTGGTGTATCTCGATGGCCAAGAAGACCTCCAAGACAGCCGCTCCCGATGCCACCGGCAAGCACCTGGTGATCGTCGAGTCACCGGCCAAGGCCCGCACCATCAATCGCTACCTCGGCGACGACTATGTGGTCCTGGCCTCCGTGGGACACATCCGCGACCTTCCCTCGCGGTCGCCCAAGGGCGTCAAGCAACCGGTGCCCGGCGTGGACGTCGAGAACGGATTCTCACCTACCTACGAGGTCGTCAAGGGCAAGGGCAAGATCGTCACGGACTTGCGCCGGGCCGCCAAGCAGGCCGACGACGTCTGGTTCGCAACGGACCTCGACCGAGAAGGCGAGGCCATCGCATGGCACCTTGCCGAGGAGATGCGCATCGATCCGGCGATCGCCAAGCGCGTGATCTTCAACGCCATCACTCGCACTGAGATCGAACGAGCCTTCGATGAGCCCAACCGCATCGATCTCGATCGCGTCAACGCGCAGCAGGCCCGCCGCATTCTCGATCGCATCGTCGGATATCAGGTCTCACCGTTGCTCTGGAAGCGGGTCGCAGGCGGGCTCAGCGCAGGCCGCGTGCAGTCAGTGGCGGTGCGCATCGTCGTCGAGCGCGAGCGCGAGATCCGAGCCCATGTCCCTGATGAGAAGTGGACGGCCACCGCGCGCATGTCCTACGACGCTGCAGCGGCAGCGAAGACGGGCCCGCAGTGGTTCGATCTGCTTGCGCAGCGCGATGAGCGTGACCGCCCGCCGACGCGACGCCTGCTCAATGAGTTCCTCGCCCAGCACACTGCCGTCGAGGCGGACCTCGTCGAGCTCGACGGAGCCTCCTTCGCGATGGGCCGCAGCAGCGACCAGACGCTGGACATGAAGGCCTACGAGGCCGACCTCGTGGCGATGGCCGACGCGATCGGGCTGGAGCACGTTCAGGTCGAGATCACCGTGGATCCGACGGGCAAGGGCCCCGCCGCGCAGGTCATCAGCATCAGCGGCTCCATCGCCGATGGCGTCACCTACGCCGTCACGGACACCACGCAGAAGCGAACGACCGTGCGACCATCGCCGCCCTTCATCACATCGACCCTGCAGGCGGCGGCCTCGACGCAGCTGGGATTCGGCGCCAAGCGGACGATGCGCGCCGCGCAGGCGCTCTACGAGGGCGTTCGACTGCCCAAGGAGGGCCAGGTCGCGCTGATTACTTACATGCGCACCGACTCGACGCACGTCAGCGGCGAGGCGATCGAGGCGGCCCGCACCTATGTGGACAAGTCCTGCGGCGCACCCTACCTGCCGGACAAGCCGCAGCACTACGCGTCCTCGGACTCGGCGCAGGAAGCACACGAGGCGATTCGACCAACAGATCCGACCCGACACCCCGACACTCTGCCCTCTTCTATGGACGAGGACCATCGGCGGCTCTACAAGATCATCTGGACGCGGTTTGTCACCAGCCAGATGGTGCCCGCGCAGTGGGATCGCACCGAGGTGCGCATCGCCCGCAGCGACGTCGAGAGCGGCGCGGTATTTCGCACAACGGGTCGCACCCTGGCCTTCGACGGCTTCTACAAGGTCAGCGGCGTGCCATCCTCCGACGCCGAGCAGACTCTGCCGTCGCTGCCGCAGGGTCAGGCACTCGTTCCCTTTGACCTGTCGCCCAAACAAGGGTTCTCATCACCACCGGGCCGCTACAGCGAGGCGTCGTTGATCCGCGAGCTCGAGAAGCAGGGCATCGGACGACCATCGACATACGCGTCGACGATCGATGTCATCCAGCGCCGCAACTACGTGGAGAAGATCGAGCGGGCGTTCCACCCCACGGATCTCGGCGAGGTCGTCACCGACAAGCTCGTCGAGGCCTTCCCCGTCCTGATGGGCGTCGAGTACACGCGATCGCTCGAGGAGCGCCTCGATCGCATTGCCACCGGCACGCTCGGGTGGGTCGAGATGCTCGAGGACTTCTACGGCCGATTCAGCGCGCGCCTCGAGACTGCCTACGAGGAGATGACGCATGCCAAGGCGGAGACGCAGCCTGCCCCCTACCGCTGTCCGGAGTGCGGCAGCGCGACGATGTACCGCTTCGGAAAGAACGGACGTTTCCTCTCCTGTAGCACCTACCCGGACTGCGCCTACGGGGCGCAGATCGACCGCGAGGGCCAACCTCGCCTCCCGGAGCGCGTGGACGTGGCGTGCCCGGCCGACGGGTCACCCATGGAACTGCGCACGGGCCGATTCGGCCCCTTCCTCGCATCGGTCAACTACCCGGAGATCAAGGCCGTCGTGAATCTCGACAAGAAGGGCGGCATCAAGTATCCCGCGCAGCCCCCGCTGGTCACGGAACTTGCCTGCGAGAAGTGCGAGGCGCCCATGAACCTCCGGCGCGGGAAGCGTGGTCCCTGGTTGGGGTGCTCGGCGTTCCCCAAGTGCCGCGGTCGCATGGGATGGAAGGCCCTCGACGAGGCCGTTGTGACACAACTCGAGACCGCGCTTGCGGCGCACGAGCAGGAGCATCCGCAGGTGGTGATCATGAATCTCTCCGGGGATCAGATCCCCGAGGGCACGCCCGTCAACGACCTGGTCCTGCCCGGCGGCGTGCAGGAACTTGAGCGCATGGACGACGCCTAGGCGGCGACGGCGACACCGGGCCTACAATCTTCTTCATGCAGCGGCGTAATACGCGATCCATCGACGTGGGGACCATTCCCATCGGCGGCAGTTCCCCGGTCAGCGTTCAGACGATGACCGCCGGCTACACGCACGACGTCGATGCCTGCAGCGCGGAGATCAATCGGCTCACCGATGCGGGCGCCGACATCGTCCGCGTGGCCGTCCCAAAGCGAGCGGACACGCAGGCCTTGCCGGAGATCCTCTCGCAGGTGTCGGTGCCGATCGTGGCGGACGTGCACTTTCACTTCCAGCGCGCCCTCGAGGCCGTCGATGCGGGCGTGAGCAAGATTCGACTCAACCCTGGAAACATCGATGACCGCGACCAGGTGGCCAGCGTCATCGACGCCTGCGCGCAGGCCCGCATCCCGATCCGCATCGGGGTCAACGAGGGATCGATCGTCGAGCGTCGCGACAAGGTCAAGCGCATGGAGGAGCTGGCGACCTTCTTCGCCGATCGCCACAAGGGCCGCCTGCTTGCGATGATGATCGCCAAGATCGAGGAGTACCTCGAGGTCTTCGACGATCGGGGATTCGACGACCTGTGCCTGAGCGCCAAGCTCATGGACCCGCGCATGGTCATCGACATCTACCGCGAGTTGGCCGAACGCTTCGACTACCCGCTGCACCTTGGCGTCACACACGCCGGGCCGCGCGAGACGGGGACCATCCGATCCATCGCCGCCGTCGGCACGCTCCTGGCTGAGGGGATCGGTGACACGATTCGCATCAGCTACGCCAGCGATCCGATCCACGAGGTGGAGGACGCCCTTGAACTGCTCTACTGTCTGGGCCTGCGGGACCGCGTGGGCGCCGAGTTGATCGCCTGCCCCTCGTGCGGTCGCATCCAGGTGGACTTGTTCACGCTCGTCGGCGACGTGCGCGAGCAGTTGGCCGACGAGATCGAGCTGCCCATCAAGGTCGCCGTCATGGGGTGCGTGGTCAACGGACCCGGCGAGGCGGAGGGCGCTGACGTCGCCGTATTCGCCGGCGATCGCCGCGGGATCATCTACGTCCAGGGCGAGCGCGTCGCAAACATCCCGGAGGAGGAGATCCTCGATCGCCTGCTGCTCGAGTGCCGCGCCTTCCAGGACCGAGTCCGAAGCGGCAAGGCGCAGCTGGGCGACAAGGCCGTCACGATCATCCCCCCCGATCCCCTGCCCCATCCCGTCACCGTCGAGGGTGACGCGCCGGACGCGAAGCGTTGAGACGCGGCTTCTCAATCATCGAGATCCTCGTTGTCCTGGTGGTCATCGCGATCCTGGCAGGCCTGCTCATGCCGGCGCTGAGCGGATCGCGCCGCCGGGCGCGCAAGACGGTCGAACTCAACTCGCTTCGCCAGGTGGGATTCGCCTGGCAGCTCTACACGACCGGATCGGCCGAGCGACTGTTGCCTGGATACCTGGATGTGGAAGTACAACAGGCGTGGAACGTGGCCTGGGCCTATCCAGACGGCGACGTCATCGAGCCCGGTCCCGATCACAACCCCGCCCTGCCCAATCACGCTGGCCCCTGGACCTGGCGACTCATGGACCGCCTCGACTACGACCGCAGCACGCTGCTTGGACACGACACGCCCGACTGGGACATCATCGAGATCGAGGACCACGCAGGGGAATTCGCCAGCACGCCGGGCTTTGGATACAACGGCTTCTACGTGGGCGGCTGGTGGACCCGGTGGGGCGAGCCTCGCCGCCCGAGACCGTTCTTCTCCAAGGTCAAACTCACAGACGGTACGCCGGCGAACCTCGTGGCCACGACCGCCGGTCAGATCTCCAAGCCTGCCGAGCTGGTGATCTTCTGCTCCACGTTCCTGGCCTCGGCAGGCTCTCACTCGCGGCCGCCAAGCCACATCGCGGGAACCGACATGGCCGTTCCGCGACTGGTCGCGGGCAATGACCGCTGGGCACTTCATCCCGGCGATCGCCTCGAGGCGTTCATCGAGACTGCCGTGCCTCTGGGCCGCTACAACGGGATGCCCGCCACCTGCTTCGCCGATGCCCATGTCGATGACCTGCCGCTCTCGGATCTGGTCGACCAGCGGATGTGGATCAACCGCGCGCGCCAGGTCGGGGACGTGCCGGCCCGCGACTTCACGCACACCCCAGACACCTACTGATCGTCGTCCTGCTCGGCGGCGGCCTCAGCCGCCTTGTGCATCTGGTAGCGGAGCGTAAATCGCAGCCGCTTGAGTTCGCGCTCGTCGAAGATCGTCTCGTCCAAGGTCGCCGACATGGCCGGGATCCAGATCGCCTCGGCTGGCGCGTAGCCAAGCTGGGAGACCATCGCCAGGTGCAGGTCGGGCATGTGCCCGGCACCGTAGAGCACCGACACCGATTCCACCCTCGTCTCTTCGTCCTCCTGGAGGGACATCACCGCCTCGAGATCTCCGAGCACGCGAGCATTGCGCTCGATGATGATCACCGAGTGGAGCGCCGGGTCGATGGCGGCCACGATGGTGTCGGTGCCGGGCATCGTGAGTACCTCGATCAGGAGCAGCCTCGCAGTCTCGGTGGCCGCACCGCCACTGATGGCGTCCATGGCAGGCAACATCCGCATCAGCGTGGTGGCCACCTGCGCAGGAATCGAGGACTCGGTCATGACGTCGAGGACCGTGGTGTCCGCTCCTCGCTCATGCAGGGCCGTTTGGACCTCGTCGATGGTCATGTCGCTGCAGAACCAGCCCGGCTCGTCGTAGGGCAACGCCTCGAGCTGAAACACCAGCCCCAGCGCATCGGCCAGCGCGCGCTGGATGTGCACGGGAGCCTCTTCCCCGGTCGCCTCCTCATCCTCGGCAGGCGAGATGTCAACGGCTCGGGTCGCATGCAGGTCCGCCGCCTCACCGTCGCCACCTTCGGCGCCGTCCGATCCGAGACTGGTGATCGTGATCGTCGAGGCATCCTCGTCCACCGCCAGGACCAACTCGCGTCCCCAGGCGTCGATCGAGGCGTCGTCCACCCATCCCGGAAGGCGAGCATCCAGGATCGCCGCGTCCAGCAGTACGTCCTCGAGGGTCTCGGGCAACATCTCCATCTCGTCGGCGGCCGAAGCAGCGGTCTCCACGATGAACTCAATCGAAGCGGTCGTGGACTCCACCCGCTCCTCGGGCGTGTCCCCGTCAGGTGAGCGTGAGCCGCTGGGCGCTACCGACTCGAAGAGCACCAGGTCAGTTCCGGCCAACAGGTCTGAGATAGCCTCGTAGAAGGATTCGTCCGCCACGTGGGCGACCCCCACGAGCCAGACGTCGGGACGATCCTGGGCCACGTACCGCCGCGACGCGAGTTCAAGCATGACCGATCCCTCGTGCTCGACGCGCCGCGTCCACGGGGGTTCCTCGAGGGCGACGGCCGCCGCCATGGCAAGTGAGAGCATCATGTGGTCCTGCTCGCCGCCAGTCCCTGCTGGGCCGCGGCGATGACCGCCTCGATGCGGCCGAGCATGCGCTGCGTCCAGCCGCGGAAGAGCATGTAGGGAAACAGCGTCACCAGCGCGATGATCAGACCCAGCGCGGTGGTCAGCAGCGCGGCGGCGATGCCGCCGGCCACGTCCGCCGGATTCGTGAGCGTCGCCTGGTCGCCAAGCAATTTGAAGGACTGGATGATCCCGATCACCGTGCCGAGGATTCCCAGCAGCGGCGCTGCGGTAATGATCGTCGATAGCGCCACCATGAATCGATCGATGCGTGGTCGCTGTTGCTCGACTGCCTCAAGCGCGACGGCGTCCGATGCGCCACCCTCGAGCATGGCCCTCGCCACTGCCTCGCAGGGCGATCCGCCCTTGCCCGCCAATCGCGTCGCGTCCTCGCGCAATCCGCCGCGCAGCGCAGCGTTGAGTTGCTCGAGCCGTGGCCCGGCGCCCTCCCGCAGCGTAGTCGTCCAGAACCAGGATCGCTCGATGATCAGCGCCAGGCTGATCACGCTCAGTGCCAACAACGGGATCATGATGTACCCGCCGCGATCCACGAGCATGGCCACGTCGTCGATGAAGACCTCCAGCATCGCGGTGGATTGTAGGCATCGATCCCTACAATCGGGCCATGGCCCACGCCCCCGCCCATGAAGCCCCGGCGATCGTGTCCGAACTCGCCGCGATGGTGACGCAGGACCTCGCCGAGCGAATCTCCGCCATGGGGCTGCCACCGGCGCTCGAGGCGGCTACCACCTACGCCGTGCTCAGCGGCGGGAAGCGAGTACGCCCGGTCCTCTCGCTGCTCTGCTGCCGCGGCGTCGGTGGTGATGCAGCCGCAGCGCTTCCGGCTGCCGCGGCAGTGGAGCTGGTGCATTGCTTCAGCCTCATCCACGATGACCTGCCGGCCCTCGATGACGATCAGCTGCGCCGCGGCCAGCCCACCCTGCATGTGCAGGCCGGAGAAGCCACGGCGGTGCTCACCGGCGACCTGCTCCTTGGGGCCGCCTTCGCGGCGGCCCTCGACGAGGCGATCGTGCCGCAGCTTCGGGCACCACTTGCCGCGGAACTTGCCGCTGCCACCACGGACATGGTCATCGGCCAGTTTCACGACACGGTCGGCGACCTATCTCCCGGCGACGACCCGCGATCGCACGTCGAACTCATCCACAGTCGCAAGACCGGGCAGTTGATTCGCTGCGCATGCCGGATGGGCGCGATGCTCGGCGGCGCCTCCGAGGAGAACCTCACGGCGATCGACGCGTATGGGGTGGCTGTGGGACTGATGTTCCAGGTCGTCGACGATTTGCTCGACTGCGGTGGTGATTCCCGCCAGGTCGGAAAGGACGTCGGGAAGGACCATGCGGCCGGGAAGCTGACATACCCGGGCGTCCTGGGCGTGGAAGCCTCGCGGACGGCGATCACCGACCTGCACGCGGCCGCTGAAGCGGCGATCTCCACGCTGGGCGCAGGTGGCGATGAGCTTCGAAGCGTCAATGACTGGATGGCCTCCCGCACTGCTTGAGGTACCCTGTGCGATCCGACTCGGGCGACGACCCAATGGCAAGGCAGATCCTCCCAACCATCGACTCACCTGGCGACCTGCAGGCACTGCGCATCGAGCAACTGCCGGCGCTTGCCGCCGAGATTCGCGCGGCGATTTGCCAGCAGGTGCAGCGCAGCGGCGGACACCTGGCACCGAACCTAGGCGTCGTCGATCTCACGATCGCGCTGCACTACGTCTTCGACTTCTCCCACGACCGGCTCCTCTTCGACGTGGGCCACCAGTGCTACCCGCACAAGTTGCTGACCGGCCGCAGAGAACTGCTCGATCGCCTGCGGCAGCGCGGCGGGATGGCTGGCTTCCCTGATCCGGCAGAATCCCCCTACGACCTGTTCGCCGTAGGTCACGCGGGCACGTCCATCTCAACGGCCGTCGGCATGGCACGAGGCGACACACTCTGCGGTGAGGCCTTCGATCCCGAGTCCAATTGCGACGGCCGACGCGTCGTCGCGCTGATCGGGGATGCGAGCATCGTCAATGGCGTCGCAATGGAAGGCCTCAACAATGCCGGCACCCTGCGGCGACAGTTCCTCGTCGTACTCAATGACAACGGCATGAGCATCGCCCACCCCCAGGGCGCCATCGCCGGTTACTTCGACCGCCTTCGCGTCGGTCCGACCTATCGACACGTCAAGCGGGCCGCCAAGGAGGTCATCAGCCACCTGCCCGGCGGAAACATGCTCGGCGAGATGTCCCACCGCATCACGGAGATGGCAAAGGATGCGATCTTCTCCGACTCGTGGTTCGAGCACTTTGGACTGCTGACGGTCGGGCCCATCGATGGACATGACCTGCCGTCGCTGGTGGACATGCTTCTGGAGGTGCGCGACGTGGATCGGCCGCTGCTGCTGCATGCCCACACCACCAAGGGCAAGGGGTTCGCCTACAGCGAGCGCGACGCCACGGCGTTTCACTCTCCTCGCCCATTCAGCGTCGGCGACGACGGCGTGGAGATCAGAAGCGGCGGGCGCAGTTTCACGGCCGCCTTTGCCGACGCGCTCTGCGATCTCATGGAGCGCGACGAGGCGGTCGTCGCGGCGACGGCCGCCATGCCCGGCGGAACGGGCATCAAGAACGCCATCGAGTCCTTCCCCGATCGAGCGTGGGACACCGGCATCTGCGAGTCGCACGCGATGGACATGATGGCCGGGCTCGCCAAGGCCGGTCGAAAGCCCTTCTTCGCCGTCTACTCGACGTTTCTTCAGCGCGCCTTCGACCAGGCGTTCCAGGAGGTGGCGCTCCAGGGACTCCCGGTGCGGCTGTGCCTCGACCGTGCGGGACTCGTCGGTGGCGATGGACCGGTCCACCATGGCTTCTGCGACATCGCGTTGCTGCGCGTACTGCCCGGCTCGATCCTCATGGCGGCAATCGACGAGCCGAGCCTGCAGGCGGCCCTTGCCTTCATGGCCGACTGGGACGGTGGACTCAGCGCCGTGCGATACCCGCGCGACGAGGTGCCCACGCCGGCCGGTGACACGTGTCCGCCGTTTGCGCTCGGTCGCGCACGAGCCCTTCGCACGCCAGCGGCTCCGGCCGTAGCGCTGCTGGCCTACGGCTCTACTGCCGCCGCTGCGATGGAAGTGGCCGACCGGCTCGTTGATGAAGCCCAGGTCGCCGTGTACGACGCCCGCTTCGCCCGGCCAGTCGATGGAGCACTCATCCAGTCACTGATCGATGACGGCATTCCCATCGTGACCATCGAGGAGCACGCCATGGCGGGCGGATTCGGCACCTGCGTTCTGGAGGAGGCCTCCCGCCGCGAACTTGACTGCACGCTCGTGACCCGCATGGCGCTGCCTGATCGCTGGATCGGCCACGGGTCGCGGGCAGAGCAACTGCAGGAAGCCGGTCTGGACGCGGTGGGGATTGCCGCCACGGTGCGCCGGGTCCTCGAGCCGCGCCCTGTCGAGGCACCGGTACCTGCCTGAGCGGTTGCCAACGTCGCTGCCGCTCGATAGTGTCACCCCGCCATGCCCACCCTTGTCATAGAGCACAGTGAACTGACTGGATCCGATCGACTCGGCGAGCACCTTCGGGCATTTGGCCACTCCCTGCAGGTCGTGCGGGTACACCGAAACGAGCCGCTGCCGGAGGACCTCTCGGGCATCGATGCGGTCATCTCCTGCGGTGGCGGACAGTCACCAAAGGCGAAGGAAGCGTGGGTCAAGCAGGAGATCGCGCTGCTGGCCGAGGCCGACGCCACGGGGCGGCCGGTCCTGGGCATCTGTCTCGGGAGCCAGTTGCTTGCGCGGGCCCTTGGTGGCAAGGTCGCCAAGCTTCGCAAGCCGATCGTCGGCTGGCATGACGTACACCTGACGCCCGCCGGCCGCGAAGACGCGCTCCTTGCCGGCCAGCCCTGGACCTGGCGACAGTTGCACTGGCACCAGTGGGAGGTCAAGGAGCTGCCCGACGGCGCCGCGGCACTGGCCACCAGCGATCGCTGCGATGTCGAGGCGTGGCGGCATGGCATGCGAACCTACGCGGTGCAGTTCCACCCTGAGTGCCAGGCCATTGCGCCGGTGGCGTGGGCCGGAGATGCGCCCAGCGAAGTCAAGGCTGCCGGAACAACCCTCGCTGATCTTGAGCGCGACACCGATCGCTGCTTTGAGTCGTATCGTCGGCTCGCCGATCGATTCCACGACGCCGTCGCACTGCTGTTGATGCCCGTCGATCGCCGGCTGGTGCGTTCGCGTGCCTGAAGACCGCTACTACCTGCGGCCCTACGAGGAGGCCCTTGCGTCGATGGGCGCAGGGTTCAAGGCCACGCTCTGGCGCAACCGCGAGGGCCAGGAGGCGCGATTCGCAGCCATCTGCGACGCCGTGGACTTCACCGGAACACGGGTACTGGACGCCGGCAGCGGCGTCGGCGACCTCGCCGCGTGGCTCATCGAGCAGGACAGGGCGCCCGCGCAGATGCTCGGGATCGATGCACTTGCACCCATGGTCGAGGCTTCCATCGCACGCTCGCTCCCCAACTGCACATTCGAGGTCGCCGACATCGTGACGGACCTGAGCCGCTACGCCGGGTGGGACTGGGTCGTGGTCTCCGGGACCTGCAATGCCATGGCCCAGGAACTCGCATTGGAGGTACTGGCCACCGCGTGGAAGGGCGCCCGCTGCGGCGTCGCCTTCAACTTCCTATCCGACGCGGGCCGCCGCGAAGGCGAAGACCTCTCTCCAGCCACGCGATTCGACCGGCAAGCGGTGCTCGAGATGGCCCTTGCACTTGCCCCACGGGTGGACTTCCGGCAGGACTACCTGGGCTTGCATGATGCACTGGTCGTGCTTCGCGCGAAAGACTGCTGACGGGCCCTACAATCGGACCGGAAGCAGAAGGAGCACCTCATGGATTCCCCAGCCAAGTCCCCGTCATCACCTGCCACGATCCGAGTCGTCGCCAGCAGCGGCGGCTTCCGCACCTTCGTCGCCTTCGTCGCGGCGATGTTCGTGTTCGCGGTGGTCTTCATCATCGGGTTGGTTGCCGGAGCGACTGCCGGTTCCGGCGACGAAGGTCCCGTGCTCGCTCGGACGGTGCACGATGGCAAGTCCGCCACCATCGTCCAGCTTGACGTAACGGGCATCATCGACGGCGGCACGGCCGAGTACGTGCACGCCGCCGTCGACCGGATCCTGCGCAACGACGATGTCAGGGCAGTCGTCCTGCGCGTCGACTCGCCCGGCGGTGGCGCAACGGCCAGCGACGAGATCTGGCACCAGATCGATCGCCTCAAGACGGCGGGGCTCCCTGTCGTCGCCAGCTACGGGGGAATGGCGGCCAGTGGCGGGTACTACATCTCCTGCGGCGCAGACCACATCCTCGCCCAGCCCACGACGGTCACCGGCTCCATCGGCGTCATCGCCAGCGTCCTGACAATGGAGGGCCTCATGGATCTCATCGGCGTCACGCCCGTGACGATGGTGGCCTCCGGATCGCCGCGAAAGTCCGTGGCCAACGACGTCTACCGGGACTGGACGCCCCGCGACAAGGCGGCCGTGGGCACGATTCTCGATGCGATGTACGAGGAGTTCGCCGACCGCGTCCGCAGCGGGCGCGCCCATGTGATCGGTGATGACGCCACGCTCGACTCGATCGCCGACGGCTCGATCTACACGGCGCGAGCGGCGCTGGAGAACGGCCTCATCGACGGTATCGGGTACCTCGACGACGCCATCACGGCGGCAAAGACTCGCGGGAGCCTCGGAGAGATCGAGCCGACGATCATCCGCTACTCGCGCAAGGAGCCGATGTTGGGCCTCTTCGGGCTCTCGTCGGGCACACCGGCTGACGTTCGCCGACTGATCGACGAGTTGGCGATGCCGCGGCTGATGTTCCTGCACCGCTGAGGTGGGCTTGCCAAGGCGCCCTGCGGGGACGATCATGCGCGGCGATGGCAGATGACGCACCCAACCCGTCCCTGAGCGTCATGATGATGCCCAGCGATGCCAATGTTCTGGGCACGATCTTTGGCGGCACGATCCTCTCCTACATCGACAACGCCGGATTCGTCGAAGCGCGCCGCCACGGCCTGCACCGCTGGGTGACGGCCTCCATGGAACGCGTCGACTTTCGCAAGCCCGTACGGGTCGGCGACATCGTGCACTTCATGACGACCACCGCAGCGACCGGCACGTCATCGGTCACCGTGGACGTCGTCGTCGAGGCGGAACGCTACACCAGCGGAAAGCGCGTCCTGGTCACCGAGGCGAGCCTGACCATGGTCAGCGTCGACGCCAGCGGCGCGGCCATCCCCTTCTCATCGCCCCCGACGGTGCAGTTGCCACCGGGGGATGAAGGCGCGTGAGCACGCCACGGCTGGCGGTGCTGTTCAGCGGCGGCGGGCGAACGGTCCTGAATCTCATCGACCGAATTGAGGACGGCACGCTCGACGCGCGGATCGATCTTGCGATCGCCGCGCGGGAAGGACTGATCGGGACGCAGCGACTTGTCGATCGCGGCCTGGAGGTCGGCGTGGCGCGCAGTGGCGACGAATCAGCAGAGACCGGTGACAGACGCGTCTGCGCGTGGCTCGATGAGGCGCGGCCGGATCTGGTCTGCCTCTGCGGCTACCTGCGGCTGCTGGAACTGGCCGACTGGATGCACGGACGCGTCATGAACATCCACCCGGCGCTCCTTCCACGCCATGGCGGCCGCGGGATGTTCGGCATGCGCGTCCATGAGGCGGTGCTGGCGGCGGGCGAAACCGAGACGGGCTGCAGCGTTCACTTTGTCGATGAGCAGTACGACCACGGGCCGACGATCCTGCAGCGCACCTGCCCGGTCCACGATGGCGACATCGCAGCGGACCTCGCCGAGCGCGTCTTCGCGCTGGAGTGCGAAACCTATCCGCGGGCAATCTCGATGGTGGCCGGCGGCGAGGTGCGGCTCATCGATGGGCAGGCTGTGAGCAGCACGGCGTCCTGATGGCGGCCGTCGGTATAGTGGCGCAGCGGCGATGAGCGACGACAAGAAGCGCAAGACGACAACTGACTCGCGGCGGTCCTTTCTCCGGGGACTGGCGGTCTTGCTGCCATCGGTCCTGACGCTCTGGCTGCTTGTCAAGGCATACCAGTTCGTCGACTCGGCGATCGCCGAGCCAATCAACCGCGGCATTCGCACCGCCCTGGTCCAGGGTCCCTCCCTGATACCTGCGGTGGAGGACGCCCTGCCGTTTCCACCCAGTGCCGAGGAACTGGACGCCGCCGCGGCGGAACGCGGCATCGCAATTGATGACGCGGCTGCTCGAGTAACGCTGAGCGTCGATCTGCGCCGCGAGTATGTGGAGGACTTCTGGGCCAGAAACAAGTGGATGGACCTCCTGGGGCTGCTTGTTGCCATCGTCGTGGTGTATGTCGCCGGGCGACTGGTCGGAGGTTTCCTCGGCCGCACCATCTATCGCCGCCTTGAGCGCCTGCTGACGAGAGTTCCGGTGGTCAAGCAGATCTATCCCTACATCAAGCAACTCGTGGACTTCCTCATCAGCGACGAGAAGCAGTCGCAGTTCAGCCGCGTCGTGGCCGTGGAGTATCCGCGCAAGGGCATCTGGGCGGTCGGGTTTCTGACTGGTGCGCCGATGCGCACCATCGAGGCGCGACTACCTGGAAGCGTCGTCGTATTCATCCCCAGTTCGCCGACGCCGTTCACCGGCTACACCATCACCGTGCTGCGCAAGGACACGATCGACCTCCCCATCACGGTGGAGGAGGCCATTCGCTTTGCCGTCAGTGGCGGCGTCCTGGTTCCAGGACACCAGTCGGGTGGAGATGCGGGCGATCGTGCTACGATGGAACTCGAGACGGCCGGGGAGGCCGAGGACGAGGAGACCTGAAGAGGAGCGCCCCATGCAGATCAACGTGACCAGCAAGCACCTTGATCTGACGTCCCCCATCGAGCAGTACGTCCAGGAGAAGGCCGAACGCCTTCCGCGGTACTTCGACCGCGTCGAACAGATCGAGGTCATCCTCGAACAGAGCACGCACGGCTTCATTACCGAGGTCATCGTCTCCGTGGAGCACCACGACGACATCGTCTCCCACGCCGAAGAGGATGACATCTACGCCTCCATCGACAACTCCATGACCCGCTCGCAGCGCCAACTCACCGACCACAAGAGTCGCTTGCGTGACAACAAGCACCACACTCCCACCGGAGGCAACGACCGATGAAGCTCCTCGACATCATCGTGAAGGACGCCGTGATTCCGGAACTCGCATCGTCGACCCGTGACGACGCCGTGGCGGAGTTGATCGACGCGCTCGTCGCGGCCGGCCGCGTGGACCCCTCCAACCGCGATGACTTCGTGAAGGCCGTGATCCTCCGGGAAAACAAGGGGTCAACGGGATTCGGTCACGGTGTGGCGGTACCCCACGTAAAGCACTCCAGCGTCACGACGATGTCCGTCGCCGTCGGAAACAGCGGCGACGGAATCGACTTCAAGTCACTCGATCGGCAGCCGGTCCACTCGATCATGCTGCTGCTGAGTCCCGAGGATAAACCCGAGGATCACCTCGACGCGATGGAGGCGATCTTCGGAAACCTGAGCCAGGACACCTTCAGAAGGTTCCTGCGACAGGCCACGAGCCCCGACGACGTCATCACGCTCCTCGAGGAAGCCGACGCGACCGCCCGCTAACGCTCCCCGCTTCACCTGGGCATGTGACTCTCCGCCCAGGCAGCGCCACCGGATCCGACACGACTCTCATGAGCACTACCGCCGCCGCATCCGTTGACGTTCCGAATCGACTCGGGATGCATGCGCGCCCGGCGACCATTCTCGCCGAGACCGCAGGCCAGTATGCCTGCGCCATCAGCGTGCGCCGAGACGACGGCGGCGAATCCGTCGACGCGAAGTCGATCATGCAGTTGATGATGCTTGCCGCCACGCAGGGCACGACCCTGATCATCGAGGCCAGCGGCGATGGTGCTCAGGATGCCGTCACTCGGCTCGTTGAACTCGTCGGCGACGGCTTCAACGAGTAGCGCTATGCGCTTCCAAGCTGCTCGGCGCGCAGGTCGCGGCCCATCAGGTCGGCGATCGCCTGACGCGGCGCCACGCCCTCGAAGAGGATCCCGAAGACCGCCGCCGTGATGGGCATGTCCACGCCCTGCTCTTCGGCAAGCCTCGCGACCGCCCGCGACGTGGCCACGCCCTCGATGACCGAGCCCATGGAGACCTCGATGTCCGGGAGCGACTCCCCGCGGCCCAGCCGCTCCCCGCAGGTGCGGTTGCGACCATGCGGGCTGAAGCAGGTCGTCGCCAGATCACCAACGCCGGCGATGCCGAAGAAGGTCTCGAGGCGCGCTCCCATCGCGGTCCCGAGCCGGCAGATCTCGGCGAGCCCCCGCGCAAGCAGCGCCGACTTGGCGTTGTCCCCAAGGGCGAGGCCGTCACACATGCCCGCCGCGAGCGCGATCACGTTCTTGGTCGCACCGGCGAGTTCCACGCCGATGGGGTCATCATGCGTGTAGATGCGCAGCCAGGGCACTGCAAGCAGCTCCTGGACCCGCGCAGAGAGACCGGCATCCTCCGATGAGGCGACCATGGCCGCGGGGTTGCGCGCGGCAAGTTCCGTGGCAATCGTCGGACCGCTGAGCACACAGGTGGCCCCGGCCGTGGCGGCGGCGTCGGTGATGATCTGCGTGGGGCGCAGCAGCGTGTCGATCTCGACGCCCTTGGATACGCTGACCACCGGCGTGTCGGAAGGAAGGTGCTCGACCAGGTCACTCCAAGTCGCCCGGATGAACTGCGTCGGGATGGCATTGAAGGCCAGGGTGCACCCGGCAAAGGCATCCCCTGCATCGGCGTGTACCGCCACCTCCGCGGGCAACTCGAACCCCTTAATCCGCGGCGAGCGGCGAGATGCGCCGAGGGCCTCGACGTCCTCGGGGAATGGTCCCCAGAGGCGCACCGGCAGGCCCTGCTGGCAGAGTGCATCGGCCAGTACGAGGCCCATCTGGCCGTCCCCGATGATGGTGATGGGCGTGGTGGTCATGGCGTGCCTCGCGGCGGCGAACAACCTACCCTGAATCGGCATATAGTGAGTGGTTCCCGGAGAGGAGCATCCATTCCCATGTCCGAATTGACTGTTGCTGGGGCACAGAACATTGACGAGCAGCTGAAGCAGGAAGGACTCGGCGGCGCAGAGCGTCTCGAGCGACACCTGCTTGTTGCGCTCGCCGGGGGCGTGCTGCTAGCCGTCTCGTGGATCAGCAGCCTCCTCTCCACCCACGACCTCGTCTCGAGCATTCCCGCCGCGCTTGGCGCGATCATTCTGGTCATACCGCTCCTGTCGGGCGCCTGGCGAGAGCTCCGAAACGGCCAGCCCTCCAGTGACGCTCTGGCATCGCTGGCCGTCGTCGCGGCACTCTCGGCGAACATGTATCTGGCAGCGGGCTTCTTGGCGCTGTTCCTGTGGATGGCAAACCTGATCCTCAGCCGCACTGCCTGGGGCGCTCAGCGGGCCATTCGCGACCTCGTGGATCTCACCCCCAGCACCGCTCGCATCATCGAGGACGGCGTGGAACGCACGGTGCCACTGGTGGAGGTCGTGCTCGGGGCCACCGTCCGCATTCGCCCGGGCGAGAATCTCCCTGTCGACGGCGTGATCATCGACGGCCGCAGCGACATCAACCAGGCCTCGCTGACCGGCGAGGCCGTGCCCGTCGAGGCGGAGGTGGGGACCGACGTGTACGCCGGTACCACCAACCTCACCGGCCAGGTCGACGTGAAGGTGACGGCGATCGCAGGCGAGACCACCATCGGCAAGGTCGAGTCGCTCATCCGCGAGGCGGAGTCCACGCGGACGCGTCGCCAAGAGCTCATCGAGCAACTGGCCTCCTACTACTTCTCGATCGTGGTCATGGTCGCCGCCGTCGTCTGGTTCTTCACCAGCCGCAGCGCTGATGACCTCGTACGAAACGACGCCGCGGTACGCGCCATTACTGTCCTGGTGGTCACCTGCCCAGGTGGCCTGCTCATTGCGCACCCGACCGCAATGGTCGCGGCATTCGCCGCCTCTGCGCGCCTTGGCATCATGATCAAGCAGACACGAACGCTCGAGGCGGCCGCCGGCATCGACACGGTCGTGCTCGACAAGACCGGCACGCTGACGACCGGCGAGTTCGCCGTCAGTCGCCTCTCCCCGGCCGAGGGCGTGGAGGGCGCAGCGCTGCTGCAGTCGGCGGCCGACGCCGAGCAACACTCGAACCACCCCCTTGCGCTGTCGATCCTGGACACTGCGCGGCAGGCGCGCATCGATCCGGCATCGATTGGCGAGTACGAAGAGATCCACGGCCGCGGCGTGATCGCCCGCAGCGAGGGTGCCGACGTCCACGCCGGCCGCGGCGCTTGGATCTGCGAGCTCAATCCCGACGTGAGCGGCGAGGTCGCGGCGGTCGAGGAGAAGATCGCCGGGATGTCGAGCGTGCACGTGATGCGTGGCACGCAGTACCTGGGTGCAGTGGGGCTCGAGGACAAGCTGCGACCCCATGCCGCCGAGGCGGTCGAGGAGATGCGTACGCACGGCGTACGGCATGTCTCGATCTTCACTGGTGACCGGCTCGACGTCGCCAAGCGCGTCGGCGCCGCCGTCGGCGTCAACTCCATCGAGGCCGAGTGCCTCCCAGAGGAGAAGCACGAGGAACTGAAGTACCTCATCCAGCAGGGTCGCAGCACCCTGGTGGTCGGGGATGGCATCAACGACGGGCCGATCCTGGCGACGGCGGACGTGGGCGTTGCGATGGGCCTCAGTGGCTCTGACATCGCGACCAACTCGGCGGGCGTGACGCTGATGAACGACGACCTGCGGAACATCCCGTTCCTGATTGCATTGGCGCGGCGCACACGCAATGTCATCACGCAGAACATCGCCGCATCGCTGCTGCTTGCCATCGCGGGCCTGGCCCTTGCGGCCACGGGCAACATCAACATCTGGATCACGCCCTTCTACTACGCCCTGGGCTACGTCATCGTGATCGCAAACAGCCTGCGGCTGATTCGATTCGGCGAGGACTTCACCGCCCAGGTCGATGCGCAGCGACGCATCGATGAAAGCCGGGTCGTCAAGCCACTGCGGCAACTCGCCGCCGGCTGACGAAACTCAGGCGAACTGCGATTCCATTTCCTGTGACCAGGATCCGTCCCTCGCCGCCCCGTTGCATCGCGCGCGATGCATGTACGCAGTCTGCGCAGCCTCGACGTTGGTCGCCTCGCCGCACCAGGCCGCGAGCACCGGGGCCTGCAGCGCGCGTCCGTACGAGAAGCTCACTTCCCATGGCAGGTCCTGGCCCAGGGCGTTCATTGCGTTGAGGTGTTCGGTCGCCTCGACCTCGCTCTGCCCACCGCTGAGGAAGACGATCCCAGGCACCGCCGCTGGCACGTGTCCAAGGAGGCAGCGCAACGTTGCCTCGGCGACCTCGGAGACTGACGCCTGCTGCGGGCAGCCCTTGCCGCTGAGCACCATGTTGGGCTTGAGCAGCGATCCAGCGAGATAGATGTCCTTGGCGGCCATGGCCGCGTAGAGCGCGTCAAGCGTCGCCGCGGTGACTTCCTCGCAACGTTCGATCGTGTGTTCGCCGTCCATGAGGACTTCGGGCTCGACGATGGGCACCATCTGGGCGTCCTGCACATCCCGCGCGTAC